>CALWIK010000010.1 GCA_944380725.1 uncultured Clostridia bacterium
CTACCTGATTAAATCGAGAATGGATTCTTCCATCTGAAGAAATAACCTTAAGAATCCCATCACAGTACGTACTTTTCAATTTAGAAAGTTCTCTATAATTTAAAATTAAATCCACAACCGTATGCAACCCTCTTATGCTTTCAAGAACTTCTGCACTTGTTGAATATCCATTTTTCGTTTTTTTCCCTTTCGGAAGCTGCATCTCTTCAAAAAGAACTTCTCCTAACTGTTTAGGCGAATTGATATTAAAATTTCTTCCCACAATATTATATATTTTTTCTTGCAAAATTTGTAATTCTTGCTCCAAATTTGCTCGGTATTTTTTTATCCCTTTTGAATCAACAAAAAATCCAGTTGTCTCCATCTCAGCTAAGACTCTAGCAAGCGGAATTTCTATATTTTCTAGCAAAGATTCTTGCTTATTTTCTTTAATTTTAATCTCCATATTTTCACTCAGCTCTTTAAGCTTTACAACTTCTCTAGCAAATGCATTATTATCAGATTGACAAATAAGTTTTACTTCTTTTACTTTATATTCTTTAATCAATTTTTCTAAATCATAGCTTTTGCTCGAAGGGTTGAGTAAATATGCAGCTAAGAGGACATCCATTTTTATATTTCTTACAGATATCGCCATAGCACACATGGTCTTATAAATTGATTTTATATCACAAGTTATTTTTGATATTCTTTCATCTTCCAGAATACTTTTTAAAAAGCTTTTTATTTTAGTTAAATCATTCAAAATGTAAACTGTATTATTTAAATAAAATCCAATATTACTTACTTTATCATTTTCGTAAGATAATAAAAAGCATAAACACCTCTCTTTTTTTGCAATTTTTTCTAAATTAATTAAAGACTCATTTAAAACTACTTTAACTTTTTTATTTTCGTTATTTTCAACTTTCAAATTTCCTTTTTTTAAATTTGTTTTTAATCCCATTTTTTCTATAATAGAAAACATTTCAAGATCAGAAAGAATTTCTAAAACTTTTACTTCATTCATTTTTTCAGGAATATAATTCTTTAAATTTAAATCTATAGGAACATTTTTTATAATTGTTCCAAGATATTTACTTAAAAAAGCATTTTCTTTTGATGCAATTAATTTTTTTCGGATTCCTTCTTTTATATCGATTGTATCTATATTTTCATAAATATTCTCAATTGAACCATACTTTTTAATTAATTCACCTGCACCTTTCTCTCCGATTCCTGCAACTCCAGGAATATTATCGGAAGCATCTCCTTGAATTGCTTTTACGTCAATAAGCTGTTTTGGATTAACACCATAAACTTCTTTAATTTTATTCTCGTCATAAAGAGTTACTTCTGGTTTGCCAAATTTTGTTGCAGCAATTCTTACCGAAACATTTTTAGAAACCAGTTGCAAACTATCTCTATCTCCAGTAGCAATTATACATTCTTCGCCAGACTTTTCACACGCAAAAGCTAGCGTACCTAATATGTCGTCTGCTTCATAGCCTTCTTTTTCAACAAGTTTATAGCCCATATCACTAAGTAGCTCTTTTAATACCGGAAACTGCAGCGCTAACTCCTCTGGCATACCTTTTCTATTGGCCTTATACTCTTTATAGCTTTTATGTCTAAAAGTTGGTGATTTCGTATCAAAAGCTATGGCAACTGCATCAGGGTTAATCTCTTCTTTTAATTTATTTAGCATAGTTAAAAAACCATATATCGCATTGGTATAAAATCCATCTTTTGTAGTTAAAAGTTTTATGCCATAAAAAGCTCTATTAAAGATACTATTTCCATCCAAAACAAGCAGTTTCATTTTAATAACACTCCAAAAAATTTATAAAGTTATTATATCACACTTAATAAAATAAATCAGTAAACACTTTTATAGTACTAATATTATGGTCATAGACTTTCTGCTTAAAATATGTTAAACTTATGTTGCAAAAATCAGCCTAGAGGGAGGAATGTGGTTGAAAATTGGAAACGTTAAAATAAATGGATTTGCTGCATTGGCTCCAATGGCTGGTGTTGCTGATAAAACTTTTAGAGAATTATGTGTAAAATTTGGTGCAGGATATGTTACGAGTGAAATGGTTAGTTCTCGTGGGATTTCTTTTTATAATGAAAAAACAATTGAACTTTTAGAATTATCTAACAATGAGCATCCGTGTGCTATCCAAATTTTCGGAGATGATCCTGAAACAATGGCCAAGGCAGCTTACTTTGCATTAAAATACGAACCAGATATAATTGATATAAATATGGGATGCCCGGCACCTAAAGTGAATAAAAGTGGTGGTGGAGCAATATTAATGAAGTCTCCTGAGCTCTGCGGAAAAATAGTTAACGCTGTAAAAAAAGCTGTTAATATTCCTGTTACGGTAAAAATTAGAAAAGGTTGGGATATCACTGCCCCAAATGCTCCACTGATTGCTAAAATATGTGAAAATTCTGGCGCCGATGCTATTACTATTCATGCAAGAACTCGTGAGCAAATGTATAAACCGGGAATCGATTTTGATATTATAAAAAAAGTGAAAAAGTCTGTCAAAATTCCCGTCATAGGCAACGGAGATATCTCTTGTGGACAGGACGCATATAATATGATGAATAAAACTGGTTGTGATATGGTTATGGTTGGCAGAGCCGCTTTGGGAAAACCTTGGATTTTTTCAGAAATTAATAATTTTTTCAATACTAAAAATAAATATAAAATACCAACTTTTGAAGAAAAATTAAAAATTATGATTTTGCATATTGAATCAATATGCAAAAATTACGGAGAAAAATTAGGGATGCTAAAGTCTCGTAGACACATTACTTATTATATAAAAGGATTTCAAAGTGCTGCTGCTTTTAGAAGCATGGCCTGTAAACTTGAAACTTTAAAACAATTTTACGAATTTTCTGATAAAATTTTAAATTCAGTTTAAGTAAAGTATAAATAAAAAATAATTTTGTTTTGGGAGGAAATTATGAAAAAAATTGCTATAATAACTGATTCTGCTGGAGATTTATCTAAGGAAATTATAAAAAAGTATAACATAAAAGTGATTCCACTTAGAATTTGCTTCTCTGATAAAGAGTATCTTGACGGAGTTAATATTAGTAGCAGTGAAATTTATCCTTTGATAGAAAAAGAAATTCCAAAATCTTCTCTGCCATATAGACATGATATCATTGATGCCTTTGATAGGGCCAAGTCTGAAGGTTGCACAGATGCAATTTATATAGGCATTTCATCTGGGCTGTCAGGAACTTTTAATTTGATTAGAGTTGTTGCAAGTGAATATGAGGGATTAAATATACATTGCTTTGACACAAAAACGTTATCTTGCGCTCAAAATATGTTAATTATGGCAGCTATAGCTGCCTTCAAAACTACCGATAATGTTCAGGAAATTATAAACAAACTTAAAGAAATTAGAAAAAAAATGACCGCTATGTTCTGTGTTCGAGACCTTACATATTTAATAAAAGGTGGCCGAATTGGCAAAGTTGCTGGTACTGTTGGAAATTTATTAAAGTTATGTCCTGTAATTAAAGTTAACGATGATGGAATTTACGAAACTGCATCAAAAACTATTGGATTTAATCGAGCTATTTTATCGCTTATAAATGAGATTAAAACTCGTTTTAATAATGCTGAAGTTGCTATATCTTTAACTTATTCTTCTAATAAAGCAATCGCAGAAAAAATTAAGTCTGAAATAAAAAAATATTGCAAAGTTAAGTCCTGCGAGATTAATCCGGTTACTGCCGTTTTAGGTGTGCATACAGGGCCAGATATGGCAGGAATCGCAGTTTATAAAATATAAGATCATAAAAAATAAGGCTTTTGAATTTAAAAATCAAAAGTCTTTTTTTGTCACTTTAACCCTAAATTTAATATTATGTATTGATAAGTTTAATTTTAATGTTTATTTTTATTAAAATCAGGTAAAAATATTCTTGTCCATAAATAATAATAAAATTTCGGAGCGTGAAAAAGGTGACTATAAAACGTGGAGATATTTTCTATGCGGATTTAAGTCCTGTAATTGGTTCAGAACAAGGCGGAATCAGACCAGTTTTAATTGTACAAAACGATGTAGGAAATAAATTTAGTCCCACTGTAATTGCAGCTGCAATAACAAGTCAACATACAAAAGCTAATCTTCCCACTCACATTCAGCTTAGAGGGCATGGCTGCGGACTTTCTAAAGATTCTGTAGTTCTTTTAGAACAAATTAGAACTCTTGATAAAAAACGGTTAAAAGAAAAAACTGGCTGTCTTGATACCTTTGCAATGAATTTAGTTGATGAAGCTCTTTCAATAAGTTTTGGGCTCTTAAATAACTACTCTGTAAAAGAAGCTACATAAAAATAAAAATTCGAAGTTTCTTTACAGCCAAAAAGCGATTGTCATCACCTAAGGTAAACAATCGCTTTATATATTTAGTATCATTCAAAAATCGCATTAAAACAAAACATCAGTGCACTTGAATCTGTGGATCACTTACTGCTAATTGAGGCCGATTATTTTGGTTTTGCTGTTGATTTTGGATAACATTAACTACAACATTTGGCTGCCCATCAGCTTGCTGCTGTTGTGGTTGCTGCTGCGGCGGATTTTGCTGTTGCTGCGGTTGCTGTGGATTCTGCTGTGCAGCAGCGTTACCGCCATTACCCTGTTGAGGCCCTACATTGCCACCTTGATGCTGCGGCGGTGAGTTCGGCTGCACAGCACCGTTACCGCCATTACCTTGTTGAGCCCCTACATTGCCGCCTGGTTGCTGCGGATTCTGCTGGTGTACGCCTGCCGCTTGTTCTTCACTTGCATGCTCATTATCATCTGGAACTAAATAAGTTCCATTATAATTACCTCCCAAATTAAGACCTAGTAGTTCACACACAGAGCCAATAAAATCGGTTGTAAATTGAGGTAAAATAAATTTTATTACTTTTACAAAATTGTCAAATTTATTTTTCGTCCACTGTTTAAAACCAGGTTTTGCTTTAGTTGCCTCAATGTCTGCAAGTGCTCTATTCCGCTGTTCTTCATCTGCTGGTAAACCTGACTCTGGAACAGTAAATAATTTCTGAGCATCAAATTCTATAATAGATTTATCGGACTTTAAAAAATTATGACCATTAATAGCAAGAAAATGACTTAGTTTATAGCTTTCTGCACTATCATCAATATTATCATTTACAACAATTGCAAAGTTTAAACTTGGCTTTTCTGCGGAAAGGGTTCCTAAAACTCCTTGGCTTTTTAAATCTTCGTTGTATATTTGTGCAAATTCATCACATATTTTTTTCTTTTCTGATTCGATTTCTTTATTTTTTTCATCAGTTTCTTTTTTAGAATAATAAAGAGAAGTATCTATTTGTTCTTTATAATCGCCTAACTTTAAAAAATTGCCATTTTCTATTAAATTAAAAGGATCATAAGAATCAACATTTGGATTATTTAAAGCACTAAGAGCCCTCTTTAAAAGCTCATCTCGAAGTTTAACAACATCACTTTTTCCATTAAGATTCTGAATATTTTTATATATATCTTCGTTATTTATAACTTCTGGTTTCTTTTGCCCTGGTTTTACAAAGTTTGCCGTCAATTTTTTTACTTTATCAGGGGCAATTTGAATTAATCTATACTCTATCGGTATACGCCTATCAAAAAGCCAATTTAACAGCCTCTCTGGCACATTATACCACGATACTTGAACTGGCAAGCCTGTTAATTTAAATGAGTTTACATATTTACGTTTAAACGATCTTTGAAAAAATATAGTGTCAAAAATAACCTTTAAAATTATTCCGGTTCGTTGCATTATAGATGAATTTTTCCAATCTATATTACTCCAATTAAAATACTTTAAAGGTTCTTTATTAGCTTTTACTTGGATTGTAGTATTTTGCATTAAATTTTGTGGATTTTTTATTTTAACCTCTAAAACTCCAAGACAATGAGCTGTCATGTCATTGTTTGTCCAAGGATATGTAACTGGTTTATTTATTGTTGCAGTTATTAGATTATTCCCTGATCTTGTACATTGTGCTTTTATAGCAAATACTGATTTTGGTGTAAATGTCATTAATGTAGAAATATTTAAAATCACCGCAATAAATCTTTTCACAACACATCATTCCTTTACTTTTACATTTTCATTATACCACATTAAAGCTTAATATTCAAACACACACAACATTTTCTCCCATTTGCACAATCAGATCGAATTAAAAACAAAAAATATATTAATTTAGCGAAATTACTCAAATTTTAGGGCTAAAATTATAAATTTAAAAATCTGTTTAACTTTTTCTCATTTTTACTTTTTGGATATGATCTTTAATCTGAGAAAAATCTATTTCTTTATACTTATCAATAAACTTGATAAAATCTTCTAATATTAAAGTTACCCCTCCTATTTTGTTGCTTTCAATATTAAGCGGCATAACCGGATCATGCACACTCATTCTAAGCAAAAACCACCCATCAGCACTCTTTTTGTCAAACGAAACTCTTATTCCTTCTTTATTATCTGGGACGATATTCCAGTTGTTTTTTTCACTAGCATAAATATATAAATCGTTTATTACTTTCTCTCCATAAATTTTAAAATCTTTGTTCATTATATTTAGTCTAAATTCTAAACTTTCTTTTGGATTTTTTAAATTGCACAAAATATCTTTGAAACCTTGTCCTTTGTGTCTTAGGATACATAATTCAATTATAATTTTTGTAATAAGGTATGCACCATCATCAAGAAAATAATTTTCTCTCATAGCGGCATGTCCAGAAGTTTCTATTGCCAAAGGACAATTTATTCCCTCCAAATTTAATCTTTTTGCTTCATTTATTACATTTTTATATCCACGTTTAAACCGATTATGAACTCCATGTAATTCATTCTCTATGTAATCATGCAGGCCATCTGATGTAACTGAATCGGTAACTATAGTTCCTCCAGAATTATTTTTAAGTGCAATTGTTGCCGCAAGAGCAATTAAACTATTTCTACAAATCTCACTACCGTCACAATCAACTGCACCTGCCCTATCAACATCCGTGTCAAAAATTATACCTAAGTCTGCTTTGTTTTTTATCGTTGCTTCAACGATGGAGCGCATAGCATTTTTATCTTCTGGGTTTGGCATATGATTTAGAAACCTTCCATCCGGCTCCAAAAATTGGCTCCCAGAAATGTCCGCTCCAAGTGGCTCTAAAACATTTGTAGCATAAAAACTTCCGACACCATTACCCGCATCAACTATAATTTTTAATCCAGCAAGTGGTTTACTTTCTTCTTTTTTCCTTAACCCATCACAAATTATTTTTCTTAATCTTTCTGAATATTTTTCCATATAGTTCACTTTTTTTACAGAAAAATTTTTTGATTTTATAAAATCAAATTTATTTTTTGTATTATTTAATATTTCCTCTATATCGTTAGCCTCAAGTCCTCCACTTATAGTAAAAAATTTAAACCCATTTCTATTAAAAGGATGATGGCTTGCGGTTATTTCTATTGCCGCATCGCAATTCAAATCTATTGTTGTCATAAACATAGCAGGGGTAGATGATAAGCCACAGTCTAAAATTTTTATACCTAAACCGCCTAATGTATCTATAATTATATTTTTTATTCTTTCTGCAGATAGCCTTGAATCATGTCCAACTGAGACAGTTAACTCCTCAAAATCTTTACTAGTTTTATGTGCCAGCCAGTATGCAAAAGATATCATTATTTTAGCTATTACCTCATCAGTTAAATTGATCTCTTCGTCAGCAACACCAGCAATAGCAATGCCTCTTATGTCTGAACCACTTTTTAGTTCCATTATATTATTACTCATTAATCTTCCTCGCAAAAAAAAGCGCTTATAGCCTTATACGTCATATAAACATCCACTTTGGCAACAACCTCAAACGGAGAATGCATAGATAAAACTGGCACACCTAGATCAACCACATTAACGTCCAAATTTGCCATATATTTAGCAATTGTTCCCCCGCCTCCTGCGTCGACCTTACCAAGCTCACCTGTTTGCCAAAGCACATTGTTCTTTTCAAGCAGGTTACGGATATAACCCATAAACTCTGCCGATGCGTCCGAAGTACCATATTTACCTCCGCTGCCTGTATATTTTGTTATTACAACTCCATTATTTAAATAGCAACTATTGGCCTGGTCATAAACAGTACTATACAACGGGTCAAATGCAGCATTAACGTCAGCCGATAAGCACATGGATTTTGTCAACACATGTCTATAATCGACTCCATCAAGTTTTGCAAGGTCTGCAATAAAATACCTAAAAAAAGCTGATTTCATGCCTGTATTTCCATCGCTTCCTATTTCTTCTTTATCTGCCAAAACAGTTATTATAGTTTTCTCCGGCACCCATTTATAGTCTAGCACAGCCATTAAGGACGGATAAGCACAAACTCTGTCATCATGGCCATAAGCACCAATCATACTCCTATCAAACCCAACATCTCTAGCTTTAAAAGCCGGAACTATTTCAAGTTCGGCAGATAAAAAATCCGACTCAATTATTCCATATTTTTCATTTAAAATCTTCATAACATTTAACTTTACAAGTTCCGAACCAGTATCGGTTCTAAACGGTCTGCTACCAACTAAAACACTTAAATTTTCTGCATCAATAGCTTTTTGTAGAGGTTTTGTCAATTGCTCTTTAGCCAGGTGTGGCAACAAATCTGTAACACAAAACACAGGATCATTTTCATCCTCGCCAAGCATAACATCAACTGCCGTGCCATCACGTTTAATAATTTTTCCATGCAAGGCAAGCGGCATAGCCGTCCATTGATATTTTTTTATTCCGCCATAATAATGAGTTTTTAAAAGTGCTAAATCGCTCACCTCGTATAAAGGATTTGGTTTTATATCGAGTCTAGGTGAATCAATATGAGCCACTGCAATTTGGGCACCATTTTTTGCACCGTTTCTGCCTATTATCGCAACTATTAGCGCCTTTCCTCTATTAACACAATAAATTTTATCGCCAGGTCTATAATTCTTATTTAAATTGAACTCGCTAAACCCAGCTTTTTGAGCCATATCGATTGCAAAAGCTATTGCTTCTCGTTCTGTTTTGGATTCATTGATAAAATTTTTATATCCTTCACAAAAGGTATCTGCTTCATTTTGCTTTTCTTTGTCCAAACTTATCGTACCGTGAGTTCTTTTCATAAACAAACTTTCTCTTAATTTTTCAGCTTCATTTTTTTGTTTATTTTTAGAATTATCTTTATCAACCAACATAACCAACCAGCCTTTCAGTTAATCATAAAAATACAAATTTTTATACATTCGTTTACTTTCTAAAACATTCTTAACATAAATTAACGTATCCGGATATGGTATTTTTTTCAATGTTTTTCCATCTAAAGAATACCTCGAGTCTTTGAGCCACTTGTCTACCGTACCTATCCCCGCGTTGTATGCACAAATTATTTCTACAAAAGTATTATACCTCTTTTTCAATATAGATAAAAGATACGTACCATATTTTACATTTGTTTTTGGGTCTTTCAGATGGCCAACATCCAAATATGGCATCAAATTATGAGTTTGCAACCACTCAAATGTTTCTGGCATAACCTGCATCAAACCTATTGCTCCTGCATGTGATTCCGCATCTTGTCTAAAATTGCTTTCAGATTTTATTATTGCTAAAATTAAATCCTTTTCTACATCAAATTTTTCAGCACTTTCTTTTATATAATCATAATACTTTATAGGATATGCCTTTTTAAAGAAAAAAGCTTGGCCACAATAAAGAGCAAAACCTGCAAAGATGAAAATTAAAAAACTCAAAATTAAAGACTTATATCTGTATCGCATTAAAATCCTCTTTTAATATTATAATTTCAAATAACTCTTAGCATATATTTATTTTCTACATTTTAAAGATTTATTATATTAAAGCCTGCCGCACGGATTAATCTATTATAAACTGCCAAACCTACACCAGATTTTGCAGGACATCGTGCATAAACCAAATCAATATTTTTCATATTATCAAGTTTTCTAAGAGCATCAAACAATTTTTCCGCCTGTAATAACGGATCAACTTCTTTACCATAAGTAGCAAAAGGAATTTTTAGATTTTTTGCATCTTCTTCAAAACATAGCGCAGCTACTTTATTTGCCTCATTATTATTAATATAATCTAGATATTGTTTTTGGTTACCATCCAAAATTATAAGCTTCACATTAGGTGCATAGTGCTTATATTTTAGTCCTGGTGATATTGGCTTAGAGTTTTCATCTAAACGATTTATCACGGCACTGTCAAATTCTACTTTACCAAGCACAGACTCTAACTGTTCTATAGTTATTGCTCCCGGGCGGAATACCGTTGGGATTTTTTCACACAAAGAGATCACTGTAGATTCTACCCCTATATTACAAGTGCCAGCATCAACAATGGCATCAATTTTTCCTTTCAAGTCCAAAGCAACATGCTCTACCTTTGTTGGACTAGGTCTACCAGATAAATTTGCAGATGGTGCTACCAACGGAGTTTTTGTTTCTTTAATTATCTTTTTAGCAATTCTATGCGCCGGCATCCGTATCGCTACAGTATCCAACCCACCACTTATAATGTCTAAAATAACTTTAGATTTTTTCAAAATAATAGTTAAAGGTCCTGGCCAAAAGGCATTCGCTAGTTTTATGGCTTCCGGAGTAACCTCTTGCACTAAGCCATATATTTCATCAATACTACTAATATGTACAATTAAAGGGTTATCGCTTGGCCTGCCTTTAGCAATAAAAATTTTTCTTATTGCGTCTTCATTAAAAGCATCTGCTGCAAGGCCATAAACTGTTTCTGTTGGGATCGCTACAATCCCTCCCATTTTTAATATTTCTGCTGCCTCGTTTACATCTTTTGCCGATAATATTTTTGTTTCCATTATACACTCTTCTTAATTATTTATTATCTATTGAATTCTCAAGTTTTGCTGTTCTATCTGCAGTAATTAAAGAATCAATAATTTCGTCAAGATCTCCATTTAAAACATCATCCAATCGATATAACGTTAGTCCTATTCTATGGTCAGTTACTCTTCCTTGAGGATAGTTATAAGTTCTAATTCTTTCAGAACGGTCTCCCGTTCCTACCTGAGTTTTCCTTTCTTGAGCCATTGCCTCGGTTTGTTCTTGCATTTTTGCCTCTAAGAGTCTAGCTTTTAAAACCTTCATAGCCTTTTCTTTATTTTTATATTGGCTGCGTTCATCTTGACATTCCACTACAACTCCGGTAGGAATGTGCGTAATTCTGATTGCAGACTCTGTTTTATTTATGTGCTGCCCTCCCGCACCACTCGCACGAAATGTATCTATCTGCAAATCCGAAGGGTTAATTTCAACTTCTACATCTTCTGCCTCTGGCAAAACAGCAACCGTCACAGTAGAAGTGTGGATCCTGCCCTGAGCCTCTGTTTCTGGCACTCTTTGAACTCTATGCACTCCGCTTTCATATTTTAATCTAGAATAAGCCCCATCACCCGAAATAATAAAACTAATTTCTTTGTATCCTCCAAGGCCTGTCTCATTGGAATTTAATATTTCCGTTTTCCAGCGCTTAGATTCTGCATACATGCTATACATTCTAAACAGGACTCCAGAGAATAAGGCAGCTTCTTCTCCTCCAGCTCCACCTCTAATTTCTACGATAACATTTCTATCGTCATTTGGATCTTTAGGCAGCAGTAAAATTTTAAGTTCTTCCGATATCCTCTCTATAGAATTCTTTGCATTTTCAAGTTCAGATTCGACCATTTCTTTAAAATCTTTATCGAGCCCAGCCTCGTTTAAAAGCTGTTTTGCGTCTTCTTCATCGCGTTTAGCTTTTTCATATTCATTATATTTTTCTACAATCGGGGTTAAATTTTTTTGTTCTTTCATGAGTGCTCTATATTTTTCTTGATTAGAGACAACATTTGGGTCACATAATAATTTAGTTATTTCAGTATTTCTCTTTTTAAAAACTTCTAATTTTTCAAACAAAACCGCATCATTCCTCCAAATTATTGGGCTCAGGCCTTATTATTTTTTTTATATTTTTTTCTATTTTTGAACGTTTGCTCATAAAATCATGATTACAAGTTATGCATCGCAACTTAAAATCCATTCCAGAGCGTAGAACTAAAAAATTTTTTCCCTTGCAAGGATGTGGCTTTTTCATTTCTAATATATCACCTATTTTTACGTTCAAAAATCTCACCACCATACTCATAATAAACCATAAACAATTATATCATTTTTGCATCTGTGCATCAAGATTCTTGAAAAATCTAATAAAATTCATATAATATAATAAAAAATTAAAAGGAGTTTAGCCATGTGCTATGGAAAAATTGGAAAATAACATTTTTTTAAAAAATATATTATATTGCAAACAAATTGATTCAACAAATGAATGGGCAAAACGTTACTTTCATTCTGCTAAAAATATCATTGAAAATACAGTTTTTCTTGCTGATGTTCAAACCTCTGGCAAAGGTCGATTATCTCGCACTTGGCTTTGTGACCCGAAAAAACAAATAAACATGTCTATTTTAACGTGCCCTACAAAAATTGACTCGACTCATTTGCAATTAATATGCTTATGTGCGGCTCTTGCTATTTATAACTCTATTAAAGTATTGTCTAATTTACCTTGTGAGGTTAAATGGCCAAACGATATTCTTATTAATAAACGAAAAGTTTGTGGCATTTTATGCGAATCTATATTCTACAGCAAGAACAATACCCCTAGTGCAATTATTGTTGGAATTGGTATAAATGTAAATAATAATAAATTTGATAAATCCATAGCTAAAAAAGCTACTTCTATTTATTTAGAATCTAAAAAGATTGTATCTAAAAAAGCCCTGATCGGCCTTATCCTAAAAGAATTTTCTCTTTATTTTCAAAAATTTAATATGTGTCAATTTGAAGATATTATAAAGGAATATAAGTCTTGTTGTGCTACCTTGAATAGAAAAATCGAATTTGAGCGCACAAACAAAATCGTTTATGCTACTGCTATAGACATAAACAATTTAGGTGAGCTTATTGTTAAAACGCCTTACGGAGAAATCTTTACTTTAAATCACGAAGAGATTTTCTATAATAATATTTATAAAAATGAGGTGTAAATTTATGAACAAAAAATTTTTAAACTTAACTTTATCTGCGTTTTTTGTTGCCATTATGGCTGTTTCTGGAACAATATTAAAAATCCCTCTCCCTCCACCATTGCCTAGTTTAAGCATGCAATTTTTTTTTAGCACACTTTCAGGAATAATTCTCGGTTCAAAGTTAGGCGCCGTTTCTATGCTTGTTTATCTACTCCTTGGTCTTGCTGGAGCTCCAATTTTTACCGCCGGTGGTGGAATCGGGTATATTTTTTATCCTTCATTTGGATATATTTTAGGATTCATCGGTAGTGCATTTATCTCTGGGTTCTTTCACGAACTTATAGAAAGAAAATATAATATAATCTCGATTAAATGGTTAATTATCGGAAATTTTTTATCTTTAATATTTGTCTATTTTTGCGGTGTTTTCTACATATATCTAATTAAAAATTTTTACACCGAATCCAATATATCAATTATTAATGCCATGCAGATAGGCATGCTCTCTTTTATGCCAACCGACTCATTATGGTGTGTTTTTTCAGCTTTAATTGGAAATAAGATATTACCTTTAGTTAAAAATTATTCTAAATAAAAATTTTATTTTTATTATTTTCCCTTGGTATTTTCGTCGCAGAACCTATTTTTTCTACCGGCGTAACTTTAATTTCTGTTGTCTACTCTTTGCATATAACGTACAAGATCTAAAATTTTATTGCTATATCCCCACTCATTGTCGTACCATGCAATCAACTTTACAAAATGATCATTTAACATCAACCCGGCTTTTGCGTCAAAAATAGACGTTCTCTCATCTGTACAAAAGTCTGATGAAACAACCGCATCTTCAGTATATCCTAATATCCCTTTCATTTCGTGCTCCGACGCGTTTTTTATTGCATTACAGATCTCTTCATATGTGGTTGATTTTTTTAACCTGCACGTTAAATCCACAACCGAAACATCTAATGTAGGCACCCTAAAAGCCATACCAGTAAGCTTTCCTTTAAGCTCCGGAATCACCAAAGCACAGGCTTTTGCCGCTCCAGTAGAAGAAGGTATAATATTCCCTAAAGAAGCTCTTCCTCCACGCCAGTCTTTTTTAGAAGATCCATCAACAGTTTTTTGAGTGGCAGTTACCGCATGTACAGTGGTCATTAATCCTTCAACTATTTCGAAATTATCATTTATTACCTTTGCAAGTGGTGCCAAACAGTTGGTAGTGCAAGAAGCATTAGAAACAACATTCATATTTTTGTTATATTTTTCGAGATTAACTCCACAAACAAAAGTTGGCGTTTCCGAATCTTTAGCAGGAGCTGAAATAATCACTTTTTTAGCTCCTGCCTTTATATGATCTGCTGCTTTTTCAGTTGTGCAAAAAACTCCGGTAGATTCAATTATATATTCTGCACCATCATCTCCCCAAGGAATTTTTACAGGATCTTTTTCGGCATAAACATTTATAGGCTTATTATTTACAATCAATTTGCCATTTTTAGTGCTTATATCTCCCGCAAATTTTCCGTGAACTGTATCATACTTAACCATATAAGCCATATAATCAAGATCAACAAAAGGATCGTTAATTGATATAACATCAAAAGCCTCCGGTTGAGTTATAGCAACGCGAAAAGCCAATCTTCCTATACGTCCAAAACCATTTATTCCCAGCCTTATTGACACGCAAAAGCCCCCTCTAAATTTAATTAACCAAGTAATTATTCTCTAAAATTTTGCTGTTTTTCAGCTGTTTCATTCTTTATATCTTCTATTAACCTATCGACTTCAGCCATATCGGGTTTCTCTTCCTCAACATCGTTTGTTGTTTTATTATTTATGTTATCATTATGTACTAGTTCTGGCGTACTATCACTCAATTCAATTTTTTCATCCGCAACTAAATTTTGGCCCGTTTTAATAGAATAAATTGTGCATAAAATGTAGACTCCAATAGCGAGTTCTAACAAAAGTTCTACAATATTAGTTAGACTTAATTTGCGACCTAGATCTATTGTTACAGCTAAATAGTTCGTCGTGTAAACCATTGTAAATAACACCGCAGAAAAACCAAAATAGAACAGTTTCTTGAATGTCGTTGCATTGAACAAACTTGCAAAAAGTTTAGATTGATTAAATAAAAAGAAAAGAATGCATATCTTTGCAAGAGAATCCGATACATTTAATATGGTTGTAGGAGCGGAATTATATTTAAAAAATAGTTTTAAAAGCAAGGTTAACGCCCACAGTGTAGGTATTAAAGATAGTAACTTATGCTTTTCAAAATAATTTTTTTCGTTTATAAAGTTAAGACTAATAGTAATAAAGGCAAATCCAGCTAAAAAACCAACTATGCTAGAAACTAATTTAACCCATTCATTTCCTCCTGATAAATAAGAATTAAATTCATTAATTGCATTCCATTCTATAAGGGCTGCAGTTAAAATCGAGATTACTCCAACAGAGAGGCTTTTTTTTATTACAAACACATCTGGTGCATCTTTTGAAATATAGCTCATAATTATTATCATCGCACTAGCCACTGCCGAAAAAACAAAGCATATCATTTCAAAATTATCCCATTGTACTCTAACCGATGCAACTCCTACTGATAAAATTTGATAAATTCTTAGTCCCATAATTGCTACAAAAAATAAAACAAAAGGTATCCATGTGCGTTTTAACTTCATACTTACTCAACCTCCAAAATACTTTTTATTTTTAATTTTACAGCTAAAAAAATTGTTTGTAAATAGATTCTCTTAAAAGTTTTATCATAGTTTGTTAATAATTATAATAAATTAAAATTAAAAAGGATGATTTATTATTATGAGACAAAAAATGCTATTTATGTTTAGTTTATTACTTTTTATTTTTTCAATCCCGCTATTTATTTCTTTAAAAGAATTAAATGATATAAATTTTAATTTAAAATTTAGCATACCAGAATTAAAACTAAACTTTCTAGATAAAATAAAAAAAAATAAAAATATCCCAGAAATTAAAGACAAATTAAATTATGCTTTTAAGGTTTTAGATCAGTCAACAGATGCTGTTTTAAATATAACCTTAAAAGACTTTACTATAGGTGCAGTAGCAACAGAAATGCCTTTAACTTTTGAGGCAGAAGCATTAAAAGCTCAAGCTGTTGCCACTTATACATATTTTAGCAACTTAAAAGAAAAAAATGCTCAAAAAAATGATCCTACCTTGAAAGGGGCCGATTTTTCTATAGATTCGGACAAATGGTTATATTATACTTCTAAAGAACAGATGCAGTTGCGCTGGGGAGAAAATTTTAACGATTATTATGAAAAACTTTGTAAAGCAGTTGAACCCGTACTAGGACAAAGTCTAAAGCAAGATGGAAAATATATTCAAGCGCTATATCATTCTATATCTTCCGGAAATACAGAAGACATCATGGATGTATTTGGCGGATCATGTGAATATTTAAAACCTGTGCCTAGCCCTGAAGATTTGCTTGCCCCCGGGTATCTTAGCTACAAGGAGTTTGCTTTAGAAGAATTCAAAACTATTGCAAAAACTAAATGGCCTGATGCCTCTTTTTCTGATGAATCTGAGGCAATTATACAAATAAAGAGGCGTTCTCCATCTGGAATGATAATTGAAGCCAAAGTTGGATCAAGACATACCTCCGGAAGAGAAATTCGAGACGTGTTTGGTTTGCGTTCTGCTAATTTTGATGTAAATATCCAAAATGATAAAATACTATTTACTGTAAAAGGATACGGTCACGGCGTTGGCATGAG
Organism: uncultured Clostridia bacterium; assembly: GCA_944380725.1. Classification (GTDB taxonomy): domain Bacteria; phylum Bacillota; class Clostridia; order Oscillospirales; family Acutalibacteraceae; genus CAG-557. The sequence goes on from CALWIK010000010.1 coordinate 16,912, forward strand.
TCAATATGGTGCACAAAATATGGCAAAAAATGGAGCCACCTATAAACAAATTCTTTCATGGTATTATCCGGGCGCAGAACTTTGCTCATAAAATACCGGCCGCACTACACATTGCACGGCTGGTTAACTACTTCTGTGAGAAAAATTCCCTAATTTTTTCTAAAATATTTTTGCATCTTAGTGCTTTTCAGATAATATTTTCTTTAAGCTTTTTTGTGAGTTCCCGTCACAAACCGCAACAACTTCATCTCCAGAATAAATTTTTGTATCTCCCTGCGGAATTATTAAATTTTCATCTCTTAAAACAGATATTATAAGCGAAGAGTTTGGTAAATCGATATCCTTTAACGACATCCCATCCACTTTTGCATTTTCCGGCACAACTATCTCACAAATTGCGGCTCTTCCTTTGTTTAAACTTGCCAAAAGCCTCATTTCTGCACTTTCTACTTCTTGTTCAATTAGCCTTGTAATTATCTCTGTGCTACTCACGGCATTATCCATTCCAAGTTTTCTTAAAGCTTCCAAATTTCTAGGATTATTTGCTCTTGTTATAACTTTCTTAACTTGAAACCTTTTTTTAGCCAATTGAGAAGCCACCAAATTGTCCTGATCGCTTCCGGTAACCGCAATAAAGCAATCTGCCTTATGGGTGTTGGCCTCTGTTAAAACTCTAATTTCTGTCCCGTCTCCACATATAACCTCAACATCAAGAATATCTGCTAAACGCATACATTTTATTTTATCTTTTTCTATTAGTTCAACTTCATAATCTCTATCCAACATTGTCTGTGCTAAATGATAACCTAACTTTCCGCCACCTACTATAACTATCCTCATAATACACAATAATTGTTTGGAACAATTATTAAAGGCCTCCCTTTTTTAGTCACTTATATAAGTTAATATAATTTTGTCTTTAGGGTTCAAAACTATTTTTTGACGTCCATCAAAAAGGTATAGCTTGCCGTTTTCTCTTAAAACTCCCATAATAGCCTCGCCTGTTCTCATCGGAATAGAATCTACAGTTCGGCCAACAAAAATTGGATCTACTTCTTTTGCTTTAATTCCAATAGTATTGTCCCCAAAATGGAGCTGCTTTTCGGTAAATTCTTCTACTAACGCAGAGTACAATGCTCCACATGCCAAATTAGTCTGACAAACAGTTTTTAAGCCAAATTGATGAAAGACATCTTCACGAACTGGATCAGTAATTCGTGCTACCACGTTTTCGACATAAAAAAACTCCTTAACTATTTGAGACACTGTTATATTAAGATTATCATCAGAAGTCACAACTGCTACAGCGTCACAACTTTCAACTCCAGCATTTCGCAAAACATTCATATCCATTGGCATCCCAACAACAGTAATACCGTCAAAATCGTCCGAAAGCTGCTCAAATGCCGATTCATTTCTATCCACAATAGAAACATCGTGCCCATGGTAGCACAAGGTATTTGCCAGTCTTGCGCCTAATTTACCACAACCAATAACAAGAATATTCAACTAAAAGCACTTCCTGCCCTTAAAAATTATTATAAATCTATTTTTTAAATTATAAATACTTTACTCTGCGAAATCAACATGCTTAACTTTTTTTGCAGTTATAGCTCTGCTTATTCCATTTATATCCTTCACAACAGCAACGCACTTTAATCCCGAGCTTTCTAATATACCTTTAACCTTTTCGGCCTGATTTACACCAACTTCTAAGCAAATATATCCATTATTTTTTAAATATTTAACCCAATTTTTTGCAATAGCTCTGTAAAATTTTAGACCATCATTTCCTCCATCCAAAGCTATTTTGGGCTCTTGCTGCACCTCTTTTTGCAACGATTTTAAATCTTGTGTAGGAATATATGGAGGGTTAGAAACGATTATATCAAAATCTTTAAAATTAAATTTGTTAAAATCACAAATTATGTCAAGTTCTATAGGGGTAACATTTTTAATGTTGTTTAGAATAAGATTCTCTTTTAAAAAATTTATAGCCTTGCTAGAAAGTTCAACCGCTACAATCTCTGCTTTTAAAAAATTTTTTGCCAAAATAATAGAAACTGTTCCTGGGCCAGCACATAAGTCCAAAATTTTTGGTCTGTCTATTTTGCTCATGAGAGCCAAAACTTCTTTCACCAAAACTTCTGTGTCATCTCGTGGAATTAGTGCACCTTCTCCAATTTTAAATTTTGACCCCATAAAATTCCAATAACCTAAAATGTACTGTAAAGGGCGCCCATTAGCTCGTTGACTAACTAAATTAAAAAATTTTGCTGTTTTAACTTCATCCGCATGGTTGTTTCTAAATAGTATTGTCTGCTGACGATTCAGATTAAAACAAAATTCAAATATACACATAACGTCAAATGCCGGAGACTCGATGCCAACCTTTGTTAATATATTTTTGCCCTGCCAATAAACTTCATTTAAAGTCATATTAAAACACTTTCTAATAAAAATTAACTATCTTCCGATGTTTTTGCTATCGGGAGCGAAATTGTAACAACCGTACCAACGTTCTCCTCGCTTGTAATGTCTAATGTACCTGAATGCATTTTTACTAATTCATCAACTACAGCCAGCCCTATTCCGGAGCCCTTTTGCGCTGTATTTGCTTTGTAAAATTTATCCTTAACATAAGGCAAATGCTCCGCAGGAATTCCGCATCCTGTATCACTAACCGTTATATAGATATAACCTGCAACTTCTTTTACTTTTACAGTAATTGTTCCACTTTTTGCGGTATATTTTAGTGCATTATCTATAATGTTAATAAAAACCTGTCTTAGTCTATTCTTATCTCCCAAAACAGGAGACAACATAGGTGGCTCCGAATAAACAAGTTCTTTCTGCTCCAATGCCGCTCTATCTTTAAACATATATACAGCTTCACTGAGTTCTGCTAAAATATCTATTCGCTCTAGTGTAAGCACCATTTTTCCGCATTGCAATCTAGAAAAGTCCAATAACTCTTCTACCAAGCCGCAAAGGCGTTCTGATTCATGAATTATAACTTTAAGCCCTCGTCTATTCATCTCAAAATCTTTTTCATCGCCTAAATCAATAGTTTCTGCCCAACCTTTTATAGCCGTTAGTGGTGTTCGCAATTCATGTGAAATAGACGAAATAAATTCATTTTTAACTTTTTCAGATTCTCCTAACTTACGCGCCATATAATTTACTGTATCGCAGAGTTCTCCAACTTCATCGTCATATGACTTATCGATTCTTGCATTAAAGTCTCCCAAAGCAATTTTTCGCGCTGTCTTTCCTATTTCTCTAATCGGATTAACTATAGAATTTATAAAATACGAGCTAGACATGATAACAAAAAACAAAATAGCAAGTCCTATAGTTATGCAGCCAATTATTAACCAAAATACTGTATTATCAACCGATCGTAATGAAACAATATATCTGACAGCTCCAACATACTCTCCATCATTTGTATATATAGCTCTTGTTTGTGCCATTATATTTTCACCTGAAGAATTCTTGCCAACAAAGGTTCCAACGTTGCTATTTGATTCTTTTGCAGTTGTATAATCTGTAGTTTTTAAGATACTTTCTGGCAAAAAACCTGTAGATGTAAGTATTGGCTCATCATTACTATTAAATGCAACTACTTCCATCAAATTTTTATCTTCAAAATCCGAAACATAAATTTTAGCCTTAAAAATAAAATCTTTTTCAGAATCTTCTTTATATCCAGGAAATACATTAACAAGTCCGGCTGATTTATTATTAATAGTTTGCTGCACTCCATTATAAAAAAATTCATGAATAAAAACCGCTAAGCCGATCTCAATTGCAATCAAAGTAACTATAATCATTCCGAGGCTATTAAGAAGCCAACGTTTAGTTATTCCCTTAACAATCATAAAACCGCCTCTTTAAAAAAGATTTTTAAGCTCTAAGCCTCCCATCTATAACCAAGTCCCCATACAGTTAAAATATGCTTTGGAATAGACGGCTCATCCTCAACTTTCATTCTCAATCTTCTAATATTTACATCAACAATTTTTTCTTCGCCAACATAATCTTTTCCCCAAACATGATTTAAAATATCTGTTCTACTAAGTGCTGTGCTTGGGTTAGAAAAAAAATACTCCATAATCTGAAATTCAACTTGAGTAAGTTCAACAAGTTCTCCACGTTTTAAGAGGGTTCTATTTCTCATATTCAAAATAAAATCGCCAGATCGTAATTCTTCTTTAAACTTATTTTCAGACCTCATCTGTGCCAAGGCAACTCGTCTATAAACAGCATCTACTCTAGCCACCAATTCTGATGGACTAAAAGGTTTCGTTACATAATCGTCTGCACCACCCATAAGTCCGGTAATTTTATCCATCTCTTGAGTTTTTGCTGTTAACATGATTATTCCTATCTCACTGCTTTGTTTTCTAAGCTCCTTACACACAGTTATACCATCAACACCTGGCATCATTATATCCAAAACAGCCACGTCAAAACTCGGATCATTTGAATAAATCTGTAATGCTGTTTCTCCGCTGTCTGTCTCAGTTACATCATATCCAGCCCTTTGCAGATTAATAACCACAAATTCTCGGATTGCTGCTTCATCTTCTACAACTAAAATTTTTTTCATAAAATCTTATTTGGCACTTAATTTTGCCGTGCCTCTACCTCCTATAATATTTTAAGAAACCTTAAAATTTTCTTTTATTTCTTCTTTCGAAATTGCCAGTTCTGAAGCCTCTGCCAAACAGACCGCTGCATATATTTTATTATTTTCTTGATGCAAAACTTTGTAATCATCTTTGTTGGTTAATTCTTCATATTCTTTTTTAGAAATCACAATTATATTTAAAAACTCTCTATTATTTACAACTTGACCAACATTTTCTATATTTTCAAAAATTCTTAAGGTTTTAAGTCCATAATCATAAGTTACTTTTATTTTATAAGATCCTAAAGGCTCGTTTTTCCACTTTTCAGGAATATAAAAATTATAAGCATCATTACCATTGACGATACAGCTATCAACATATTCACTACCGCTATTTCTGGTATTAAATTTAAACCATGACGAAATAAAAATATTTTTTTCATTTAATCCTTCCAACGGATCGACTTTAGGTAACTCAATTATGCCATCATTATTTATATCGGTAGCTTGTATTACGCTATCTCTTAAAAAGTCAGATGAACTTAAAGTCTGTGCATTATAAAGCGGAGTCTTTAAACTTTTTTCAGCCTTATTCCAGTATACAATTTCTGATATAGTTTTTTCTTTATCAGTATTAGCATCAATTATTGCTCCGATTTGCCGGTCATCTATTTTTCCAAATTTAAAATAATTATACTTAACAGCAGTAGAATCCATCGGAGCCGACCCAATAATTTCAAAACTTTTATTTCCATCATTAAACTTTATAAGTCTAGCCTTAGCGGGTCGATTTAAACCATCATCATACTGAAGTTCTTCTAACTTACTTATAGACAATGTTAAAATTTCGGATCTTGCGTCATTATCAAAATCCTCCACAAAAACATCCGAATAGGTACCCTCGAAAGGAAATAATTTATAGTCTCCGTCGTCCAAAAAAATCCCTGTCAATTTTTTACCATGGTTCGAATAGCTTATCCATGCTAATAGAATATCGTCTTTACCATCACCGTTAAAATCTCCAAAACAAACTTTATACAAGTCCATATTCTGAACTGTTATAGTTTTAGCAACCTGCCAATCATCATCTATCTTGTCTATAATCATTATATAGCATTGTGTGTCCTGAACATCTAGCTGATAAACAGCAAGTGCTTCATCCTGAGAATCTCCATCAATATCATGCATAACAATAGCCGATTTAAAATCTCCATCTTGTGGATATTTAAAAAATATATCTTTACCCACGTTTTTTTCTATAGTCGATTGGATCTGTGCCATTTCTCCCGTAGCTTTAGGCGGGTGCATTAAATTGCTTGTTTCAAAATTGCTAAAAGAGCAGCCAGAAATAAAAAGCACAATAAAAATTAATATAAATAAACTTTTCTTCATTTTATTCGCTCCTTTTTGGCTTTAATTTTATTTTAACCTTGCTATCAAAAATTTTATTTTTACGCCCTGTTCACTAAACATCCTTTCGTGCTCGGTAGAGATATTTTCCGTAAAATCCGTATGCAATAAATCTCGAGTTATATAAACCACATCAAATCCAACTACACTAAAATATTCTATACTTTCATCAAACAGATTTTCATCATCCGTCTTGAAAAAGATATCTGCACCTTGAGCCAAAAAATTTTTATATTTTTCAAGCTGTTTTGGATGAGTTAACCGCCGTTTTTTATGCTTTGCTTTTGGCCAAGGATTACAAAAGTTTATATATATCCTACTAACTAAATCCTCACACCCTAACATATTATCTATTTGTTCGATATTTTGAGCTGTCAAAAGAACATTGTTTACCGATTGATTTAATATATTATACTGTTTTTCGATATTTCTCTTAGCCAAAACCAACACTTCACTTTTTATGTCCACCGCAATAAAATTTTTATCCAAATTACAGCTTGCCAAGGTCGAAATAAACAAGCCCTTTCCACAGCCTAACTCCAAATAAATCGGATTCTGTTTAGTAAAAAGAGAATGCCATTTTCCTTTATAAATACTGGGTTTTTCAACAAAAAACTCACATGCAGCTAATTCTGGTCGTGCCCATGGTTTTCTTCTTATTCTCATTATTTACAAAGTCGTTACTCATCTTATCCGTAACAACTTATGCATCCTCCTTTTTATAATAAGTTTAATTATACCACATATAATCTAAAATTAATAGCTATAAAACTTTTAAACCAAAAAGCAGTGCCCCGCACAGTATAATGCGAGACACTAATAAAAAAGAATTAAAACTTATCTCTATAATAATCATTTGGAAGAAGATGTTTTCCTTTTCGTTTGCGTTTTTTTGTTCCTGTTATGGCTTGAATCGGCACATCTTCATTACTTTTACCATTAATCATAACAAAAATTACAATAGCAACACCAATCAGAATGCAGCCCCAGGCAATAATTCCTGCAAATAAATTATTCGATCCGTTTTTTTCGGCATTTTCTGCTGAAACAACTTCAGGGAACTCCATCTCAGAATCTTCAGCTGGCGGTAAATCTTCCGGTTTTTGAGTCTTTTCGTCTAAATTCTTATCTTCTTGTTTCACCTGCGAAGTTGTTTCATTCGAGGCAACATTCTCAGATAGCTCTGTCTCATTATTATTCTTTGCTGTTTGTTGTTGAGAAGTAGGCTCTTTTTGTTGACTTGTACGCTGATCATTCTCTTCATTATTTTGTGAAGCATTAGTTTTTGTAGCGTTATTTGAACTAATTTGCTTGCTATAAGAAGGCTTTTGAGAACCTACCGAACTTTTTGTGTTAGAATTATTATTGGATGAATTTGCATTTTGCTTAGTATTTGAAGGAGGTGAAGAAATTGCAACTTGTGAATTGTTAGAAAATTTTGTTGATGAATCAGTCTTGTCTTTAGGTGCAGAATTGTTAGTAGTATTTGAATTTTGAGAAGTGCTTTTGCCTTGAGTGTTTGCAGATGTAGCACTATTGGGAGAAGAAAAAACCGTTGCCGGCTGGCTATTTGAAGGATTATTATTTGCAGGATTATTTTCTTCAGCTAACACAACATTAAAGCAAAATAAGAAGAAAAAATTTAAAAAAACACAACAACTAAATTTTAAGAAATTATTAAAACTTTTTTTCATTTTTAACAACTCATATTAGCTAGCATAAGCAAAATATGATTCAACCTCCTTTTAATATACTTTTAAAAAGCTTAAATATGTACACACATTATAACATATTTATACTTTTAATCAACATGAAATTTTATTTTTCAGCGTCTTTCTACTATATTTTTTAGTTCACTTACATATTTTGAAGTGGTTTGAGATATTATGTCTGTAACATCATATAAACAAGAAAAGTCTATCGTATAAAAGCAGTCCATAAACTTAAATTTTACATAATGCCCACTCTGGCAACTATTTTTATAAATAACCCACGGGTTATTATCTGCAAAACCGATCCTTCTGGTATTTTTTTCTACAACAATAAAACCAATGATCAAGCTTAAAAGAAGTAATGTAGAGATCATACTATTTAAAATCATTTTTATTGATAAAAATTTTTTCTGCAAGTTTATCATTCCTAATAAATTTCAAATTCCTTTAAACACATTCTCTAGCACTTTACCAAGCAATACTCCAGTATATACCGCTTCATTTAAGGTATTAACTTCTGTTCCTACTTCTATTAACAACGAGGCATGTGTTTTATTCATATTATATTTTACAGGTCCAAAAAATAGTGAACGAGTCATTCCTGGATACAGTGTCTCTGCACTTTTTTGAAGTCTAAGTGCAAACCTTAAGTTGTATTCCCAATCAGGAAAGTCCATACTGCCATCTAAATCACATCCTGACATAATCATAATCTGAGCAGCTTTTTTACCACCAACTTTAAAGGTAGGTTTTATTTTGCCACGCTCATTGTTGCCAATAGTATCTCTGTGTATGTCAATGGTGACTTGAATAGACGGATATTTTGCTAAATTTCTATCTATAGTCTCTGCGCTGCGTTTATAAGATCCACTAAAGCTTGGCGAATCATGGCATGTAGTATCATGAATAGATGCAATACCCGCTTTTTTTAAGCTCTCACAAATCGCATCTCCAACTCTAACCACGTTATACCTTTTATCTTCTGTACGAGGATAGAAACTTTCGTAATAAAAGCCCTGGTCTTTGTCCATAAAAGATTCACATGTGTGCGTATGATAAATTAAAACTTGTGGAGTCCCATCTTTTTTTATATTTATATCAGGCCTTTTTGAGAGTTCTTCTGCAATATTTAGGTCTAGCCCAGATTTATTGTTAACGTAAAAATTCTCATATTTAATTCCGCTATCTCCAAAATGACTCTCTATAATTTTAAAGGTGTTTTCGCCATCATTGTGAGGTATTTCAAAATCTTTAATATCCGGATAATCTTCTAAAGAAATAACTTTTTCAATGTTGTTACTGCTTATGTTAGGCGAAATAAACGGTTCAGGCTTGCGTATATCTAAATTTATAACTTCTTTTATATTAAAATCTCTAACATCGATTTTTTCTTCATTGCTTCTAATATCTCCGTCAGACATTATAAAACTAATCGAAATTAACTCAAACAATCCTACATTCTCTTTTGACAGCTCAAAAGTGCGTAAAATAAGGCAATAGCAACACAACAAAGCCGAACTACTTGATAAAAAATAAACAAAAAATTTTTTTGCCTTCCGTCCGTCAATTAACATCCTTTTACCTCCACACAGATTTAAAATTAAGATCTGTAGTAAAATTATGCTATCGGCGCAACAAATATGCAAAACAAAGCACTCTGCTTATACTAAAGACATAATCTCCTCAATAGAGAATTCTGGCTGAAGTGCGCTATTTATCGACATCGCTAATAATTTTGAAGCGCGCTCAATAAGTAGATCTATTTCTCTAGGAGTTACAATCATTGGCTCACCACTTGGCATTGTTTTGTCGTTTAATCTTTCGTTGTAACTATTTTCACTAAGTTTTAGTATATCTTTTGCCAGAGTTTGAGCATCTACAACTGTTGGGACGCCAACACCAATTACTGGAACTCCCATTGTTTTTTCGTTTAAACCCGGTCTTGAGTTTCCCACCCCAGAGCCTGGAGAGATCCCTGTATTGCAAATCTGGATAGTAGTACCTAGCCTGCTAGCTTGCATCGATGCTAAAGCGTCAACTACAATTAACCCTACAGGATTTATTTTTTTTATTATGCTCTGAATTATTTCACTAACTTCTATTCCTGTTTGCCCCAAAACTCCTGGTGCAATTGCTGCAACACCTCTTAATGCTTCTAAGCCTGTCGAACGCGCTATCTCTTTTGTAATATGTCTCGTAGCCAATATAGATTTTATTGTTCTTGGTCCTAACGCATCTGGTGTTATTGACTCATTACCTAACCCCACCACAAATATTAATCCATTTTTAGGCAACAAATATCTTATTTGTTCCGAAATTGTTTCTACTTTTTCATTTATATCTTGAGCGTTATCAGTAAGTGTTGGCAATTCTATCGTAATATATTCTCCTTTTAATTTTCCTATCTTTTTTGCAGCCTCATCTGTTTTTATTGATACTTTGATTATTTTTAAACTGCCTAAATTTTTTTCTTGTTGAGTTATTCCTTTAATTTTATGAGAATCTAAAACTTCCACTGCTTCCACTGCTAAATCTGTTCTAAAATTCACTTTATATGGCTCCTTTCACCACTTTTCTTTTATTATTTGTTAATTTACATATTTGTATTCTATAAAATTATTTGGCTTTATTTAAGTGATTCTCAAAAACTATTGATTTTTTCTTTTTTTGATGTTATCATAGTTTTAACTAGTTGAATTATTGAAGTTAAGGAGGTGTTTACGTGCCAAATATTAAATCGGCAAAAAAGCGTGTAAAAGTTATTGCAACTAAAACCGCTAAAAATAAAGCTTATAATTCTGCTTTGAAAACTGCTATAAAAAAAGCATCTCTAGCTACTAACTCTAATGCTGTAGATAAAGCTGAATGTGTTCGCGTTGCTGTTAGAAAAATCGATCAGGCTCAAGCTAAAGGCATCATTCATAAGAATACCGCTGCTAGAAAAAAATCTGCTCTTGTACGCAAATTAAATGTTTCTTCAACTTCAGCATAAATCATGTGCTATACGAATCTATAACGTTCTGATTAAAGACAAAATGTAAAAATAGATATTATTATGAGTTTGATATTTTATCAGGCTCATTTTTTATTTTGTAACGGTATTTAATTACCACAATTTTAATATTTTTTGAATTTATCGATTATTATTCCATATATACCCCATGTTATTTCCTTAAAAATTATATTATACTTTCTTATTTTAATCTGTCTATTAATTATTTCACAGTTTTTACTATATATTTAATAAAGAATGACATGCAATATCCAAGAATAAGCCAAAAGAATATACTCATAAAGTTAATTTCTGAAAGCAACGTTTTTTCGAACATTGCAAAAATCAAATACGAAAAAAAGCATATAATTAAATTTATAAATACAGTATTCTTTAAAGAATTAAAATTTTTTAAGAAAAATAAAATTAAATCAAACAAAATCATAAATAAAAATGTTATAAACAGCATAAAACCAATTATTCCGTTGCAAACCAGTATAGAAATATACCCATTGTGGAAATTAGAAAAAGCTGCACCGGATTCAAAATATATATCTCCGTAAGCCAATATATTAGTGGATCCTATTCCCAAAAAAGGATGTTTTAAAAAAATAAACATAGCCTGTTTTAAAAGTAATCTTCGGCCACTTCCGCTACGTATATCGTAATTGGGGCGGCCAAAATGAATATCATAAAGGTCTTCGTGAGGACTTGTACTATTAGTTATTATAGAACAAAGTTCGTCAATAATATTTGAAGCATTATTTTGGAAATACGCTCTCAGTGCAAACAGGCCAAAAATAAGTATTAAACATCCAAAAAGGAATATGATTCCATGCTTTACAATTGATTTTATTGTCGATATGTTTTTTTCTAAAACTAGTTTATAAAAAAGCCAGAAAATTGCATAAATAACTAAAAACAAAAACGAAGCAACAGAATCGCTTAAAATTAATGCAGAAAAATGAGTTGACACTATTAAAGTTACTAACAAAACTTGAGCCCATTTTTTTTCTAAAAAGTAAAATTGATTTGTTCTATAAAGTATGTGACAAAAAATTATAGAAACTACCGAGCTAAAAGCTAAAATATTAGGATTAATAAAAACACCTGTAAATCGTACTGAAGCAGTATTTTTTACAATTCCTAAAATCCTATAATAGTGTTCGTAATTGTCGATTATTGGAATAGTAAATTCAAAAGAAAAAGAATCTCCAACCAATAGAACGATAAATCCTAATATTACAAGTGCAGTTGAGATAGTTACCAGAATTTTACATAACAAAATTATTTCTTTTTTTATTTTTTCAAAACTAGATTCACAGTACATTCCATAAAATATAAAAAAACATATTGCAGAGTGGTAAATAATAACTAACCCGGCTAAAAAGCTAATAGGAAATCCCATTCTTACATTTATAAAAGCTGTAATTATTGAAAATAAAATAAATAAAAAAATAATTTTTGAATATTTTACTTCTCTTAGCACTTTGTGCTTTAACTTGTTTTTAAAGATAAACAATGACCAAATAAAAATTATCACACACAAAAATACAGATACAATATCTAAAAAAACTACTCCACTCAAAAATAGACTTATAAAATAAGCTATTCTAAAAGCAGACTCATTTAAAATGTTTTTGCAACAAACTGCTTTTATTGATTCTTTCAAATCAACTCCAACCCCTTATACGTCTCCATACCGCATTATTTAGATATCTTTATTAAGCTATCTTTAAATACGTCTATTATATAATCAACATCTTCATCTTTTAACAAAGTATGCAAAGGCAATGTAATTTCATTTTCATACATTTTATAAGCATTATTGAAGTCTTTTATATTAAATCCTAAATTTTTATAAGCATTAAACATTGGCAGTGGTTTATAATGAACATTTGTTGCAATTCCTTTTTCGGCCATTAACTCTATTAATTTGTTTCTAATTTTTTCATTCTGACCAACTAGCCTGACTAAATATAAATGTCCACTTGAAATAAAGTTTTTATCAAAATGATTTAAAAATTCAACCGGTAAACATTGCAAAGCTTTGTTATACTTATAGATTATGTCCTTTCTTCTTTTTAAAAAATTAGGATATCTCTTTAATTGCACCAAACCTATTGCAGCCATTATATCTGTCATATTGCACTTGTAACCAGGATAAATTATATCATACTCCCAAGCTCCCAGTTGTGTTTTTGCTAGCGCATCTTTAGACTGGCCATGAAGAGACCATAGCATAAATTGCTTATATAAATCTTCATCGTTAAGTCCTTTTATAGCCTTCCAAGTAAGCGCTCCACCCTCTGCAGTTGTCAAATTTTTAACTGCATGAAATGAAAAACTTGTAAAATCTGCAACAGCTCCACAAACTTGATTTTTATATCTCGCTCCAAACGCATGTGCAGCATCTGCTATAACTAATATCCGATTAAAAGCTTTTTGAATTTCATTTTTTGCACGGAACAATTTTTTTTTGTTTTCTACAACTGCAAATATTTTATCATAATCGCACATTTTTCCTGCTAGATCCACAGGAATTATAGCTTTAGTTTTTGGAGTTATTGCTCTACTTAAAAGGTCGTAGTCCATTTCAAAAGAGTCCTTAGCTGTGTCCACTAAAATAGGTGTAGCACCAACATGGCAAATAACGCTAGCAGAAGCTGTATATGTATATGCACTAGTTATGACCTCATCTCCGGGTCCAATGCCCAAAACCCGCAGAATTAGCTCCATGCAAGCCGTAGCAGAATTTAAACATACTGCTTTTTTAGTATAACAATACTCTGCGATTTTAGATTCAAACAATTTAGTTTTAGGTCCAGTAGTTATCCACCCAGAGCGTAAAGAATCTTCAACTGCCTTTATTTCTGCCTCTGTAATATCAGGAGGAGAAAACTTTATAATTTTCATAAAAAACCTTCGTTCCTCTGTTCAAAAAGTTTCACTAAAAAATTAAGCTAATCCAGCACCGCCAAAACAGTCTTTAACATTAATTTTACATCATAAAAAACATTGAAATTTTTGATATATTCGAGATTATATTTCATTTTATCTGGTAAAATTTTATTTATGTACTTTTCTTCTACAGTTTCATTACTTTCAAGATATTTATTCTCATCTTTAAAGCTTATGCTCGCCAAAGATGTGATTCCTGCTGGCATAAATAATGTTGCCAGCATTTCGTCAGAATAAGCGTCTACATATTTTTGAACTTCTGGACGAGTACCCACAAAGCTCATTTGTCCCCTCAATACATTAAATAGTTGAGGTAATTCATCCAGTCTAAATCTACGCAAAAATTTTCCTACTTTTGTAATTCTTTTATCATTATCCAAAGTAACCAAAGCGCCCAGTTTATCAGCGTTTTCAACCATTGTTCTAAATTTTAATATTCTGAATATTTTCCCATAAGTTGTAACGCGTTCTTGTTTATATAAAATTGGTCCTTTAGAAGTTGCCCTCACCACAACAGATATAATAAAAATCAGTGGAAACAATAAAATTAATAAAAAAACTGCAAATATAAAGTCGAATAATCTTTTTAATAAAAGATCAAATTTTTTCCTTTTTAATACATCATAATAATATTTAGTCCTTTCGTTTTTTAAAGCCTTAGGAATTTGCTCCCAACTGCGTAAAATCAAAGTTATAACCTCATTTTTATTTTTGTATTTACAAATCTTTTTTTAGTATACTAAAAAAGCTTAAAATTTTCAACAAGAACTAATTATCTGCATTTTAATATAAATTTATCGACAAAAGTTGTAGATTCTACTATAGACTGCTCATATATATCAAAGAAGCTATCCGTGCGATATTCAAGGCTGCCCATAGGCCAAGACCATGAGCCGTGCAATAAATTTGAATAATCGTATCTATCGTCCTCTGTCAAGTCACGAATAAAGCTAGACATATACTCATCTTTACCTTTCCATTTTTCTAATTTTTTTAATACAGACTTTTTAAGGCCTGTTCTATCTGTCATAAGGCCAAAAAACTTTCTAAAATCGCACATAGCCTCAAAAATATCCGTTTCTTTAACATTTGCACTATAATTTTCATTAAAAAGAGTACAAAAAAGTTCAGACATAAAATTTTTGACTTTTTCATCTTTTGGCAATAAACTTTTTAACCTTATTTGGGTAGGCAACTGTTGTTTCTCATAACGCAAAATTATAACATCCAAAGTAGACTTTAAATTATTTCTACAAACTTTTAAAGGGCAGTTTTTATTTAGCTCTGCTAAATTTTGTGAACCAAAATTAATAAAAGGAAGCGCTAATCTATCCAATATGCTATGGCAAAAAAATGCAATAAGGTAGGATTCCTCTAATCGAGTAAAAAACTTGTTCTTAATGGCAGCCATAACTTCCTTTTGTAAATTATTAATATTTTCATTTTGTAAATATGCCCCATATTTTTTTATGCTGTATCTACTCTTCTGCCCAGGCAACGCATTATGAGACAAAATAAAATCTGGGCCTTGGGCTCCCCATAAAATAGCATTTTTATTGTAATCAAAATGTGGATGCAATTTTTTTAAATTTTTTAAAACGCGCTCTACCTGTAGATAATGTGTAATAGCCGCGGGCATTTTTTCACCTTCTTTATAAAAGTATTCTGTGGCAAAATTATATCATCTGTGCACTTCTTTGTGCAAATTATAGTTATTAAAGCAGTCTTAACCCTTTGGGATATTTATTTTTTAGTCTTCCACCTACAGCCTTCGCATAACCGGTTACAACTCCGTCCACGCAAATTCCAACATATCCATTAATATTTGCAGAAAACGGTAGTTCTTCTCCTTTTAAATATGCCAAAACTTCTGGTGAACTCGAAGAAAAATTAACCTTTAACTTTATTTCATTTGGCTTAGCGGCCATATATACCGAATGTTCCGGAACTAAAGAATCCTTTTTTATTTTTGCTAACAAAACTCCAGCTCTTAAAACATTTAAACCTATCGTATTAGGCAAATCATCTGGCAAAATAGCAATATTTTCTCCAATTTGCATTATTTTTCCGTAAGGGTATTCATTAAAAAGTTCCGAAAACAATTTTAGTCCAATATTATTTTCTCTAACTTTTTTACTTTTATAATTAAATTTGTTTGAATTTTTATAATTTAAATATTTTCTTCTAAATTTAGCAATAAAATGTCCCTCACCGCCATCCTGTGGAAAAATTCTTATGGCGTTGCAAGTATTTATCAAACCGTTGCCCATCCTAATATTAAACGCAGGTCGACCAAAATTACAGTTTATTTTTTCAAGTTCAAAATCAGGATTTTCATTTAAAAAATAGTATACAGCCTGTTCGTTTTCTTCCAAAGAAAATGTGCAGGTCGAATATACCATTACACCATTTTCTTTTAAAGTTTTGGCTGCAAAGTTTAATATATCCCGCTGTCGTTTGGCACATATTTTTACACGTTCTATTGACCACTCATTTATTGATAACGGATTTTTCCTAAACATTCCTTCACCAGAACATGGAGCATCGACTAAAACTTTGTCAAAAAAACAACTTAATTTGCTGCATAAAATGTCTAAAGCACATGATGAAACCACTGCATTTCTAATCCCCATACGTTCAATATTAGAAAGTAAGATTTGAGCTCTATTTTTTATTATCTCGTTTGACCATAAAAGTCCTTTTCCATTTAGCTCTGCAGCTATTTGAGTTGATTTTCCTCCTGGCGCGGCACATAGATCTAGAATTTTCTCGCCTGGCTGCGGAGCCAAAATCGTAACTGCCGAAGTTGCAGATGGTTCCTGAACATAAAACGCACCTGCATGGTGTAGCGGTAAATTGCCTATTGAATCAATATTTTCTTTAATATAATAGCTATTTTTTGAAAATTTTGATTTTTCTATTTTAAAATTAAAAACTTTTTTAAATTTTTCTTCATTAATTTTTAAAGTGTTTATTCTAATTCCTTTATAAGGCGGACTTTTATAGCACAACATAAATTTTTTATACTCTTCGTCAGCTTTTAATATCTTTTTCATCTCTAATTTATAAGATTCGGGCAACTTCATATTATAAAAATGTCTCCTTATATTTTTAGAATATTTTATTTTTTTGTGTTAATAATACTATTGCGATCAAAAATTAAATCTATTTTTTAACATTTGATCGTAAAAATATTTTTAATTCTCGTTGTTATACCATATAACGTGGGGGGTGATTTTAATGGCACAGAACAATCAAAATAATCAAAACAAAAATAATAACAGCAATAAAAGTGATAATAATAAGCAAAACAAAAATACTAACGACAGATAAATGTTAACGTAACCCCAATGAGCATAGTTTAAACAGAAAAAGTTATTAAAATAAGATATTATTTTTAAAACCAACATTCTAAAATGTGGAATGTTGGTTCTTAATTATACACAAAATTGGATTTTATTTGCAAATTTACTTTTTTATTTTTTTGTTCTTATCGGAAATTTTCTTAAAAAAATTAGAACGTTCTAGTTCTTTATCAAGTTCTTTAAAACCAAGCCCTGTAATTTCTCCCTCATTACTTATCATTACAAATGCATTTTCGTCTTCTTCTTTTATTACGTCATATACCTTATATACTTCTTGCTTTCTTACCGCACTAAGCAAAACTTCTCCTTCTTGAGAAGAATACACGCCTCTAGCCTTTAAAGCTGTAACTCCCCTTTTTAACTCATTAATAATTCTTCTAGAAATCTCGTCACTCTTTTTTGATACAATAAATACAAGCCTACCCGTGCCTAAATTAGAACCATACAGCAAAGTATCAATAATTTTAGTTTCGATAAAAAGCAAAATAGCCGCATAAGTTGCTCCATTTATAATAGCAAAAGGATCGCTGCTGCCCAGACTGTATGTAACAGCAGAAATCCCAATTACTGTTCCATCTATAAAAAGCAGTATTTTCCCAACAGGAATATGTGGAATATGTATTTTTGTTAAAGTAGCTAAAAGATCTGTCCCTCCAGTGGCAGCGCCTCTCATAAAAATTAGGCCTAACCCTAATCCACCAGTTAAAGCAGCTAATATAGCTGCTATCATCATGTCTCCATGATATTCTGGCAAAATCGGAACCGTTAAATCTGCAAAAACGTTTAAAGCTACCGTTGCAAATAGATTTTTTATAAGCCCTCTCCAATTGAGCTCTATAAAAGCCCATAAAAATATTGGAATATTAACTAGCAAGCAGAACAAACCTTTTGGAAATCCCGTAAAATCACCAACCAACTGACCAATTCCTATTACTCCTCCCGGAGAGATATTATTAGGATCTGTAAAACAATTTATAGATATTGCATACATAAAGCACCCAAATAATATTATAGCAACATCCTGTATCCATATAGATAAATTTTTATTTTTTAAATTTTTCATAATAATTAAATCACTTCCAGTCAAAAAGTTTATATCAAATCAAAAAGTTCTCTAACTCTTTTTATATCGCCTTTTAAATAAGTATATCCTATTAAGGCTTCTAGTCCTGTTGCTTTATGATACTCTTCATCTGAGGCATTTTTGGGAGTATGATTGGTGTGAGTATTTCTTCCTCTTTTAAATATAGTTAATTCTTCTTCTGTTAAAAACGAAGATAATTTACTTATTGCCTCAGACTGAGCTTTGCAGCATACTTTTTCTACCTTCATTTTATTTAATTTGCCTACTGGATAATTCCCTTCACATACAAGTTTTTCTCTAACCAGTAATTCATAAACTCCATCTCCAACAAATGCTAATTTTAATGGATTTAACAGTTTATAATCACATTTTGCATCATATAAACGCTTCAAACTAGTCCCTCCCATATAAACCTATTCAATAAACTCAAACTCCAAATCATAAATGTTAACAGTATCGCCCTCTTTAATTCCATATTTTTTTAACTCCTCCGAAATTCCTAACTTGTTTAACATTCTTTGAAAATACTGCAAAGATTCATAATCATCAAAATTGACACTTTGAATCAAGTTTAGTACTTTTTTTCCCGTAATAAAGTATGTTTCATTTTGTTTTTCTACTTTTATTTGTTCATCTTGGTTGTTAACTGATATTTTAGATATTTTTTCTGGTTCATAAATTGTAATTAGCGGCAAAAGAGCTAACTGTGCTTCAATATATTTTAATAATGCCTCCACACCATAATTTGTTGCAGCTATTATCGGAAAAAACTTATAACCTTTTGTTTCTATATAATTTTTAAATTTATTAATTTGAGCATCCGTTGCGAGATCACATTTATTGCCAGTAACAATCATTGGACGTTCTGTTAATTTTTGATTAAAATTTTTCAACTCATTGTTTATAACTTCAAAATCTTCAATAGGGTTCCGCCCTTCGTTTCCAGAAATATCCACAACGTGCACCAAAAGTCTGCAGCGCTCTATATGGCGTAAAAATTGATGGCCTAACCCTACTCCATTTCCTGATCCTTCTATCAATCCAGGAATATCTGCGACTACAAAAGAGTTCTCATGCCTTCGAACCACCCCAAGCACTGGCGTAGTAGTTGTAAAATGATAATTTGCAATTACAGGTTTTGCTTGGCTCACTACAGATATTAAAGTAGATTTCCCTACATTAGGAAAGCCCACAAGCCCAACATCCGCTAATAATTTTAACTCCAATTGCACTTCCAATTCTTCACCTTTTTGTCCAGGCTTTGCAAACCGCGGAGCCTGTCTTGTAGGTGTTGCAAAGTGAAAATTTCCAAAACCACCCCTGCCTCCTTTTGCAATAACAGTCGGTTCATCATCAGAAATATCTGCTATTATTCTACCATTTTTTAAGTCTTTAACTATTGTTCCTTTTGGCACTTTAACTATCAAGTTTGGTGCACTTTTTCCATAAGATCTGCTAGGCCGTCCATTTTCTCCATTTTGAGCAATATATTTTTTCTTATACCTAAAATCTGCTAAAGTAGATAAATTATTGTCTGCAACAAAAATAATATCTCCACCTCGGCCTCCATCTCCTCCGTCTGGGCCTCCGTTTGCCACATATTTTTCTCTATGAAATGATACCGCTCCGTTTCCTCCATCACCTGCTTTTAATTTTATCTTTGCAATATCTACAAACACAAAAAACCACCCTTCATTTTGCAGCCAAAATATCTACAATAAATAAACAAAAAGAACCTTAGGTATAGCTGAGTCCCAAGATTCTTTTCATTGTAAATTTTTGCCAAATTCATAAAAAAGCAAATTACTGCTCCAAAGCATAAACACAAACACGTTTTCTATCTCGACCAAAACGCTCAAACTTTACTTTTCCATCAATAAGTGCAAAAAGCGTATCATCCGAACCTCGCCCAACATTTTCACCCGCATGAACATGCGTACCTCTTTGTTTAACAATTATATTCCCCGCACGTACTACCTGGCCATCAGCACGTTTTACTCCCAAACGTTTTGATTCAGAATCTCGGCCATTTTTAGTTGAACCCATACCTTTTTTATGCGCAAATAATTGAATATCTATTCTAAGCATATCGCTACACCTCCACATAATTAACAGTAATATTTTTAGGATACTGCTCTTCTAAATTAAGCATATGAAGCTTAAATCCTAATAAAATATCTTTGCACAAATCTGCATCATTATTATTTATTTTTAAAAATACATATCCAGAATTTTCTACCCGAATATCCACAGAAACTTTAATTATTTCGGATATGGTATTAGCAACGAGAAATGCTGCCGAAGAAACCGCAGCACATACTATATCATAGCCATGTACATCACATCCAGCATGACCATAAATTTCAAAGCCCAAAAGACAACCTTCATCCGTAATAAAAAAGTCCACGTTTACCATATCATACTGCACATTCTAAACATTAATTGATTCAATCTGCACTTTAGTATATGGTTGTCTATGGCCAAGTTTACGCTTTTGGCCTTTTTTAGGTTTATAAGTAAAAACAGTAATCTTTTTTCCTTTACCATTTTTCATGACCTTACCCACAACTTTAGCAGAATCTACAGCGCCATCAACAGTAATTTTTCCATCGCCAAATAATGCAATAGTTTTAAAATCTACATTTGAACCTTCTTCAACATCAAGTTTTTCAACATATATTATATCACCTTGTTGCACTTTATACTGCTTTCCGCCTGTTTCTATAACTGCATACATAAATTCTGGCACCTGCCCTCTTATAAAAGTCTCGCTATTGATAGGTAAATCTTTATAAATTTTTTTCGGACCCACAATATGCGGCCTTTTAATGTTATCACACAGAGAAAAATTTGTCAATAAAATCTTCTTATTTATTAAGTAATATCAAGTATTTATTGACGTTGTAATTTTTTTTTGATAAGCTTTAATAAAAAATGTTCAATAAACTCCTTTTAAATTTTTTCTGTTTTCCGGAGGCTATTTTCATTTTTAACTTAAATATTTTTGAAAGGAAAGTTTTTATGGGAATTTTTGAGACTTTACAAGAACGTGGACTAATTGCTCAAACCACAAATGAAGAAAAAATTAAAAATTTGCTTAATGACCAAAAAATTAAGTTTTATATCGGGTTTGACCCAACTGCAGATAGTTTACATATTGGACATTTTATCCAGATAATGATTATGTCTTATTTACAAAAAGCTGGGCATACCCCTATTGTTCTATTTGGTGGAGGAACAGGTTTAATCGGTGATCCGACTGGGAAAACTGATATGCGTAAAATGTTATCTAGTGAAATTATTTCACATAACATAGATTGCTTTAAAAAGCAAATGGCCCGGTTAATCGATTTTTCTAACAACAAGGCATTTATGGTAAATAATACTGATTGGCTGTCTAATCTTAATTACATCGAGTTTTTACGAGATATTGGAATTCACTTTTCTGTAAATCGCATGCTTTCTTTTGAGTGCTATAAACAACGGCTAGAGCGAGGTTTGTCTTTTTTTGAACTTAATTATATGTTGATGCAAAGTTATGACTTTCTTATTTTAAATAGAAAATACAACTGCGTATTAGAATTAGGCGGAGATGATCAATGGAGTAACATAATTGGTGGAGTTGAGCTGATTCGTAAAAAAGAAAATAAAGAAGTCTTTGGCATGACTTTCAATCTTTTGACAAACAGTGAAGGCAAAAAAATGGGAAAAACTGAAAACGGTGCTGTTTGGCTAAACGAAAATAAAACTTCTCCATATGGTTTTTATCAATATTGGCGCAATGTTGATGATAAGGACGTTATAAAATGTCTCAAAATGTTAACATTTTTACCAATCGCCCAAATAAATAAACTTGATAAGCTTGAGGGAGAAGAGATAAATAAAGCAAAAGAAATTTTAGCTTTTGAAGTTACTTCTCTAATTCATGGTAAAGAAATAGCTACAAAAGTGCAAAATGCGGCTAAAAATCTTTTTTCTTCAGGAACAAACTTTGATAACATGCCAACAACACAAATTAAATCAGATTCGTTTAGCAATAGAAAAATTTTAATAATTGATTTATTAGTTTTAACAAACTTAGTTAATTCTAAAAGCGAAGCCAGACGTTTAATTGCTCAGGGAGGTATTTCTATTTTATTTAAGGATAAAACATTTAAAGTTAAAAATTCAGATGAAGTATTATCTGTTGATAATTTTAGTAACGGATTTATTATATTAAAAAAAGGCAAAAAAATATTTCAAAAAATTATTTTAAAAACAAATTAGAAATTTAGTTAATAAAAGGCTCATTATAATGAGTCTTTTATTTTTATATAAAATTCAACAAAAAAAATATTTGCATATAATGGTATTAAATCATAGAATTATGGTTTAATTTTTATGAGGAAGTGCATTTATGGAAGATAATTTTTTTGATATTCAGCCAAATAAACATTTAATATCTCCCTTACCCGAATCTCCTGTTGTAGCTATGGCATACGTTCCTTTTCAAAACCCAACTGAAATTTATTCTGCAGAACAAGGTCTAAAAAGAGGAACAATCTTTCCTTGCTTAGATAGGCCATTTTATGGTTGTGAGGTGCTAAAACATGGATAGTCGAGAAAAATTATTAAAGCGCATTGCTTCGTATGACTTTGCTATTGTTGAATTAAATCTATTCTTAGACTCCCATCCAAATGACAAAACAGCTAAGTTGAAAATTAACGAATATATTAATAAGTCTAACAAATTACGACATGAGTTTGAAATTAAGTATGGTCCATTAGTTGCAACAAGCAAAGGTACCAATCAATGGACTTGGATTTCTAATCCTTGGCCATGGGACAATGTTGAGGAGGTTGAAGAATAATGTGGGTTTACGAAAAAAAATTACAATATCCGATAAATATTAAAAGAACTAATCCTGAATTAGCCAAGATTATAATTAGTCAATATGGCGGTCCTGACGGAGAACTTGGTGCATCTTTACGCTATTTAAGTCAGCGATTTTCTATGCCATACCCTGAGCTAAAAGCCATATTAACAGATATAGGTACGGAGGAATTAGCACACTGATGTTGTATCTTATTTCATCCTATTATCGGAGCTATCTGGAAGTTTCGGATATAGAATAATCTCAAAGTCATCGGGAGAATTATGCCATCGTCCGCCTTTATCCTTGGTGTATACCACCTTCTCAAGAACCTGTTTCAACATATCGTTCTTAGCTTTTGGAGTTTTTAAATTTTTATAAACTTCCAGAAGTTTTTCTATTTTTGGAACTACAATTTTTTTATTTTTATTTCTTGCAATTTCAGTATCTACAAGAGATTCGATAGCCATTTTATCCTTTTTTAGTTTTTCAAGTTTTTTTGAATTGATAGAGGAACGTTCTAAAAATACTTCAGTAGAATATATCCCTTGTTCAAGCAAGTCATGTAATTTGTCCATTTGGGATCTAATTTTCTCTATCTCTTTGTCAAGTCTTTTAATTGCTAGCATCTGCGCATTGATATTTATAGGAGATTTGTTGTTTGATTTCCAACTGAGCTTATACTCTTTCAGCCATTCTTTCAGGCCTTTTATTATTCTGTCTTCGACATAATAAAGTGCACAACTCACATTATTACAAGTCTTAGCGGCACACATTAATGTATCTGGTTGATTTTTTTCTTTGCTGTAAGGTCTGCGAACCATTTTCCTTCCGCATTTACCACAAACAACTATTCCAGCAAGAGAATTTTTAATTACTCCGTGTTCACCTATTGGTCTTGGAGGATTTTTAGACATTAGACTCTGAACTAAATCAAATGTTTCCTTTTTTATGATAGGGACATGAAGTCCATCAGATAATATGCAATCTTCAGCAGATGCTCGAGGTCTTTCAATTGTTATTTGTCCATTTACAATTTTTTTATTTGCAGGTCTCCAATTCCATCTTATTTTTCCTATGTAAACGGGATTGATAAGTATATCTCGTATAGTAGATGGAACCCAATCTTTTCTCTTTTTCGCTGGAATTTTCATTGCATTTAACTTATTTGCAATTAATCCAGTACCTAATCTATTATAAGTACCGTCTTCTTGTAGCTCACCCACAGTGTATAATTCAAATATAAGCTTAACTATCTCAGCTTCTTCTTTGAGTGGTTCAAGCGTAAATCCCTTATCATTTTCTATTTTCTTTCTTATGTATCCATAAGGCGGTTGATTGGCAACGTATTTACCTTCCTTGACAGAAGCTATACGGCCTCTTTGCAGCCTTCGATTAATAGTTTTATATTCTCTCCTGCTCATAAAAAGGCCAAACTCAAAGTATTCCTCGTCAAATTCATTATTAGGGTCATATACCTTCACAGGGGTAATAATTTTTGTATCGCTTAGTTGGAAGGTCTGAGCAACGATTCCTTGGTCAATGGTGTTTCCACGTGCAAGACGTTCAACCTCCATAACAAGTACCCCGTCCCATATCCCTTGCTCAACTTCTGATAGTAGTTTTTGCATTACTGGACGAGCTGATATAGTTTCTCCAGATATTATTTCTTTGTATATACATTTGATATTAAGATGCATTTTTTTAGCAAGTTCAAGTAATGCTCTTTCGTGTCTTATTAATGTCTCACCTTCGCCGCGCAACTCTGCTTCCACATCCGAACGTGATTTTCTCAAGTATATGCAATACTGTTCCATAATTTTTACCTTCCTTGTGGTTTTTATTTAATTATACACTGATATTGGAGCTAAATCAATTATATAGGTGCCAAAATAAAAAGGAGGAAACTCAAATGCAAACATTTTTATTAATAGTAATTTTAATTTTGGTAGTAATAAATTTAAGGCAGGCAGATGAATTAAGGGATCTAGAACGGAAGACCTTAGATGCATTTAAAATAGTCTGCAAAAAATTAAAACAAAACACGGAGGAGAAATGAAATGATGGAATTGATTGAAAAAATTTACTTAACGCCGCCAGATAATGAGGCAATTCCAGTAACGGAATGTTTTTTTGTAGTGAAAGTATTTATGTTGGCGATGAATTTTACATCTTAGATGGATTTAATTGCTGTGAAGATTGCCTGGACAAGTATTTTAAAGTTGTTGCAGAGCTGCCGGATTGGGAAGCCGAAAAGGCGGATTTAGAACATCATGATGTGGAGGTGAATCGATAAAATGAAAGAAGAAAAATCAGTATTTGAAACGCTATTCGAAGTAAATGTAAATGAACATATCGAAAAGAAAAATGCGTTGTCGTACCTATCTTGGGCATATGCGTGGGCAGAGGTGAAGAAGAGGTTTCCAGAAGCAAATTATAAAGTTTACGAAACGGAGTCTGGATGTATTTACTTTACCGATGGAAAAACTTGTTAGGTAAAAACTGGAGTGACGATTGATGGAATTGAGCACATAGAATATTTGCCGATAATGGATTACAAAAACAAGTCGATTCTGCTTGAAAACGTTACGAGCTTTGATGTGAATAAAAGTATACAGCGCAGCTTAACAAAGGCCTTAGCCCGCCACGGACTAGGTCTTTATTTATACGCAGGAGAGGATTTGCCAGAAATTGAGATTGAAAAAATTAGTGCAAAAGATGCAAAAATTCTTCAAAATGTGGTAAAAAACTTTGCTGAGCCGGATAAATTGTACGCTACACTCTTAAAGAGATACAATGTGCGAAGTTTTAAGGAATTAACACTTAAGCAACGAGTTGAAATTTTAGAAGGGCTCGCGGCGTTGCGCTGCCAGTGGCAGAAAAAGCAAGGTCGACGAGCAGGAAAAGGCACAGAGCAATGCAAACGGAGTGCGCAGTGCGACCATGCCTTTGACCGGGAAAACTTAAGTGCAAAGTTTTGAATAAGGTAAAAAATTTAGGATGGAAATAAAGTTCACAGTACCGGGGATGCCGCAGGGCAAGCAAAGACCGAGAGTGTGTAGAATTAATGGAAGAAGTCTTACCTATACGCCAAAGAAGACAATTGAATATGAAAGACTCGTAAGGGCAAGTTATGCAGCCGTTTCTAAAGTGAAATTCGAAAGAAATTTACCGATAGAAATTAGTATTCTCGCCCTTTATCCTATTCCTAAATACGCCAGCAAGAAAACAAAAAACCTGATGTTAAATGGCTGTCTTTTACCGACAAAGAAGCCAGATTCAGACAATACCATCGAAATTATCTTGGATGCATTAAATGGAGTGGCTTATTGTGATGGTGCGCGGGGCGCCGCGTCCGGTGGACGATGAAGGAGCACCGCGAACAGGAAGAAATACAGAGCGTTGCGAAGCGCTCCAAGCGAGCAAGGCGACAATATTTCTGACCGGGGAATAAAAAATAT
>CALWIK010000011.1 GCA_944380725.1 uncultured Clostridia bacterium
GATATACACTTATGGAATTACAATAATATAGAAGATTTTGCAAAGCTAATGGAACAGCTTCTAAAGAGTAGTATCCAAAGATTATATGTTAATAAAGTATTAAGTAATGTTATTAATGAACAAATTAATGAACAAATTAGTGAACAAAGCAAACGCAATATTTTAGAAGAGTTATTAGAGTTATTTACATTTAGTTTATTTAAAAAAGAAGAACCTTCTAAAGAAGCGCCTTCTAAAGAAGCGCCTTCATTTTTTGAAAAGTGTAAATCGGTTCTTGAAAAATGTATAATAGATAAAACAAAGTACGTTAATTTTTTAAATTCCGAAGAGATAATGGAATTATTGAGGAACGAAATATTTGTGAAAATCCTAGAAGAGGCTGACCCGGTAAAATATTTTAAAAAATGTTTGGAAAAAGTAAAAAAGAATATGATTAAAATGGAAATTTATGAAGACGCAATAGAGCAGGTTTTTGACAAAATAAAAAAAGGCAAGTGGGAAGGAACCGACGCTCTATTGGTCAAGTTGAATCATGATCCAAGGTATTACAATGCATTTACAGAGTTTAGAAAAGAAGGCTTTGAGTATAATAACAAAACTATTGCGAACAGATTCAAAGATACGTTGGAGGATTTGAGCAAAATAATAAAGAAGCTTAATAATTATGATGAAGAGCTATAATATATGAACTAAAAAATAACCCCATTCTTAAATAATAGAATGGGGGTTTTTATGTGACAAAGTGAAGAAATATCTAATAAGTCTGATGTGACAAGAGCAAAGTAAAAATAATTTAAGATTTTGGGATTCCCGAATAATGCAATTTCGTGCTACTCGGTTTTTTGTGCCTTTTGAAAACTTTTGAATATGAAAAAACGTGGCCGATTGTATGTGATAGCGTTATAGAAAATATCTTACTATTGAAGGAGCTTATTTAATATTCGAATTATTTCCCTGACTAAAAGAGAAAACTTGCTTGTATTAAATAGACAAAATTCGACAATATACTTATTGAATACAATTAAATTTGTAGAAAATATATATTTTTATTGATGTTTTTTATTGCAAATGTTATAATATTAAATATAGTGATAAGTTACTATAAAAAAATCATATCTAGGAGGAAGAGGAAAAGGCTAAGTAAAATTACAGGGTTAGCTTTAAATTTACGTGAGGCAAATCAAATGGTGTATATCAAAATTAGGAGGAGTTTAAATGAAATTAAAAAAATTTATCGCATGTACATTAACTTTTGCAACCATATTAAATGGAGCAAATAGCGTTTCTTTTGCAGCAAATGAAAATCAAAAATTCGAAAAAAAGGAATCAATTGCAACTGAAGACTTATTAGATCCCCAGGCTAAGAGTGCTTTAAAAAGTTTAGAAGATTTAGCAAAATCTTGTGTCGAAGCCAAGGACGGAAAAGTAAAAGAAGAAATACAGGCAAAAATAGCGGAGTTCGAAGCTAAAAAATCTTATCTTAATGATATAAAAAATGAAGCCAAAAGAAATGGAGAGTCTTATAAAGTTGCAAATATAGAAAAGAATATTAAAGTAATAAAATATAGTTTGGATTTTCTAAACAACCTTTTAAAGAAAGTTAAAGAAAATGATAACAAAAGTTGGAAAAAGATATTGCGCATTCTCTTGATATATGGTCCGTTAGTAGCTCTCGGGCTCGGTTTATACAAATTTTCTGACCTGTATACTACTAAAGGTCTATTTGAATTTTTTTTGAATAATTTTTTGAATAATTTTTTGGTACCACGAGAGCTAGTAGAACATAGATTAGAATTAAAAAGTTTAGGAGTTGGCTTAGCTATACTTTCTACATACTTAGGTTCTATTTTGATAAGTGCAGTTATATAAAAATAGAATTCTTAGAGATTAAAAAGTAAATATAGATTTTGGTATTAGTAAAAAAGTAGACATATTTTTTATATGTCTACTTTTTTAAGTGAATTTCCCCAAATATTAAGAATTACCTGTGAATCGTTCATAACATAAAAAGTTGAAATGCATTTTATATTTCAGAAAGCTTAGTTTTTTTGATTTTGAAAACAGTATATCCCCCAGGGTTATTGGAGTTTAGAATGTCCAAAAACTGCACACCGACGGCCCTGGTAAATTTACAGCGACAAAATTTTCATATGTATTTTTTGAAAATGAGGTGAAAGAATTTGAAAAAAGAAATAAAAGCGCAAGCAAAAGAAATTTTAAGATTAGCGAAGAACTACGGAGTAGAGCAAAATTTACTTTTTGCAACAACATTTGAGAGATATCAAACGCAACTACAAATTTTGGATGAACTAAAAACAACAATCGAGTCAGACGGATTTTTTGTAGATAAAACATATGTAAAAGGCGAAACAAATCTTTATTCACACCCAGCGGTGACTCAATTTAACCGCACTACTGACAGTGCAAACAAAACAGTTGTAACTTTAATGAAGATTATCACAACGCTTAGAGACCGGCAAAACGGAGACGAAAAAGACCCATTGCTAGAAATTTTGTCAGGACAATCAAAATGATTGAAAATCCAAGTTTCAAATACGCAAAAAGAGTTGCGGAGAATGTAGTTCCGGCACCAAAATACGTTATAAAGCAGTGCGAAAATTTCCTTAAAATCTGTGACGGCAAAGATAAAAAATATTTTCTAAATGAGAAAAAACTACAGCAAATAGATAGTATTTTAAAATTGCTTATAATGCCTCGAGGGCTTAAGGCTGGAAGCAGCATTTATGATTGTTCATGCGGATATCAATGGGTTTTGTATGC
>CALWIK010000012.1 GCA_944380725.1 uncultured Clostridia bacterium
ACATAAAGCGGTTTGACGAGATGGAAAAGCAATTAAACATAAAAATGCCGAAGTCATATACAGAAGCTTTAAGACTTTTAGCTGAAGAAGTTGAACGAAAGGAATTAATGCAAAAACAGCGAGACGAGGCGATTCGTACCAAGACCTGGATTTCAGATAAAAAGATAGCAACAGCGATGGCAACTGCCAGTGTAAAATCGCGAGAAGCAGACAAATTAAAAATCAAGCTAGACTTGGAGATGTCATATGCAACTGTAAAAAAAGTTGAGATGGCAACAGGAAGGAAGTATGATTGGCGCAACCTAAAAAAATATTGTGAAAGCGCCGGAATTGGCTGGAACAAGGCGTTTGACGCAAATTACGGAAGCGTCAACAGCTACCCGGCTGAAGCCTGGAAAAATGTTTATGGTGTAGAACTTTAAGAGAGGAGGGATTTCGGTGTGCGAATAGAAATTAGAAACGATAGTGTGGTCTTAGATGGCTATGTAAACGCGGTTGCGAGGGATTCTCGACCGATGCTGGATGAAAACGGAGAAAAATTTGTTGAGCAAATTAGCCCGAAAACATTTCAGCGAGCATTAGAAAAAAACAACGATATTTTGTGCCTTTTAAACCATGACAAGTCAAGAGTCTTAGGTTCAACAAAGCAAGGAAATATCGAGCTTTTCGAGGACAACATCGGATTGAGAGCGATTTGCAAAATTACAGATAGTGAGGTGATAGAAAAATCAAGAAATGGAAAGCTTCGAGGCTGGAGTTTTGGCTTTGAATCCTTAAAAGAACATGAAGAATCGCTTGAAAATAGAATTAAACGACGCTTTGTGGATGATATGGATTTGGAAGAAATCTCAATAATCGATGAGCTAAAAAAATTGATAATGGGAATCGACGCCACAATAAATGCCGAAGAGGAGGCTCGCGAGATGGATCTTGAGGAAAAGAAAAAAGAAAACAAAGTCGAACTTACGACTTGGGAAGGATATCGCAGTTCTACTATTAATCATTTAATACCTTATTTTGAAAAATTAAATCTTAAAATTAACCAATTAAAACCTAAACACTTTGTTGATTACTATGACTATAAGTCTTCAAAAGGAAGGTTGGACGGCAAAAACGGAGGGCTTTCCACTAAATCAATAAAAGAACACAGCGTTGTTATAAAAAATGCTTTAAACAATGCTGTGATCGAAGAATTAATAAATAAAAACCCAGCTTTGCATGTACCTTTGCCTAAAAACAAAGAAAAAAAACAACAATTATTTTTAAATGCAACGCAAGCCAATAAATTACTTGAACTTTTTAAAAACCATCAATTACAACCTTTAATCTACTTAACCCTATACTATGGATTACGCTGTGGTGAAGTCCTTGGCTTAAAATGGTCAGCAATTGATTTTAAAAATGACAAAGTAAAAATTAACCATACGGTTGTAAAACATACAACTATTATTGCAAAGGACAAAACAAAAACTGAAGCTAGCAGAAGAGAATATATATTACTGCCAGAAATAAAAGCCGTTTTACTGAATTTACAAAAAGAGACAAAAATTAACAGAAAAGTATTTGGGAAAGATTATCAAAACAATGACTATGTTTTTACATGGCCTGATGGAAGACTTTATCGTCCAGACTACATAACATCAGCTTTTCAAAAAGTTTTAGCAAAAAATAACTTTCCAAAAATACGTTTTCATGACCTGAGTCACAGTTGTGCAAGCATCTTGTACGACAAAGGTTGGGAGTTAAAAGATATCCAAACCAGGCTCGGCCATGCAGATATTGAAACAACTGCTAACATTTATACTCACATTAGTAAATCCAGGAAAGAATTCATGGCAAAAAATTTAGAACATACTTTTGCTATGTGAAAAAACTTTTTTATTATTTTGTTAGAAATTTTGTTAGAAATCAGCATATTTTTTGAAATATTTTTGTTTTAATACTTCGCAAAAATCTAGTAACCATGCGGCTTTTAAAGTGGTCGAGGTGACAGGGCTCGAACCTGCGGCATCTTGGTCCCAAACCAAGCACTCTACCAAACTGAGCTACACCTCGTTATAATAAAATATGACTGTTTTTTAGTATAGTATAAAAAAAGATGCATGTCAAGCAAAAAATAAGCATTATAACTGAAATATTAAAGTTTCTAAGCCCTAATTGACAATATTTTATTGCTGATTTAATATATAGTTATCAAATAGTGGAGGCTAAATCATGTTAACAAATAAAGAAAAAAAAATGGAAAAAATAGTTTCTTTATGCAAAAATAGAGGCTTTGTATATCCTGGCTCTGAAATATATGGTGGGCTTTCTAATTCTTGGGATTATGGTCCGCTTGGAGTGGAATTAAAAAATAATATAAAAAAGGCTTGGCATCAAAAATTTATAAGAGAAAATAAATATAATGTTGGGTTAGATTCTGCTATTTTAATGAATCCGCAAACGTGGGGTGCCTCTGGACATGTGAGCGGATTTTCAGATCCACTTATGGATTGCAGAAAATGTAAAACTAGGCACCGTGCAGATAAATTAATCGAAGATGCAGGTGGCGATGCAAATGGTATGACTTTTGAACAAATGAATAATTATATTAAAAATCACAATATTGCTTGTCCAAATTGTGGAGTTACAAATTTTACTGATATTCGCAAATTTAATTTAATGTTCAAAACATATCAAGGCGTAACAGAAGACGATAAAAATGAGGTTTATTTGCGCCCAGAAACAGCGCAAGGAATTTTTGTGAATTTTGCAAATGTTCAGCGCACGTCTAGACGTAAAATACCTTTTGGCATAGCTCAAATAGGAAAATCTTTTAGAAACGAAATCACACCAGGTAACTTTATTTTTAGAACGCGTGAATTTGAACAAATGGAACTAGAATTTTTCTGTGAGCCCGGCACGGATTTGGAATGGTTTAATTATTGGAAAGATTTTTGTAAAAAATGGCTGTTAAATTTAGGAATAAAATCAGAAAATCTTAGGGTTCGCGACCATTCTAAAGAGGAATTATCTCACTATTCTAAAGCTACTTCAGACATAGAATTTTTGTTTCCGTTTGGCTGGGGGGAGCTATGGGGAATTTCTGATCGTACCGATTTTGATCTAACTCAGCATCAAAAATATTCCGGAAAAAATCTGGACTATTTTGATCCAGAGTTAAATCAGAGGTATATTCCATATGTAATAGAACCGTCTTTGGGTGTAGACCGTGCTGCACTGGCTTTTATTTGTAATGCTTATAATGAAGAAACAATAGGAGAAAATGATACTCGTTTAGTATTAAAGCTAAACCCAATTATAGCTCCTTTTAAAGCGGCAGTATTTCCACTAACCAAAAAATTAAATGGAGGTGCCGACAGAGTATTTTCCTTGTTATCTAAACATTTTATGGTCGACTATGATGAATCTGGTTCAATAGGCAAAAGATATCGTCGGCAGGACGAAATTGGGACTCCATTTTGCATAACTTATGATTTTGAAAGCGAATCGGATAACTGTGTTACTGTTCGTGATCGCGATACTATGCAACAACAGCGAGTTTGTATCGATAATTTAGTTTGGTATATAGCTGAAAAAATTAAATTTTAGATATTTTTTGCTTTAATAAAATAAATTATCGAAATATTGGCAGTAAGACTGTGCTAATTCCTCTGACTTATATTTTGACTTCGTAACAATCGATATATAAATTTTCAATTTAGGCTCAGTTCCAGAAGGACGAATTATAATTGAAATATTATCTATTAATTCAAATTTTAAAACATCAGCTGAGGGTAAACTAATTTTTTCTTTGTCATAATTATTAAAAATTTTAATACGGTTAAGATAGTCATAAATATGTACAACTTTTTTACCATTTATACTAGATGGAGGATTTTCACGCAATTGAGTCATAATAGTTTTCATTTTGTTAAAACCAGCAACTCCTAAAAAAGAATAGCTTTTTAAAACATTTTTATAATATCCAAATTCTTGATATAGTTTATTTAATACATCAACTAGAGTTAAATTCTGGTTAAGATAAAAAGAAGCCATTTCACAAATCAAAAGAGACGTATTTACTGCATCTTTATCTCTAACATGGCGGCCAGAAAGATACCCACAACTCTCTTCAAAGCCAAATATAAAGCGACTATCTTCGCCGATTTTTTCCAGCTTTGTAATCTGTTCTCCAATAAATTTAAAGCCAGTTAATACATCTAAAATTTCAACTCCGTATTTTTGTGCGATTGGACAAATCATGTTAGTTGTCACAATAGTTTTTATAGCTATTGGATTTATTGGTATGGTTTTATTTTTTAATCTCATTTTGCATATGTAATCGAATAACAAAATTCCAACTTCGTTACCAGACAAAATTTTGTATTCATTTTTATGCTTTATTGCAATTCCAACGCGATCACAGTCGGGGTCAGTTGCAATTAAAATATCCGCATTAACTTTTTCGCAGAGTTTTAAACCTTCTTGAAGAGCCTCTTTAACTTCTGGATTCGGATATGGGCATGTTGGAAATTTTCCATTAGGCTTTTCTTGTGAAGACACAACTTTGACATTCGAAAAACCATTCATTTTTAAAATTTTACTCACACACTTAAGGCCAGAACCATTAAGTGGTGTATAAACTATACTTAAATTTTCTTTATTTTTAAGGTTTTTATTTAATGATAGTTCATTTACAGCATCTAAATAAGCCTTGATGTCTAACTCGCTTATGTATTCAATTGATTTTTCTCTTACGGCTGTATCAAAATCCATATACTTAGTATCATTAAAAATGTCAATTTTATTTATTTCATTAAACACAGCGCAAGCTGTATCTGTTGTTATCTGACAACCATCGTCGCCATAAACCTTATAACCATTATATTCTGCAGGGTTATGGCTTGCAGTTATGACCACACCAGCCTGACATTTTAAATGTCTTACTGCAAAAGATAATGCAGGTGTTGGCATGAGTTCTTTATACATAAAAACTTTTATTTTGTTTGCAGCTAAAACTCTAGCTGTTTCTTTAGCAAATAGTTCCGATTTAACACGGCTATCGTAAGCTATGGCAACTTTTGCTTTTAAAAATTTTTTATTTATATAATTAGCTAGTCCTTGAGTAACTTTAGCTATAGTATATATATTTATTCTATTTGTTCCTGCCCCAATTATTCCACGCAGGCCACCTGTTCCAAAAGTTAAGTCTTTATAAAATCTATCATTTATTTCTTCGCTTTTATTGCAAATAGAATCAAGTTCTTTATTTAAATCCGGATCAACAAGCTGTTTATTTTTCCAAATTAAATATTTTTCATTTTCAGACATAAAAAATAACTCCTATTTATTATTTTATTATCACTTAACTCTGATTACACTTAAGTTTACTATAAAGAGTATACTATTTTTATACTATTAAGGCAACTAAATTTTTTGAAAAAGGCTTGCAAAAAAATTTTGAAGCTGTTATAATAAAAATCATTGTAAATGATAATTCTTTTGATTTATATAAATACTGTGGGGGTATAGCTCAGCTGGGAGAGCGCTTGAATGGCATTCAAGAGGGCAGCGGTTCGATTCCGCTTATCTCCACCATATATATGGGGGTATAGCTCAGCTGGGAGAGCACCTGCTTTGCAAGCAGGGGGTCAGCGGTTCGATCCCGCTTACCTCCACCAAAAAAATTAAGATTTTTACGATTTTTTTAAGCTGCGTTAAAAAATAAATTTTACATTGCAAAAGTATGTTAAATATCTTTGGCAATGTTATTTTTTATATTGATTATGTGAGTATGAACATCTGTGGCAGCTTCAGTATATGTATGGCCGAGACGGTTTTGAATGTCTTTCAGGTCCCGTACTTTGTTGTACAATATACTTGCACAACTGTGCCGCAGGCTATGAAAATGTATTTTTGGTTGAGATTTTTTCCTTGTACTCGTCCATAATTTTGTTTGAAAATCCAGTAACTTTGCGCTTGTTCCTACAGTCACTCCCATGTTATCATCCACTTGTGTTTTCTTTTACCAAATTCATCTTTAAAATCTAAATACACAATTTTTTTCTATTTTTCAGACTTTAATTTTAGTTGTAAAGTTGTAAAAAACGAAAAACTAAATAAATTCAGAAAGGCAAAATTATGGTTTTAAGAATAGAAAAATTTTTTGTAAAAACAAACTTATTGCAAACGTTAACGAAATTTTTAAAACAACACCTATTCTTTTAAAAAATTCCCCAAAACGTTTCGAACACAGAAAAAAGTAGGAGTTCAGCGCCTTATTTATAATATCTACTATAGTTATTTCGCTTTTATTTTTAGCGAAATGTACATACTTTCATAATACAACTTTGGAATAGGTCCGATAAATATCGGAGAAGCATGTATATTCCTTTTCAGATTTACTAACCAAAACGCTGAAAATTTTTCGAACTTTGTTAAAAGCAATACTGTATTCCAAAATTTAGTGTGAAAGACTACTTACTAGCCGTCATTGAGTATTTTTATTTTCTTTTCAATGAAGATATAAAATTTGGTCATTTTGCTAACATTAGCTCGTGCGGTTTAGGATTTTTTGCTCGTTGCTTTTTATATCACTAAAATTCTACGGACTGTGTGTACTTTCTTCCTTTAGAAAATATGGTTTTACAAATTGCTTTTTAAAATCTTCGCGATGTGTTTTTTATTTTAAAATTAGATTATAATGCTGTTGACAAATTTTGCGTTAGTAATATAAGCTTTTAACGTTTGTTTTTCCTACATTTATTTGATTTTCTTATCATTACATATTTTACATTCAATGATTTTCATTAATATCATAAACTTTTTAATAGGCTTATTTCATAACAGACTTATAATTTTTTACAAGTCTAATTTATTGTTAAAATTGGCATTTATTTTGTATGGAACTTAAGATGAGACAATTACCAAACAAAAATCTGCACTACGTTAGTTTCAAAAATAGGCCCATTAGATCAAGAAAGAACTGTAAATTACTTTTGTATGAAAGCTTAACAAATTTTTAATAAATGAAAAAAAGGCACATAATAATAAAAACAATTTGATTGCAAGCTTAGAAACAATCGTCTGATTAATGATTTTTTATATTTTGGGAACGGACTTATTTATCTGAAAATTCTTCCATTTTTCTTATATAAAAAAATAAAATATTATGTATAAATCTTGTCTGAACTGAAAAAACCGTGGACAAACCCGTTTAAGGTAACAGAGGAAACGTCGCCACCAATAACCTTATTATTAAACACAATCATATTGGCGCGTACACCATTAGGACTATCTTTATAATTTAATATTTGGTATGTATATCTAGTGCAAGATTTTTCTTTATACTTAGAGAGATCTAAACCCTGCTCTTTTTGTATATCATTATATTTTTCGTAAGTAGCATTGAACTCAGCGGGAATAATAACAGTAGAAATTTCAGTAGGTTCAGGAGAAACTTCCCATCCGAATTGTGACAAAAATTCAATACGTTCGCTATTATTTTTGGCAGATAAATTATATTTTCCTATTTGGCAAGAAGCCTCTTTGCCACTAAAATTAAATTTTGTGAAAATAAGGCCTAAAAGAATTATAGATATAACTATTAATATAAACTGCAAAATAAGTTTTTGCTTAGACGTTTTAATTGAAAATACAAACATAATGTTAATCCTCCCTATGCTTTTATATGCACAAAAGAAGAACAAAATGAAAAAATATGTTTAAAATAAAGCTAAGTTATAACAGATTTTTCTAAATTCAACAAATATTTCTTTTTTTCAATTCCACCAGAATACCCAGTTAATTTGCCGTTTTTCCCAATAACTCTGTGACAAGGAATAATTATAGATATATTGTTAAGGCCAACTGCATAACCAACAGCTTGTGCCGCCATGTTTTTAATTCCTTTAAATTTTGCAATTTCTTGAGCAATATTGCTATACGATGTGGTACTTCCATATGGAATTTTTTGTACAAGCTTCCATACTTCGATCTGAAAAGGAGTACCAATTAAGTGCAAATCCGGAAAGAATGAAGGCTCATGTCCAGAAAAATAAATATCAAGCCATAGTTTAGATTGTATTAAATGAATATTAGTTCGCTCTAATAAAGGCTCAAATTTAGTATTATTTTCATAATTAGTATATTCTTGAAGATCAAACCGTAGCTCAGTTAACCCAACTTCATCTGCCTTAAGAAAAATGTTGCCAATGGGAGATTTATAATTTGCAGAAGTTATCATAAAATCGACCTGCTTATTTTTTATTAATTTTTAATAATAATTACAAAATTGTAATCAGAATAAATGTTGAAATGAAGAAAAAATAGAGTTATAATTTAGATATTACGTAGAAAAATTTTGAGTGGAGGAGGTGCTTAAAATGTTGAATATTTACAAATATTTTAAACCTAAAAAAAGAAAAGGTTTATTAATTATCTCCTCAATAATTTTTTCTGCAATCATTTTTTGTAGTATAAAATTTTGTATGTCTAGCAAAACAGAACGTGATATATCCACGGAAGATAAAATTTTTGTCGAAAATATCTCACCTCAAGAAAATAAAATAAATTATAATTTAAAAGAAAATCAAAATGCAAATAAACAGAATAAAGAAAAAGAAAAAAACAAAAATAGTATAAGTAAAAAAGAAGAATCTGTACATGTTTCGAAAATAAAAAAAATAGATGAAGATAAAGATTACACTAAATTATATCCAGATTTATATTGCAACCGGCCATCAGAACAAATTGTCCCATCTAAAACTATATTCCTTACTTTCGACGATGGACCATCTGATAATACAACAGAAATACTTGATATTTTACGTCAAAAAGATATAAAGGCAACC
Organism: uncultured Clostridia bacterium; assembly: GCA_944380725.1. Classification (GTDB taxonomy): domain Bacteria; phylum Bacillota; class Clostridia; order Oscillospirales; family Acutalibacteraceae; genus CAG-557. The sequence continues at coordinate 8,835 of CALWIK010000012.1, forward strand.
TTTTTTGTAACAGGTAATGCAACTCCAAAAGGTAAATCTTTAATGAAACGAATTGTTGATGAAGGCCATACTATAGCTATGCACACTTATAGCCACAATTACAAACAGATCTATGGGAGTGTATCGGCATTTCTTGAGGATTTTAACAATATTTACAATTTAATTTATGAATCAACTGGTGTAAAACCAACTATTTTTAGATTTCCAGGAGGTTCTAAAAATAGCTTTAATAAAGACAATTATATAGAAATTGCGGCAGAAATGAGACGACGTGGTTTTGACTATTTTGACTGGAATCTCTCTGCCGGAGACGCGGTTAGCCGAGTATGCACACCAACTCAAACCTGCATAAATAATGTTCTAGGCCATTCAAAAAATTGTGATCATGGTGTCGTTTTAATGCATGATGCAAATGCAAAGGTTACAACAGTTGAAGCACTACCATCAATTATAGATGGCCTTAAGTCTCAAGGATTTAATTTATCAAAACTAGCCAACGAGATCGATCCTGCACCATACTCTCTAATAAAACCATATAGATAGGTTTATTTTACTATTGCCCAGATGTATAAATTTACGTCTGAGCTTTATTTTTGGAGAATATTTATGTAATATAGACTAATTTTAATTTTTTATTTATTTTTATTGTGTTGAGCAAAGTTACAAAAAGTATTCATACAGCAGATATGACATCTTGGATTTATAGCTTTGCATACAGACCTCCCGTGAATAACAAGCCTGTGGCAAAAATTATTAGATTCGCTGGGAGGCAAGTATTGGCGTAATACATATTCTATTTTTTCAGGATTTTTTAAATTATGGAACCCGAGCCTACGAGTTATCCTCATGCAGTGGGTATCAACAACAACAGCTGGCTTTTTAAAGATATCTCCAACAATTAAGTTGGCAGTTTTTCTTCCAACACCGGGCAATTTTATTAGTTCTTCAACTGAATCCGGAATAATTCCATCAAATTTTTCTATAAGAACTTTGCACATATTTACAATGTCCCTTGCTTTAGCATGATAAAATCCGCACGACTTTATAATAGGCTCGATGTCTTCTGAAATAGCATTAGCAAAATCGTAGACATTTTTAAATTTTTTAAATAGAGCAGGAGTAACCGTATTAACTCTAGCATCGGTACACTGAGCGGCCAAACGGGTAGATATTAGCAATTGAAGGGGATCAGTATAGTTTAGTGAGCATGGCGCTTCGGGATATTCTTTTTTGAGTGCAGCTACGGCCATCTGAGATAATTTTTCATTTGTCAAGTTACCATCACCTTTTTATTTTAATTGTACTTCAGAAAAATAGGTTCGTAAAGTTATATTTAATGTCAAGAATATTTTTTGAGTGCTAGAAAAAATATCATAAAACATAAAATACCAATTATTTCCTTGTTGAATTTTAAACAGTTTGTAGATAAAATGAAAAGAAAAGGTTGTGATTTCATAAACAGAAAAATACGAACAAAAGAGATTTTTGGAGTTATTGTTGGTTTATTTGCAATAGTAATATTATTTTTAATATGTTTTATTTATAGAAGAAACAACGTTGATTTTAATTCTACCGATGTTGCAATGGGGTCATTAGTCACGCAGAGTATAGAATGTGAGGCGCCCAGCAAAGTTTGTGCCGAAACAATGGATTTAATAAAGGAGCTAGAACATAAAATTTCTTGGAGAATAGAAGATTCAGAAATAACTAAAATTAATTGTGCAAAAGAAAATGAACCCATAAAAGTTTCTGAAGATACTCTTAAACTTTTGGACATTTCTTTTGAAATTTCTAAACTTTCAGAAAATGCTTTTAATCCAGCAATTCTGCCTTTAAGCAAACTTTGGACTTTTACTCAAAAAGAACAAAAAATTCCTATACAAGATAAAATTGCTAAAGTTTTGCCGCATATTAACTGCAGTTCTTTTAAAATTGATAGAAAAAATAATTCAATTATGAAAAAAGATGCTAAGGCGATGCTAGATTTAGGCTCTGTAGGCAAAGGAGCAGCATGCGATGTGGCAGTAGAAAATTATAGAAAAAATAAAGTTAAATCAGGAATAATTAGCGTGGGAGGGACAATTGGGACATTCGGGAAAAAAAATGAAAAATGGGAAATTGCCATCAGGAATCCGTTTGAAAGCGAAAAGACTTCGATTTTTGCTATTGTGAATATAATTTCTGGATATGTTTCGACTTCTGGATCGTATGAAAAAAATTTTACATATAAAAATACGCTATATCATCATGTACTATCGAGTGAAACAGGTTATCCAATAGAAACAGAATGGGTTTCTGTCACGGTGCATCAAGATAATGGAACAATTGCAGACATACTATCCACTGTATGTTTTATTTTGGGGCCACAAAAATCAAAATTTTTGTTAAATAAGTTCAATGCGCAAGCAATATTTGTAAATAAAAATAGGCAAGTTATAGCAAGCTCGAATTTAAAATCAAATCTAAAAATAACAGACAGCAACTTTTCTTTAATTAACATGATTTAATTGAAAATTTATTTTTTTGAAAGGAAAACTTATGGGTATAATTAATCGTTTAAAAAAGATAATCCCTAAAAGTTGTGGCGGGGTTTATGTTCCGAATAGAAAATACACCAAAGAGCTTAGATCGGTGCAAATGCCATGTCCACCTTATGTAGTTTTGCCAATGAAGCAGCATATAGGGTCAGAATGTGAACCTATAGTTAAGGTAAATGATAAAGTAAAGATAGGCCAATTAATTGCTAAAGACACTTCAAAAGTTTGTGCACCGATTCATGCGAGCATATCTGGACGAATTTCTAAAATAGAAAAATTTTTAATGCCAAATGGTCTATTTACAACAGCAGTAACAATAGAATCCGATGGTATGATGAAATTTGATGAACATATAGTTCCGCCTAAGATAAAAAGCAGAGAAGATCTAATTAAAGCTGCAAAAGATTGTGGCTTAGTAGGGTTAGGAGGCGCAGGCTTTCCAACACATGCAAAGCTCGATTTTAACGAAAATACACCAGTAGATACTTTTATAGTTAATGCAGCGGAGTGCGAACCTTATATAACCTCAGATAACCGTACAATTCTTGAAAAGACAGAGGATATTATAAGAGGCATTGACTTAATAAAGAACTTGCTAAAAGTAAAACGAGCGATTATATCAATAGAAAAAAACAAACCTTATGCAATAGAACAATTAAAATATACAATTAGTAAAATGGATGTAGATATTGAATTAGTCCAAATGCGAACGAAATATCCTAATGGAGCAGAAAAAATCTTAATAAAAACATGCACAGGCAGAGAAATACCTTTTGGAAGAAGAGCAGCTGAGTTTGGGTGCATGGTCATGAATGTAAGTACAGTAGCGGCACTTTATAATTATGTAGAAACAGGAATACCACTTATAAGCCGAGTCATTACGGTTGATGGATCTGCTATTAAAGATCCTAAAAATATTCGAGTTCCAATTGGCACTCCAATAAAAGAGATTATTAATTTTTGTGGAGGCTATAAAAATGCAGCAAAAAAAATTCTCATGGGAGGCCCAATGATGGGGTTAACGGTATGTAGTGATGATGTGCCGATATTAAAACAGAATAATGCAATTTTAGCTTTTGATGAAAAAGATGCGGCAATGCAAGAAGCAAGTCCTTGTATTCGTTGCGGCAGATGCGTTGAAAGTTGCCCACTAAAGCTTTTGCCATATGCATTAGAACAAAATTTTGAATCTAAAGATGCAGAAGCATTAAACATTTTAAACATAAACACATGTATGGAATGTGGTTGCTGTGCTTATTCCTGTCCTGCACATAGGCCGCTTGTTCAGTCGATACGATTAGGTAAAGCGTTTATAAAAAAACAAAATATGTGAGGTATTTTTATGAGTTCTAAACTTTATTTGACTAGTTCTCCTCATTTGCACGACAAAAACTCGACACAAAAGATTATGTTAGACGTAATAATTGCAACGCTTCCGATTATCTTAGCTTCTACGATTATTTTTGGAATGCGTTCTTTAGTTGTTATTTTTACAACAGTTTTAAGCTGTGTTTTGTCAGAATATTTATCTTGCAAAATTATGAAACGCCCTAATAGTATAAAAGATTTAAGTGCAGTTGTAACGGGTATTTTGTTAGCATTTAGTTTGTCTGTTAGTATTCCAATTGGCATAGCGGCTTTTGGAGGGTTTGTTGCCATAGTTGTTATAAAACAATTTTTTGGAGGTTTGGGTCAAAATTTTGTTAACCCGGCGCTTTGTTCAAGAATAATCTTACTGATATCATTTCCAGCTCAAATGACAAATTGGCCGGAACCTTTTGCGTATTTGAAAGGAAGTGCAGATATAATAACATCTGCAACACCGCTAGATAAAAGCGTATTAACTACAGTTACATATTTTGATTTATTCTTTGGAAATATTCCTGGTTGCATAGGAGAAATTTGCTCAATGGCAATACTTTTGGGTGGAATATATTTATTGGTTAAAAAAGTAATTTCTATAATTATTCCTATTTTTTTTATTGGAACGGTGTTTGTTTTGACATTTTTGATGGGAGGTGATCCAATTTTTCATATTTTTTCTGGGGGCCTTCTTCTGGGAGCTTTCTTCATGGCAACGGATTATGTCACATCACCTGTCACACGACTTGAGCGTATAATTTTTGCAGTAGGATGTGGTTTTTTTACAGTAATAATCCGAATATTTGGAAATTTGCCAGAAGGAGTAAGTTTTTCAATTGTGCTAATGAACATTCTAACACCACTAATAGAAAAATTAATGCTTCCTAAACCATTTGGAAAGAGAGAAAATATATGAAACATTTTAATTTAAAAGAGATATTAGTTCCCTCCATATCACTTTTTGTTGTCTGTGTTGTAGTTAGCATATTTCTTGCAGCAACTAATATTTTAACGCAACCAAGCATAGGAGCGCAAAAAGCAAAAAGTAACGCATTAGCAAAACATGAAGTTATGCCTACAGCTAAAATTTTCAAGGAAAAAACACTGTCAGGCAAAGAGTATAGCGTAGGGCTTAATGATCAAGGAGAAACATTGGGTTATTTGTTTTGCACAGAAGCTAAAGGTTATAGTGGAACAATTAATATAATGATCGGTATTTTAAAAGATTCTACAATTTCTGGCATAAAGATTTTATCGCATAACGAAACGCCAGGCCTTGGTGCAAACATCGAAAATAAAACGTTTATAAAACAGTTTATTAAAAAGGCCCCGCTAAACGGCTTTAATTTAAAAAATAATAATCAAAGTTTAGAAGGAGTTAATGCAATAACTGGTGCTACAATATCTTCTAATGCGGTAAAAGATGCAGTTAATAAAGCAATAACTTTATTTAAAGAAATTTCAGATAACGGAGGGAATAGTTGTGAATAAAGCATTATATAAAGAATTTTCTAAAGGAATATTAAAAGAGAATCCTGTTTTGAAGCTGATGTTAGGTACATGTCCGACTTTAGCAATTACAACCTCGGCCGTTAACGCAATAGGGATGGGCTTAGCGGCCACAATTGTGTTGACTTGTTCTAATGCAGCCATATCGTTAATCAAGAGATTTATTCCAAATTCAGTCCGAATTCCAGCGTATATTACAATAATAGCGGGCTTTGTAAGTATAATTCAACTGTTGATAAAAGCTTTTACCCCAGAGATTGATAAAACACTAGGTATATATTTACCACTAATTGTTGTAAACTGTATAATTTTAGGTAGAGCAGAAGTATTTGCAAGCAAAAATAGATTTTTACCATCGGTTTTAGATGGTTTAGGCATGGGCATAGGCTTTAGTGCAGCACTACTTTGTATGGGAGCTATAAGAGAGTTTTTAGGCAGAGGCACTTTGTTTGACATACCAATTACAGCCGAGTTTTTGCCTCCAATAATAATATTTATTTTGCCCCCCGGAGGTTTTTTTGTTTTTGGCATGCTTATTGCATTATCTAAGATTTTAGCAAAAAATAAAAAAGAAATAGAATCAGCTTGTCAAAATTGTGAAATAAAGAACAAATGCGATATCTCTTGTACTAAGGAGGCGTTATAGTGATAAAACCACTTATATATATTTTGGTTAACTCTGTTTTAACAGAAAATTATGTTTTGAGTAAATTTTTAGGGATATGTCCATTTTTAGGAGTGTCAAAGAGGATAAACACCGCCTTTGGCATGAGTGCAGCAGTAACTTTTGTAATGCTTCTTGCAACTGCAGTAACTTGGCCAATTTATACGTATATTTTGATGCCTAACAATCTCATTTTTTTGGAAACTTTAATTTTTATATTAGTTATAGCAAGTTTAGTTCAGCTATTAGAACTTGTGTTAAAAAAGCATGTAAAAACACTTTATAATTCATTGGGCATATATTTACCTTTAATAACTACTAATTGCGCAGTGTTAGGAGTTACGATTTTAGTAATTGAAAAAGGAAGTTTAGATTCATCATTTGGATATATACATGCATTGATAAATGCGCTAGGTGCAGGAATAGGCTTCATGATTGCTATGTTAATTTTTGCTGGGGTAAGACAACGAATTGAAAGCTGTAACGTTCCGAATTTTTTAAAGGGTTTACCTATTACGCTAATAGCCGCGGCACTGGTAGCTGTATCATTTTTTGGATTTCAAGGGGTTGCAGAGGGAGCTTTGAGGCTGTAAAGGAGAAATTATGCAAACGATTTTTTTCACATTATTTTTGTTAGGTAGTATTTCGCTTTTGGCAGGGGTAATTTTGTCTGTTGTAAACTTATTTTTAAAAGATAAGCAAAATAATCTCAGCGAACAAATTTTAGAGATACTGCCTGGAGCCAACTGTGGAGCATGCGGATTTTCTAGCTGTGAAGAATATGCAAAAGCACTTGCAAATAAAAAAAGTAGAATAGGATTATGTTTGCCGGGGGGAGAAAAAGTTTCATTAAAATTGACTAAGCTTTTAAAGCAAAAAGAGATAGATTATAAAAAAAGGTTTGCACATGTAAAATGTAGGGGCAGTTTAGAAAGTACTTCTAAAATAGCAGAATTTATTAATATAAAAACTTGTGCTGCTGCAAATATGCTATATGCAGGAGGAGGAAAATGTTCATATGGCTGTTTGGGCTTTGGAGACTGTATAAATGCGTGTGAATATGGAGCAATAAGCCTAAAAAATGGAGTTTCATATATTGATAGAGTAAAATGTGTTGGCTGTGGCAAATGTATTGAAGTGTGTCCTAAAAATATAATAGTTTTGTTAGATCATCAAAATCAGGCAATAGTTTGTTGTAGCAATGAGGACAAAGGTGCTGTTTCAAAATTAGCATGTAGTGTAAGCTGTGTAGCCTGCCGTATGTGTGAAAAGACTTGCCATTTGGGAGCCATATATATTAAAAATAACCTAGCATCTGTTGATAAAGAAAACTGCATTGCGTGCGGTAAATGCAGGGAGGTTTGCCCCCGGGGTTGTATAGAAAACTTAAAATTTAAATGAGTGCTTTAGTATATCGTGCGGACGTATTTTTGTTACGCGTTGTAATGAAATGGTCTGAAAAAGTTACAAAAACTAAAATGATTCAATTTTTATGCATTATTTTAAAACAAAAGCTATAAGATGGCTCTAGAAGTGAATTTGCTTGTAACGATTATGTTACCTTGTTATATTTGAAAATATTTTTGATACAAATTTTTAATTTTTTTTAGAAAAAAACTTTACAAATAAAAATAAATATGGTATATTAATAACCGAGATTGATTTTACCTTTTTCATTCTCATAAATTCCTTTTCTTTAGTGTAAGTGCTCTTAATTGAGCACTTATTTTTTGAATTTTTTGTTTAATATCCTAATAATAAAAAATAACCGAAAAAAAGGTAAAAAAGTAGTTGACAAAGGGAAAGAGGTATGATAGAATAATAATCACGTTGCGAGGCCGAGAGGCCAGTAAGCAGCATAGGACCTTGAAAATTAAACAACGATGACAAAAAATAAGAACCCGTAATTTTCTTGAGAGGAAAAACTTAGTTCTGATAGAAATTAGAATTGAGAACGTACTTTCAAAAA
>CALWIK010000013.1 GCA_944380725.1 uncultured Clostridia bacterium
GAATATCCAGATAAAAAATAGAAATTTCAAAAATAAAAATGCTGTATATGTGTTTTTTAATATTACAGATTGCAATGAGCCTAAGAGTGTTGTGCGTTTTATTAAAACCGCAATAGATTTAGATTATGCAAAACTTCCAGAGGACTATTTTAAAAATTTAGATTAGTTCCTTAGATAAACACAAAAAGATCTTCATTCGTTTTTGAATGAAGATCTTAATTTTATTTTAAAAGCTGAACCTCATTTTTCCCTTAACGCCGTTCAATGTTTTGCTCGATATATTTCAATGTCTTTTTGTGCTGTCTTTATAGCATTTTTCAATGTAACTGTTGTCTTTTATACTTTCAAAAATCTATTCCGCATTGGCCTTTAAATGTTCTATTAACGCTTCTGCACTGCTGTTTTAAATTTTCAATAGCTTTATACTTAAAAAGAATAAAACAAGGCATCGTTAAAAGAAGAAAAATAAAAATATAAAATTTCTAATGTATAAAGATTTAAATATAACTTTTATCGACAAATATTTACATAGAATAAAAGTGCAGTATTATATTATTGATTACAAGATTACCTTTGTAGTAGAGGAGAAATGTAATTATGATAAAAAAATTAATTAGTACAATTTTATGTATGATTACATTGTGCCATATGGGAAATTTTTACTCATGTGCATTAAGTTGGCCGTGGGCAGAGGCAGAGAATAAATGTGTAGACCCTAAAGACGTTAAAATTGCCTATGATAGTTGTTTAAATGATTTGAAAGAAGGAAAAGGATTTTGCAGCCAGCTTAAGGTTGGTCCAAAATGTGGAACTGATTTGTGGTTTTGGGATTATGTGCAGATTAAAAAGGCGTTATCGAATCTAAAAAAATGCTCTTTGAATACAGGAAGCACGATAGATGAAGAAAATATCATAAAAGTTGCAGATACTATCAAAGCTTTATTTAAAACTGATCCTGAGATGTCCAAAGAAATCTCAAAACATTGGTTAAGTGAAAGTATAATTATTAATGGTGTTCTACTTCAGGATGAAGGAATTCCGAAGTTTAGGGCTTGGACTGAATTTGGAGTTGGAGGCTTTGTTGGCGTTGGGAATATGGCTGTTAGTGTAATAATCGGCCTTTTTGATGCTTATATGCATAGTATTAATGGTCTCAACATTAAAAGTTACTCAAGGGTTTTTGACAATGTTTTAATAGGTATTATAAATGAAGAATGGAAATGTGGTGACATAGCCTCATTAGAGATTAATTACGGCTTAGGGAAAGGCTATAGTGAGCACGTTGATTTTGTAAAACAAGGCATTTATTATGATGAAAACACGAAAAAAGAATACGAAGATATGTTTAGAACATTAAGAGAAGAACTTATCAATATAGCAAAAGGAAACTGTTGTTAACCATTGTACTCTTCTCAAAAATAAAAAACTCCGAATAACCCGGAGTTTTTTGTCATATTATCTTAAATTTTCATTGTAAAGACTAGTTGCATTATAATAAAGTTCTTTAATACTATCAAAGTTCTTCGCTTTACCTGACTTAATTGCAATTAAAAGTTGGTCTAAAATTTTTTGAACATTATTCACAAGAGTGTAAAGATGACGACAGCTAATACTATTTAACCCACTTACCCTAATCAAACCTTCTGCAAGACCAGCCCTAAACCCGAAATAAAAATTTAGAATAAAATATGTAAAACTTGTATAAAAAAAATAAGTTTTGTATAAAGCTGAAATATTTGGCCAGAGATTAATTTTAATTAAGTAAAGTTTAAAATCCAACTCAGACATGTTTTTTATATTTTGAATTTCATTTTTGACTTGCTCATTGTGTTTTTTCAAATCTTCTTTCATAGTATCAGCAGTTTTTTCCATAGTTGTTATTTTATTGGGTTCATTGATAGATCCATTTTTAACTTCTTCAAAATCATTTGACTTATCTTGTTTGTTTAGCCCCTCAAGAGAAAGTTTTAAGCCATGACAAGAAAAATCTTGGTGAAGTTTTTCTTGATTATTAGGCAAAGAGGCAAAACAACTTGAATTAAAAGCACAAAAGCTTAGTGTTAAAATTAATATGCTTGATAATAATTTTTTCATATCCTATTCCTTCCTAATAGCACCAGAGATTTCCGTATGACTACTTTTCATATCCTATACCGTTTCTGTAGAAAAATCTTCAGAACAAAAATATTTCGTTTTATTATATAATAGTTCTAATTCAGAATAAATTTTATCAAAGAAGGTTGGGTCTTTAGCTTTTTTAGAAATCACATCCGGATGAAAATTATTTATAAATGAACATAGTCCCTTCTTTATATCGGCGATTAAACTAAGAGCTTCAGGGTCATTAATATCCGAATCTTTTTTTATATTTTGTCCGACATTAAAGCCTTTTTCATAAGCATAGTAAAAGGTTTTATTCCAATACGGCTCAAGAAAGTGTGTTATAAACATATGTTCAAAAATACCCCAGCAAACTATCCGAATAAAGGGACGAATTTGTGACCATACCTTGATTAAATATGATTTATTCAGATATCTTTTGAGTTCTTTTTCTGACATGTTTTTAACTTTTTCTATCTCTTTATTTACCGAATCACTGTATTTCTTTTCATTTTCATACATTTTGTTTATGTATTTTTCTTGTTCTGATTTTTTTCTAGCATTATTTTTGCTCCCACTTGCTGTATGATTTGATGTTTCAGCAGGTTGAATTTCCTTTGCGAAAGAGCAGTTTATAGGTAGCGCTAATAAAGAAACGAACGATAGTATGCTTGCGATAATCTTTTTCATAAATTTTGCCTCCTTTCTTTAAAATTATATTTCATTATAACAGGAAAAAAGTAATCTATATTTTTAAAATAGAAATTTGGTGAAATTCATATGAAGCAATAACTAAATAAAAAATATTTAAAATTTTTTGTTGTTCTTTTACAAATATTTTATATGCTGCGTTATAATAATCAAAAAGCTAAAGAAAAGAATTTGATTTTTTTCGCAATAATAAAACTAATGATATAAAAAAGGAA
>CALWIK010000014.1 GCA_944380725.1 uncultured Clostridia bacterium
TCAGCGGAACATAAAAACTCCACTCTAAAAAAGCCTGAGAACTCTGTTGCGTCTTCAGGTTCAAGGTTTTCAAGCACTTCAACCCGCTTTGTAAATGGATTCTTAATGTATAACTCTTTAACTAACATGATTTACCGCATCCTTTCTTGCTCATCAATTATCTTTTTTACTTCTTCGTATTTAATTTCGCCTTTGTCGCACATGGAATGATGCATCGGGCAAAGCGTGATAAGATTGCTGTTTTCAAGCCATAATTCTTCATTTTGCCCAATCGGCACCGCGTGATGAACCTGTAAGTTTTCGTAGTTGTACTTGCACCTGGCTCCGTACAAATCCCTAATGCACACCTGGCAGAGATAATTATCGCGCTCTTTGATTTTTCGCCTTTTCTCCTGCCATGTTGACGTACTCCTAAACCTCGAGGCCTCATCTATTTTCTTTTTATTTTTGCTAGGCCTTTTACTGCATACATAACCCTCCTCGTGGATTCGACCGCAATGTTGACATGATTTCTTTATTCTAAAACCTCCATAAAGTGTAAAAGAACCACACCATAGTGTGATTCTTAAACTTGTATCATTCTAAAAAGTGATATACAAAAGGCTGTTTAGTTAGCCATTTGCTATAAAAAATGAAAATTTATCAATACTAACATTATATCACATTTATTTCGTATTTTTCGTATTCTTTTTATTTTTTTGCAAGTAGGGTATATAATTTTTCCTAGCAACTAAATTGCACTTTTGACTCCAGTAGAGATATTTACTTTTAAACAAAATAATAGATAATAATATTTCTATTTTAGTAAAAAAAGAGAATTATGTTGATTTATATTGTTAGTTGGGTAATTTTGCCTTAAAATGTAAATTAGTGGTTAACCTTTTCCCTAAGTAAAATAAAAATATGTAGCCTTCTTTGTCGCAAAGGATATACGTTTACGCAAAGGTTAGTACACTAAAAATATAAAAGAGAGGCGATTCTTTATGTTGAAAAAATTTTTAAGTACACTTCTTATTTTTACGATACTTGGTTTGTCACCATTTTTTAAAACAGCCAATGCGAGGGATAAACTTAATTTTTGCGAAAAGAAAAACAAATGTGGAAGTACAGAAGACTTGGTATGTGCAATAACTCAAGCACAGGAAAAACTTCAACAGATTGGTGGTTATATAAATTTAAATGAGATAGGGAAGAACTGTGAATATGATATTAGCTTATGGGACTATAATTCAATAGGCGATTTACCAACGATTCTTCGTAAGAATTTAGAAATGGCAAAAACAAATGTTGCAATTAATGATTTTGCAAGATTCATAGAAGATAAAAAGGTTTCTCCCAATAATCTTAATGAAACTCTCTCAGATTTTTTAAAAAGTGACTCCAGGTTTGCCAGCATATCTACTAAACAACTGCTGAATTCGTTATTTGAAAGAGACAGGGCTAAGAAAGAGCATAATAAACTAAAACTATTAGGTGGCGGTACACTTGGGTTAGGAGTTGGAGGAGCATTAACATTGGCCTTTCCTTTTTTAGGAGTTCCTCTTACCTTGCTTGGAGGATCAATTACAGCATTGGGAAGTTTGGCTACTTATGAAATGTTTGATTCATGGCAAACTTCTAAAAGCAATAGAATTGAACTTAAGCAAAATCTAATAAAAATAAGAAATTACATATCTGCAGCAAAACATTTTTTAAGCCATATCAACAATGCTGATTGGTCAACTGCGGATTCTGTTTTGCTTCAAGTAAACTCAGATGAAAAATCAGCTGAAGGTGCTATAGTAACAATGCTAAAGAGTAAACTAAATTATACCGATGAAGAAAAGCAAAAATTCAACGATCGATTTAATACGGTAAAAACAGATTTGGAGCAAATTATAGATCAGTACAAATCCGAAAAATGGGATTAAGCGAAATAAATAAAAACGGGTTATCCTCTATAAATAAGGATGACCCGCGTTTTTTATAAAAATAAGCCTTTATAAAACAAAAATCCGTAATAACCTACCAGGGTAACCCCTAAAACCCCGAAAGAAATAACAATAGGTAACTGTGATTCATCTTTTTTTCGGATATAAGTTTTAAGGCAATTTTTCGTATAATTAATGGCTTGCAAGCGGTTATCTATATTTTTTAGTTGCTTTTTTGTATCTTCTTCATTTAAATTTTGACTTTCCAATAATGTTTTTTTTTAATTAATCAAAGATTCTTCTTCAGACTCTAGTTTATGTAATTTATCTTCTATAGCAGATCTAGTAGCACATGTAAAAGAAGGTTCTAAAAAAGTCTGAACCTCTGTAAAAGCTTCTTTCATGCAAGGATTTTTGCTTATAATATCTCCATATGAATCGTTCAACTTTTCATTAAATTGCTCAGCCAATTTAGCAGCTTGTCGCTCTTCTTTTGTCAATTCAGATTTTGGTCTAAGCTCATCTTTAGTAAGCTCTTCTTTTAAAGTAATTATAGTTTCCTTCTTAACAGTATTATTATCAGCAAAAGTAATATTATTAAATGAACCTGTTAGCATTGATATTGAAAGAAGACTAGCTATGAATTTTTTCATTCAATTCACCTCCATAATGATATATTAGCAATTATATCACATATTTTATTGATCATATTTTCCAAAAAGAAAAAAGGGCAAATTTTGTATATATTCACAAATAAAGTCAAAATTATGACAATTTTATAATAAAAATATTGTAATAAAACACAATAAAAATTAAAAAATCAAGTATTATTAAATCTTTGATCAAATTTTCTAATAAAAGCATTGTGTTTCTTGCGTGGATACTGTTCATCTCGTTTGCCTATTTCGCTAGCAATGTGTTGCCAAGTAAATCCATGAATGTAGCGAAGTGCAAGAATCGTCCGTATCTCGCTGTCTTCAACTGTTTGAATGAACGTTTCAAGACGATTAAGTTCGCAGAGGTTCTTTTCCAAATTTTGCTCCAGAAGAGTCTTTAAGTCCGCAATTTTAGTCGCATATTTTCCAACTTTGTCTGAGATTCCTTTGCCACGGGGTAGTCCTGTAATTTCGATTGAACAATTAGTTGCAGCCGCCTCTAACTCAGATATTCGCCGTTGTTGCTCTTTGATTTCCTTTTTCAGGTAATACAAATTTTTTAGTTCACCCGCCGTCATTGTGTGTCCAGAATTGCCTAATTTCCTATTGTTATCAGCATTTTGTACTTTTTTGCTCATTCGATCACCTCCTAAAAATTAAAACAAATTTTTGGTTTTCAATTTACTGCGCAAACTTGGCCCAAATATTTTCATGACAGCGCCACTTGTCATTTCGCTTATCCGATCAACAGTTTTTTCCACAATCCCGCGCTCGTTGATAAGCGCATTCAAGCTGTAGTTGCTCGAAAATATCGTCGCTTTTTGATTGTTGTAACGCTTGTTGATCAGGTCAAAAAGTAAGCTCTGCAGCCACGTTTCGCTGGAATTCTTTGTAAAAATTTCGGTTCCAAGGTCGTCAAAAAAGAGGACGTCGATGTTCGAAAATTTCTGAATTAAAAGCTGTTCAGACTGGCTTGAACTGCGGTTAAACGTAGATTTTATTGCTTTTGAGATTTCAAACAAATTCGTAAAGAGCACCGGCACGTATTTCGAGATTAGAAAATTCGCCATGCAAGCGGTTAAGTGAGTTTTTCCAACACCTTTATCGCCAAAAAGATAGATCCCATAGCCATTCTTGACGGTTTCCTCATAAATCTCGCAATACTGTTTACAACGCTTAAAAGCAATGTCAAAGCTCAAGTTTGCGCCCGTTTGAGTCGTTTCGAAAGCAGCGTTTTTGAATCTTTCACCGAGCAACGAAAGCGCCTTTAATTTCTCGATTTTTTGCATTCTGTCACGGGATTCTCTGGCTTTTTTCTCGGCTTCTTCTTGCTTTGCCTCACACTCACACATGACATGAAATGAATATTTTACCCCGCAGATAACGGCTTCACGCCTGCGTTTTGAGCCGCAAACAGGGCAGATATCTTCTGCTTGTTTGGGTTTTTGCATACCTGTAAACTCAGGCAGCATGTGTGAATTGACGTCAACGCCATGCCGGTTATTCAGGGTATTCTGTGCAGAGAGGTTTTGCGTTGGATTTCTTGTTATTTGCATATCCTTCACCCCTTAGTAGTTCGGCTTGCTTGTCCTTTTCTGCCCAAGAAAGAATCGTCGCATAGTGAGATTTATATCGCTTTCCGCTTGACTCAATGTAATTTGATAGCCGCTCAATATACCTTTTTGCGTCTTCTCCAAACCTAGTTTTCAGTTTATCGATTTCTTGTTCGCTCAGAAAAACATTTTCAAACTCGCCGAACTTTTCTTTATTACTTTCTTTTTTGTTTTTGTTTATATTTCTAGTTTTATTAATGTTCCCGGATTGCGTCCCGGATTGCGTCCCGGATTGCGTCCCGGAAAGTGTCCCGAAAGGTGTCCCGGAAGGTGTCCCAATTTGTGTCCCAAATAGATCCACACATGAATTTATTTTATAAATTGTACTTTGATTCCCGGGACGTTCTTTAAAATCAATAAGTCCAAATTGTTTTAATTTATTCCTTGATCGATAAATTTCACTTTTAGATAATTTAGACTTGAATATCAGTGTTAAAATCGATATGCTAAATTCCTTCCAATTAAATCTGTTTGCCGCATACATTAGCGTATACCAAAGGCGTATATCAGATTTATTTACGCTGGAATTGTACTCAAGCCAATTTTCAAACACCAATATTTCTTTTAAATAATTCACTTTTTTTCCTCCCAAAAGTTAAAACGGCAAATCATCATTGCCTATCAAAGTCTGTGCCGTTTTTTCGATTTCTTTTTCTGTTATGATTTCACGCACGACAAATCCCTTATAATATTTGCCTTCAACTTGCTTAGAGTAATATTTTGCGATGAGCCAAATTTCGTCTGTGGGCTTGTAATATTTTAAAATTTCCTTCGCAATTTCTCCAAAGGCGCTACAATCGGCAAATGTAGGTTTTTTCCATTCATTTGAATTTTCTTTGTCAGAATAAAACCGCGTGTCATTAAACTTTTGGTTTTCACGAGTCTTAGAGCGCGAATTGGCTGCGGCGCCTCGCCGCTTGCCATTGCTTAGTTGTAAAGAAAATTTTATTCCATTTGAACCGATTTCTTTAAAACTTCCATAAATTCTGCCCCTAAAAATTACTGTATTCACATAGCAAATTCCCCTGTAAACCTCTTTTTCATCACTATAAATTTTTGTCGTTTTCATAAATTGATCTCCTTGATTATTATTTTTGTTTCTGAAATGCTGGCATATTTTTTTTCAAAATAAATCCTGCAAACTTGTGAGTCATCATAATAAGCAATCCCATTCAAGGCATCTAAAATTGCCTTGATTATATTGTCACAATAGGGTCGCTTAGTTGGCAAAATCTTTCCTGATATCATTAACTCTCTGACCCTTTTGCTGACATAATTCGGGATAGGGAAATGGGCAAGGATGCTGATTTCTACCGGTAAACTTCTTTCGATCAGGTAGGGCCCATTGCCATTTTGCGAAATAAACTTATCTAAACATTGCATACTTCTGCTCTCGGTTAAGCCTTCTCGCGTGAAATTGTATCTTTTGGCTGCACTTTGATCCGTGCGCGACTTGGCCAGCGCGGCCACGCACCTTGCCCTTACGAGTCTTTCATATTCAATTGTCTGCTTTGGCGTATAGGTAAGACTTCTTCCATTAATTTTACACACTCTCGGTCTTTGCTTGCCTTTCGGTGGCCCCGGTACTGTGAATTTTCTTTCCATTTTGAACCTCTCTATTTCTCGCCATTTCGTTAAGCCCTTCTAAAATTTCAACTCGTTGCTTAACTGTCAATTCCTTAAAACTTCGCACATTGTATCTCTTTAAGAGCGTAGCGTACAATTTATCCGGCTCATCAAAGCTTTTTACCACATTTTGAAGAATTTTTGCATCTTTTGCACTTATTTTTTCAATCTCAATTTCTGGTAAATCTTCTCCTGCGTATAAATAAAGACCTAGTCCATGCCGGGCTAAGGCCTTTGT
>CALWIK010000015.1 GCA_944380725.1 uncultured Clostridia bacterium
TTCCTTCCAATTAAATCTGTTTGCTGCATGCATCAGCGTGTACCAAAGTCGGATGTCAGATTTATTTATGGCAGAATTGTACTCAATCCAATTTTCAAACGCCAATATTTCTTTTAAATAGTTCACTGCTTTCCCTCCCAAAAGTTAAAACGGTAAATCGTCATTGTTTGTAAAATTTTGCGCTGCCTGTGAGATTTCTTCCTCATTGATAATTTCACGTACGATAAAACCTTTGTAATATTTACCATCTTGATGTTTTGAGTAATATTTGGCAATTATCCAAATTTCATCTTTTGCTTTGTATTCTTTTAATAGTTTCTTTGCAATATCCCCAAAGGCGCTACAATCGGCAAATGTAGGTTTTTTCCATCCATTTGAATTTTCTGTATCAGAATAAAATCGCGTGTTATTAAATTTTGGATTTTTACAAATCTCAGAGCGCGAATTGGCCGCGGCGCCTCGCCGCTTTCCGTTGCTCAATTGTAAAGAAAATTTTATTCCACTTTGCCCTACTTCTTTAAAATCTCCGTAAATTCTGCCCCTAAAAATCACTGTATTTACATAACATTTACCGCTGTAAACCTCTTTTTCGTTATCAAAAATCTTTGTTGTCTTCATAAATTAATCTCCTTGACTCTTATTTTTGTTTCTGGAATCTTGGCGTACATTTTTTCAAAATAAACTCTACAAATCTGCGAATCATCACAATAAGCCACGCCATTTAATGCATCCAAGATAATTTTGATGGTATTGTCTGAATCTGGTTTCTTTGTCGGTAAAAGACAGCAATTTAACATTAGATTTTTTGTTTTCTTGCTAGCGTATTTAGGAACAGGATAAAGGGCGAGAATACTAATTTCTACCGGTAAATTTCTTTCGAGCGGGTAAGCCCCGCCGCCATTTCGCGAAATAAGCTTATCTAAATATTGCGTACTTTCGCTTCCGGCTAAGCCTTTCGCGTGAAACTAGATTTATAGGATTCACTTTGATTGGGGCGCGACTTGGCCAGTGCGGCCACGCACCTTGTCCTGAGGCATCTCCGGTACTGTGAACTTTATTTCCATTGTTTACCTCCTGTTTTTTGATAATTCATTTAACCCTTCTAAAATTTCAACTCGTTGCTTAACTGTTAATTCCTTAAAACTTCTCACATTGTATCTCTTTAAGAGCGTAGCGTACAATTTATCCGGCTCAGCAAAGTTTTTTACCACATTTTGAAGAATTTTTGCATCTTTTGCACTAATTTTTTCAATCTTAATTTCTGGTAAATCTTCTCCTGCATATAAATAAAGACCTAGTCCATGCCGGGCTAAGGCCTTTGTTATACTTCGTTGAATCGATTTATTTACGTCAAAACTCGTGACATTTTCAAGCGGTATAGATTTATTTCTATAATCCATAACAGGCAAATACTCAATGTGTTCAAGACCATCAATTGTCACCCCAGTTTTTACCCAACAAGTTTTCCCATCCGTAAAATAAACGCATCCAGTCTCCGTTTCGTAAACTTCATAATTTGCTCCTGGGAACCTCTTCTTCACCTCTGCCCATGCATATGCCCAAGATAGATACGATAAGCCATTTTTCTTTTCAACATGGTCATTTACGTTGATTTCAAATAATGTTTCAAATACTGATTTTTCATTTCCCATTTTTACCGCTCTTCCTCCACTTCGTTATGTTCTAAATCTGCCTTTTCGGTTTCCCAATCTGGTAACTCTGCAACAACTTTAAAATGCCTATCAAGGCAGTCTTCGCAACAATTAAAACCGTCCAGATTGTAAAATTCATCGCCTACATAAATGTTTTCTCCGCAGAAAAAACATTCCCTTACCGCAATAGCCTCGTTATCCGGCGGCGTTAAATATATTTTTTCACTTAATTCCCACACCTTGTTACTCCTCCTTAGCTTGTCTTAGTTTTTTGCAGACTATTTTGAATGCATCAAGCGTTTTTTTCTCAAGATCTCTCAATTCATCCGCCTGTTTAAAATTTATTACTACCAAAATTAAAATTACTATTAATAAAAATGTTTGCATCTTTTTATTCTCCTTCTTTATTTTTTACAAATAAAAAAACACCTATTTTTCATAGATGTTTTTTATCGTAATCTTGTGGTTTGTTATTTTTTGTACCTTAAAAATTCTTTCGCTTACCATTTATTTCGACAATAAATTTTTTCCAATTTTGCTCTAACATTTTCCCTCGGCAAATAAAAAATCCCCCGTATCTCGGGGGTTCTCTGGCTCCCCCTGTTGGATTCGAACCAACGACAACTCGGTTAACAGCCGAGGGCTCTAGCGTACGATGCGGTCACATACCGTAAAAAGCATTTATTGTTGAATTTCCTCGTTTACAAACCTTCGCAAAATTGATTATAATTCATGTCAAACTCGATATTCACATTGTAACCGCGGCTCACCTTTACACCGCGAATTAACTGACATACTATCATTTTTTTCTGTTCTAATGTTGAGTTTTTAAATTCATCTGCCCAGGTCAAAAATTGATTGTAATAATAATCCAATTTTCCCATTGCTTCTTTTTTATTGTTTAATTCTTGCTTTAATTTTTCTTTTTCAGAATTTTGTTCATTAATTTTGCTCTGCGTCGCTTTTATTGCCTCACTTAACTGATCTGCTGTGAATTTACTCTCTCCGATCAACGCCTTACCTATTTCCATTTTCAACGTTCTAAGCTGATTTTCCAACTTTTCAACTTCGGAATTTATTTTCTGGTATTTCGAATTGCATGCACTCACCTGTGATTTGTATCTTCTCTCTAAAGCCTTATCTTTCGGCGTTTCTTTTACCTTCTTAAACAGCTCATCTAGCACATCAACAACGGCTCTGTCGATAATTTTGGCTATGTACGAGGTCTGCCCATCGCAGTTGTTCAGCTTTCTGGTCTTGTGATAGCAAGTATATTTTAACTGATCGACTTTGTACTCAGTTCCGTCTTTACGCATGTACCGGTCCTGATAGCGAGTTACCACTAAATGGCTCCCGCAATGTGCACAGAAGATGTTTCCGGACAAAAGCGTTTTTCCCTTTGTGTTGAGTGGAATCGTTCTTTCGGCATTTTGAGCGATTCTCTGATGAATTATGTTTTGCACGCTGTCGAAAATATTCTCATCAACTATTTGAAGATTCTCCATAAGCGGCGAGCTTACACCTCCAGAAAGCAAATATCCGCAGTACATCCGGCTTTTCAGAATTCTATTTATTGTATTGCTCTGAAATTTGCATCCCTGATGTGTCCTCAAGCCCTTTTGATTTAAAAATTCGGCTAGGCGATGCGATCCATAACCTTCTTTTATTGTTTTTTCGAAAATTAATTTCACGATTTCGGCTTCTTCTGGTTCCACCTCAAGCTTATACAGTTCTCTTCCCTTTTTTCCTATCTCTCCGCTTTTGACTTTTTTATAGCCATACGGCACCGGTCCTCCTGTATACCGCCCTTCTAACGTCAACTGCTGCATTCGAGTTTTTATTCTTATCGACGTTTTTATGCTCTCTCCGCTTGCCTGCCAAAACCGGATGTAATTCATCAGCTTGTCCACATGATTTTCAAATCGCTGTTCGCCCTCTTGCGTGCTCCAGACTTCTATGCCGTGTTTTACAAACCACTCCACAACAAACGGCGTCTCATCTTCGCGCCGACCTAGCCTGTCAAACACAAAAACAAGCAGCACATCAAATTCTTTTCTAGACGCTGCTGCTTTTATTTCTTGAATTGCATCGCGGTTTTCAGACGACACTTTAAATCCGGATACACCCTTTTCAGAAAATTCTTTTTTTATCGTCCAACCCTGAGCCTTAGCGAATTCAGTGCATTTCAGTCTTTGCATTGGGATGTCATCCTTGTCAACCTGGCCTTTTGTTGACACTCTATATAAACAATAAACTCTTTTCATGGTATCTGCCTCTCTTGTTAGCTTTTTTGCCACAAGATTACAATATTCTTTTTTCTTTGTTTTTTCTATTAAGAAAAATTTTACTTTATCAATTTAAAAATAAATTTGAACTTATCTCTTTATAATAAGTTTCCGATTATAACAACAAAGATTGGTATACGCTAATATTTTGATAAAAAATTTGAATATTTGTGTTTTATAAAAAATAAGTGTTGAAATCCATCTTCCAACACCTACTTTATATACAATCTAAATCTCTGTAAAATAAAACAGAGATTTTTTTCTTTTATTATTTTATTCTTTTAAAATAACTTTTTAAAGAAACTTTATAGCTCAAAGGAAAACTAACATTATCAAATTTTAATCCATATTCCATAACTTTTGGATCTATGTCGATACAAAGAAACAGAAAATCGTTATTAACCCACTTTTTATCTTTTATCTGTTGGTAAAGTTCATTTCGAATCTCCTTAACAAAAGCTTGTTGCTGATCTTTGGATAAAATAGTAACTATTTTATCTCCAAAAATCAACTTTCTAATAGCCTCAAGTAGTCCTTCATTAACATTTTCTTTAGTTTTGTCTCCAAACAAAGCGTCATTTAAATTTCCTAACAAACCTTTATCTGGATTTTCAGGCTTTTTTACTCTGAATATCCAATCCTTAAATCTAATAAAACTTTTTGTAAAAGATCCAGCTATTTCACCTATGGGATCAATAAAATTATTATGGATAACATATGCCCCAGGTCCTAACACTATCGTCACAAATGTTAATGAAACCGTAGTAACAGGTGCAAGATATAAAAAAACTCCGAACATGCCAATCCCACCCGTACTAATTAAAGCTTTTTCTAATAACGGCATCCAAAATCTTTCTTCTTTTTCATCTTTAGCATTTTTTTCAAGGTCTTTTAAAAAATTATTAAACTCTTCCAGACCGTCATAACGTATTAAATTTTTTATACATGTTGCTTTGCCATTTCTACAATGGCCAACATACCATTTTTCATCTAAAAGTTTCAACTCTTCTTTGTAGTTATGCTTCATGTCAATTTCAGCAAATGAAGTAATTTGTAAAAAACGGAGAATCACAAAAAAGGCTATTAATAACAAAAACAATCTTCTGCCATACATGTTTATTTTACCTCTATTCGTTTACCTGATTTAATATTGACGTAATATTTTCTTTCAGATTTTCTATACTCTCGTTGAATTTATTTTGCTCATCTAAACTATAATTTTTAGAAACTTTTTTATCTAAAATTTTAACAGCGGATCCTTTTACATCTATATCTGTGCTTAAACATAAAATTTTATTTATGGTTAAATCTCCATCTTCTAAATGATTAAGTATCATTTTTAAAATTAAAAAATAATTACCCTTTTCTGATTTTGAAGAAATTATAAAATCACTTAAGTCTTTATTTGTAAAATAACTATTCACAGAGCAAGCCAAGCCTGAAATCAAAATTGATATACCTGTTGCAATCGCTAAAGGAATAAATATAGCTACATTTTGAATGCGTTGAAAAATTAAACGTGGATTAGCTGCAAGCTGCATAAAAGCTTCGTTTCCATGTTCTTTTTTTCCATTTGGTAGGTTTAACGCATTATAAATATTCCTTAAAACACTAAAACAGGTACCACCAATTGCTAAAGAAAATATTCCTTCAGAAATTGCTTTATTGCTATTCTCTAGCTCTTGTTCTTTCATTGCAATAATCTGGTCAACATTTTTGTTGTATGTCAAGTTCGATAGAACTCCATTAATTTCGCTGCTATCAAAAAAAAGTAGTTTATACTCCGAATTATAGCCAATATTGTCAAGCTTTATAAACTTTTCACCATTACTTATTTTTTCTACTGAATCCACAATAGCACATGTTAGATCATCAAATTGACCATTTTCATTTAATTTATCACAGTTCGGCCATACCGCATATGTGCCAGCTGAATTTGTTAAAACAATACATATGAATACAGCTAACACCAGTGAATTTTTTAAAAATCTATTTTTCATAGAATTTCCCTCCTACTTAATTTTTGTTATTTTTTAGGACTTCACTTAAATTTCGTCTCAAGGCTTCAAAATCTCGATTAAAGCACTTTTTCTCATCTTTTGAATAAGTTAAGCTATTAGATTCCTCATCAACATATAAAAATCCAGTCACAGTATTATAGGTATCCACATCTAAACATTCACGAATGTAAAATATATTTCCATCTACCCAATCCTTGTCATCAATATGGTTCATTGCACTTTCTATTGCCATTAAGGAGTTTCTTTTTTTTATCAGCATTTTTTTTAGCTCTTTGCTCTCAAAATTTGATATTCCATACTCAGCAAGTGTTCTACCTAAAAAAGCAATGAGCCCAGAAAGTATAATTGATAATGAAAATTTAAGCCATTTGTCATTTTTGTTTTTAATTAGGTTATTGCAATCAGTCTTAGTATTTTGGAACGAACTAGTCTGTTTAATAATTTTAGCTGATTTTTTATTCAGCCGACTATTTAGACAAGATATTCCTTTTGGCAGCCATATCCCAAAAATCAAGCCTGTAATTATCCCAACTCCTGTGGAAATGTTTTTTATTAAATTGAAAGTATCTCTATATTTGTTTTTAATAAATTTATCAGGTTCTTTTTCAAACTTAAGGCTGGGAATTATCTCATCTAAAGCGGTATACCTAAACAGCTCTAGTCGATAATTTGGTATGTTTTTTTCGTTTTGAACCGTAACATGCTTTTCTCCCATCTTAATTTTTTCTTTAGCTTTGGCGAAATAACAATACAAATTTTTGC
>CALWIK010000016.1 GCA_944380725.1 uncultured Clostridia bacterium
ATCTCAAAAGCGATAAAATCCACGTTTAACCGCAGTTCAAGCCAGTCTGAACAGCTTTTAATTCAGAAATTTTCGAACATCGACGTCCTCTTTTTTGACGACCTCGGAACCGAAATTTTTACAAAGAATTCCAGCGAAACGTGGCTTCAGAGCCTACTTTTTGACCTGATTAACAAGCGTTATAACAATCAGAAAGCGACGATCTTTTCGAGCAACTACAGCTTGAATGCGCTTATCAACGAGCGCGGAATTATGGAAAAAACTGTTGACCGGATAAGCCAAATGACAAGTGGTGCCGTTATGAGAATCGCAGGGAAAAGCCTTCGAAACGCGTTAAAAAATCAGGCTATGTTTTGAGGTGACAAAAAATGACAAAGAAGGAACTTTCGCAGGTTTATTTTTTGAAAAGGGAAATCCGGCAGCTCGAGCAGAGAATCAAAGAGTTGGAAACCGCAGCGATGCTTTGTACATCGAAAATAACCGGGGTCCCAAATGGAACAGGAATCAACGACAAAATTGGAAATTATGCGGCGCAAATAGCTGATTTGAAAAGTCTTTTAGCCCTGAATTTGAGAAAGTGTGTTTATGAGTTTAATCGGCTTGACAAATTCATTCAAAGCGTGGATGACAGCGAGATGAGAACAATTTTAACGCTTAGATATTTGCAGGGATTTAGCTGGCAAAAAGTGGCGAGAAGCATGGGAAATCTTGGTGACGGAAGTACTGAGCGAAAAAAACATAACAGATTTTTAAAACTTTCCTGAAATTCCTGACCAGGATATGGTAAAATGATAATGTGATAAATTTTTTTCATACATTATGCTTCTCCTAAGAGCGCCCTAATACGGGTGCTCTGCTTTTTCGAAAATGTGGAGGGATCAAAAATTAGACAATCACATGTGGAGTCAGAGAGGTTTTTAAGCTGTAAATACTGCGGTCGAATCCATGCTGAGGGGCACATTTGCGGTAAGAAGCCGATAAAGCACAAGAAAATCGATGAGGCTGTAAAGTTTAGAAATTCTGCAGACTGGCAAGCCAAGCGGCAGCAAATCAAAGCGCGGGACAATTATCTCTGCCAGGTGTGTATTCGAGATTTGCACGGAGCCAGGTGCAAGTACAACTACGAAAACTTACAGGTTCATCATGCGGTGCCGATTGGACAAAATGAAGAATTACGGCTTGAAAACGGCAATCTTATCACGCTTTGCCCGATGCATCATGCTATGTGCGACCGAGGCGAAATAAAATACGAAGAAGTAAAAAAGATAATTGATGAGCAAGAAAGGATGCGGTAAATCATGTTGGTTAAAGAGTTATACGTTAAAAATCCAGTTACAAAGCGGGTTGAAGTGCTTAAAAACCTTGAAATTGAAGACGCAACAGAGTTCTCCGGATTTTTTAGAGTAGAGTTTTTAGGTTCCGCTGAAGTTCCTAGCAAAGACAACATCGTTTTCTTTAATAAAAATTCAATTTCTAAAATTGTACCAGAACTTTTGAAATAACATCCCCCCCTGGTTTTTTCTTAGGAAAATGGCCAAAAACCGCACACCGACGGCCCCGGTAAATTTACATCAAAAAAACTAAACGTGAATTTTTTGGAGCGTTTTGCACAGATTACAAGTTTGGTACAAAATTTTAAGTGAATTTTTATGCTCGCGAATAAGATTAATTTATTGATGTCTTTGAAAGGAGTGCAGCTAGTGAAGATAGAAAAAATAAGCATAGATGAAATTAAACCCTATGAAAATAACGCAAAACTTCATCCACCTGAGCAGGTCGAGCAAATAAAAAAGTCAATTTTAGAGTTTGGAAACAATGACCCTATTGCAATTGATGAAAATAATGTAATAATCGAAGGTCACGGGCGCTTTGAGGCTTTAAAACAGCTCAATTTTGACAAAGTTGAAGTAATCAGATTATCGCATTTGACCGATCAACAGAAAAAAGCGTATATCCTTGCTCACAACAAACTTACGATGAATACTGGATTTGACTTTGATATTTTAAAATTAGAACTTGAAAATATTATTGATTTCGATATGACAAATTTTGGATTTGTGCTGGATTTTTCTAAGGATAATCAGATAATTTCGAACAACAAAGAGTTGAGTGTTGAAGATTTTAGTGACGAAAAGTTTGAGCAAGAATGTCCTCGCTGCGGGTTTAGGTGGAATGATGAGTAAAGAATATATTTGGTGGTTTAAAGATATCAACAGCGTGCCAAAAAATGGATTAAAAGTTTTTTCGTGTTTTTCGTGTGGAGGCGGCTCAACAATGGGCTATAAACTTGCAGGGTTTGACGTTATTGGGAACAACGAAATCGACAAAAAAATTAATGCTGTATATGTTAAAAATCATCAACCGAAATATAATTTATGCTGTGACATTCGGGATTTATGTAGCATGAATTTGCCCGATGAACTCTACAATCTCGACGTTTTGGATGGAAGTCCGCCGTGTTCTGTTTTTTCTATGGCAGGAAAAAGAGAACAGGTATGGGGAGTTGAAAAAAGGTTCCGTGAAGGTCAGAAAAAACAGCGGTTAGATGATTTGTTTTTACATTTTATCGCTTTTGCAGAGAGGATAAAACCGAAGGTAATAGTTGCCGAAAATGTTAAGGGGATTATTTTAAAAAAAGCCAAAGGTTATGTCAATGAAATTTTAAAAGCTTTTGAAAAATCCGGATATGAAGTGCAAATTTTTCTTTTAAATTCTGCAAAAATGGGAGTTCCTCAAGGCAGAGAAAGAACTTTTTTTATTGCTCGAAGAAGAGATTTAAACTTGCAAAAAATTGGTTTTGAGTTCAATAATAACCCTATAAAATACGCTGAATTTAAAGATTTGGTGCACTTTAAACCGATAAAAAAATCAACACAAATGTACAAATTATGGAAACAAAGACAATCAAAAGATAATACTTTAGCGGATGCTGCTATGCGATTAAGTGGAAAAGATAAAAGCTTTGGTTCGGTTTATGTGCATGACAACAAAGTTGCGCCAACAATAACAGCAGCAGGGGCATTTTTGAGGTTTGATGTCCCCGGAACGCTTAGCGACAAGGATATTATTACAATTCAAACGTTTCCACAAGATTATGATTTCTGTGGCCAAAGCGTTCAATATGTATGTGGAATGAGCGTTCCGCCCATTATGATGAAAAAAATTGCAGAGCAACTTTATATTCAGATATTCAAAAATCAAGAGGTGCAAATATGGCAAAATTAAATTTAAATGAACAAGCAAAAGAAATTCTGGAAATCGCCGAACGACACGGGGTTGAGCAGAATTTCTTTTTTATTACAACTTTTAAGAGGTATCAGGTGCAGATTGGAATTTTGATTGATCTTGAGAAAACAATCAAAGAGGAGGGGACTTTAGTTACAAAAGAGTACGTCAAAGGCCGAAAAAATGTCTATTCACATCCGGCAATCTCAGATTATAACCGAACAACAGACAGCGCAAACAAAACAGTTGTAACTTTAATGAAGATTATTACAACCCTTAGAGACCGGCAAGATAGCGATGAACCGGATCCATTATTAGAAATTTTGTCAGGCAAAGCAAAATGATAAATCATAAAAGCTGTCAGTATGCAAAAAATGTGATAAATCTTAAAATTCCGGCGCCAAAATACGTTATAAGGCAGTGCGAAAATTTCCTTAAAATCTGTGACGGCAAAGATAAAAAATATTTTCTAAATGAGAAAAAACTACAGCAAATAGATAGTATTTTAAAATTGCTTATAATGCCTCGAGGACTTAAGGCTGGAAGCAGCATTTATGATTGTTCGTGTGGATATCAGTGGGTTTTGTATGCGGCGGCGCTGTGCATCGTTTATCGAGAAAACCCCGAGCGCAGGCGTTATGAAACCGTGATTTTGGAAATCGGCAGAAAAAATTTTAAAACTTTTACGATAGCAACCATTTTTGTGTTGCTTTTTTTGTTGGAGCCAAAGTTCAGCAAATTCTATTCAGTGGCTCCAGATGGGGCTT
>CALWIK010000017.1 GCA_944380725.1 uncultured Clostridia bacterium
CTATTCCTGATGTACCAACTGTTCCTATGGCCACCTTTTCTAAGCTATACTTTAAATCTCTATGTTTATTTCTTTTTAAAAAGTTTTTTAATTCATTAGCAAAAGGCTCTAATCCTTCGAATCTAATAAGATAATTTTCGCAATTGTCATTCATACTTCCCTTGCATGGCCAATAAACTAACTTTTTATCAAGTAATTCAAGTTCTTTCTGATAATTGGGCATAACCCCTTCAGCAGTTGGACTTTTAACATTTGAGCTTATAAGTAAGGAAAAAATCAAAATTGTCACCGTTATTATTTTTTTGTTTTCCATTTCCTTACCCCTAAAATTCATTGTTCAAGGCATCTTCAATATCTTTTGCTAACTTTTGAAATTTTGACTCGAATGCTTTCCTTTGGGCTTCTGTGTAGTTTAATCCCATGTTACTTGCATAAGACATCCAGCAGTTACTAGGATTTGTTTTTATAAAAAAATAATCTTTATCCTTATAAGAAGCTTCTTTAATATCATCAAGTATCCCTTGTAATGCATAATGCCTATACCAATCAATTTTATTTTTTTCTTCATTAATTCTTGATAAATCATCATTAAGATTATTTTGTTTTGCCGATAAACAGACCGCCGACAATATGCCCGTTATTACCGCACCTACAAATTCAAAAACACCGGTTCCCGCATATAGCACAAGTTTTGCAGGGGTTACTTTAATATCTTTTTTTAAACGTTTCTTTTGTTCTTTATTATATAAAGCTGTACGACACCAATCGAAAAGTCTTGCACTCAAATGACCACCTATAACACCAAATACACTGCTAAGAAAAATTTTTGAAAAAGCACTCTCTTTTAACGAGTTTTTCTTTTGCTCTAATTTATCTATTTCTTTTTGCATTTCATCCGTAGGTTGATTAACTACGTCAAGAATCTTATCAAGAGCATTAAATGAAAAATAATAAAAAGTTCTGTCTGCAAGTGGCCCCAAATTTTTTATAACTACATAGTCTTTTTTCTCATTCAAAAGAGCATTTTCAGCTTCCCAAATTGCACAGCTATCTTCTATGTAACCGCCCTTACTGTTCTTTTGGGCACAATCTGATTCAAACTCCGCCGGAATAAAAGCCTCACTTATTAATGATGTCCTCAAGTTAAAAACAAGAGCCATACTCAATAAAACAGATAAAAACTTTTTTAACTTTAACATAGTTATAGTTCCTCCTTATATTTGTTAGTAAGTTCAGAAAGCTTTCTGGAGAGATTTTCAAAGAAAATTTCAAAATCCCAATTAGGAATATTTTCTATACCTACACTTCTAAAATCTACAAGAGCACGTCTTCTATTTTTGTTAAAATTCAGCTTTGCAACCAATAGGTCATTACCTACCCACTCTTTTTCTTTAATAGAGTCAAGAATATATTCAAGTGCTGAATAATAGACACCAGCCCTAAGGTCATACATATCTGCTTGCTTGCGGGCTTCTCGGGTCTGTTCCCCAATTTCTTCAGCTACATCAGCCTTACCCCAGAAATATCCACCTAACCCCAAAAGGGTTCCAACAATACACCCAACACCAGTAGACCCTAAAAGTGCAGCTCCAGCAATTTTAACTAGTGTAATTACCGTAGCCAAAAATCCTGTACCACCGCAAAGGAAGCCTTTCATAAACGAATTATCTTTAACTTTTTCTCTATTTATAATTAATTCTTTCAGCAGATCCTTGGTCCAATTTTCAATATCTTTCTGTGTAAAACCCGCTACTTTAGAATATTTAGATTTTTCTACCCACTTTTTTGCAATTGCAGCACTTTCAATTGAACTTATATTAAAAAAGTTATTAGTCTGAGATATGAATTCTTCTATGAATTTGTTTTTATTTCTATCTTTATAAGAGTTTACCAATAAATCATTAAAAGCCTTTGTTACCTGACTTAATCCAACATATTTCCATAAATATACGTCTGTTTCCCCGTTTGGCCCAACCTGAGAGAGCTCTGTCGACGGTTCTTTGTTCGCTCTAAATTGTTTTATTTTAATCATTACAGCACAGTCAACGTCTGATATTTGCCCAAATTTATTTTTAGGATAATTTTCGCAATAATCTGAATATTCTTCATTCTCATATGAAGAAGTTCCATCACTATTTTCTACATAGTTATTCGGTATATTAACACCTTGGGCAAATGATGGATAGCTTTCTATAAATAATATTGTAAATGATAAAACTAAACTTATAATTTTTCTATACATAATAAATTCTCCTAGCTTCATTTTGCATGTGCCATTTAATAATCCTTGAGTAAAATTTCTATTTTTATTTTTCAGCTCTACTGCAATCTAAATTTTCACAAAGACTAATGTTAACAATTTTCTCAACATAAATAATTTCTCCTTTGCTTCGCCAAAAATGTCAATTCTTCTAGGGTAAATCACCTTATATGTTATTGTTATTTTATATATTATGTCAATATATCACAGGGAAAATCTCCCTTTAGACCAAAAGAATTATGAAAAAAGTAAACTTTATAGATTAATTTTAAATAAAACAACGCTTATCATTAAATTTTTCCAAGTTTAAAATTTTTTTGAGAAAAACTAAACAAAAAAATAGCTCAAATCCCGAATTGTATCGGTATTTGAGCTATTTATTATTGGAAAACTTAATTAAACACCTGATATTTTTGTTATCAGATCAAAAATATAGTTACTCCCACGTGATAGTAAAATGCCAGTCAATATACATCCCACATAAGGAATTTCTGAGGTTAAGTTAAAATATGCTGGTAAGTCCAGTTTGTATGCAATGGCGGTGGTTACACCCAAAATTATGCTTAAAAACATTTCCCAACAGAAACTTTCTTGAACGAAAAACTGGTTGAAATATGTAATAATTGCCTCAATCAAGATTGCAAATGTAACCAACCCAAACGTTTTATTTTCCATAATTGCACCTCTAAATTTCTTTTATAAACGCATCAGTAAACCCGGCTTCTTTGGCCTTTTGTAGCTGTTTTTCTGCGTTCTCTCTTTGGCTATAAGCCCCTACTTGCACATAATATTTCGCTGTTGAATCATTTGTTACTTGCTCTGCATTTTCTTTTATAGAAATTCCCAATGCTCTCAGAATACCTTTTGCATAAGCCACTCCGAAGGCTTTTTGCTTTTCTGGAGTATCCGCCATTTTTGCGTCTTCGATATTATCAACAAAACATCCCTCGCAAATCACGGCCGGACAAATCGTCTCGCGGATAAACGCATAATAATCGCTTCCACTTGAGTTTACTTTCGTTTTGCAGCCTCTTGAGTTTTGGCCTATTTTCTTGACTTCATCTTCGATGTTTTCAGCCAGGTCTTTGCTAAGTCCGCCTTTGTAGTGATAATACGCCTCAAAACCCTTGCCACCGCCGGAATTATTGTGAACGTCTATTGCTAAATCCGGCTCAAATGCGTTACACTTCTCGATTGCAGCCGAAACAGGATCGTTTTCGTCTTTTGTTCGTGACATCGAAACCTCGACTCCATGTGATTCTAAAAAATCTCGGCATGCCAAAGCTTCAACCAAATTAACTTCTTTTTCCACCAAAAAACCAACTGCTCCGGGATCATTACCCCCATGTCCGACTCCTATAAATACTTTTGCCATTTTTTTAACCTCCTAAATTAATCATGTTATAAAGCTCGTTTATTGCCCCTACAACCGTTTTTTCTGCGGTCAACAAAGATGAAACATCCCCAACATTTGCTGCGCTTGCTGCCCCTAAATTCTCTAAAGCTTGTTCAGATGTCTTTGCTCCAGTTCCTCCTTGCGAAACCGTGGCCGTCATAGATCCGTTAAAAATTCTATACCATTTGATACTTTTAGGCGGAGCTGTCTCATAATAACCAACATAAAATGCTCCGCAATCGTTCCCTGTTGAGATGCATTGCGAACACAGTAAAAACGGCCTATCGTTGTCTCTTGGATAAAATACAGAAAAAATTCCATAACTAACCGGTGCATTTTTTATGCTTGTGGACTTTGAGTCATAGCTGAAAAACCCTAAAGATCCGGCGGGAATGGCTTCGACAATATCATTGGTAGTTGTTGGATAAGAAAGCCCTAATTGCGAAACATCTGTAAATATTTGCAAATTAGCAAGGGCTCCAACAGGATTATCAGCGCCCGTCCCACCTTGCGAAACCGGTAAAGTACCTTGAAGCTCTGACAAATTTGTTGGTATCTGTGGTTTATTTATTAAGTCATTGTAATCTCCACTAAACCCAGAGTTAGAATTCCACTTTTCTATGTCTGACTCTTTTATGCTATACGCCGGGCTTGCTGTGAAAATTGGGTCTGTTTCTTCTGATTCAACTTGAGGGATAATTTCTTTTTCTAGTTTTCCTTGCTCGTTTATCACGGGCAAATTCCCGGGATTTGTACCTACATCGTGCCCTGATGCTGTACCCAAATTCTCAAAATCTCTGTTTAATGTATCGATTTCTGCCAACAAGCTTTCGTAGACTGTCGGAGTCGGCGGCTCCGGCGTTTTCCCTTGTTCATAACCTGACACAGCTACATTTATCGAGATTTTATTTGTTGTTATTCGCTGATTTTGATTGGTTCCATAGACACTCACAGTGAAAAATGGGGGCGTTATCACCTCCCACGGGACTATGCACGAATTTTTCCCCTCCAAATTAACCGAAAATTTTTCTCCAAATGCCGTTCCAAAGACAACCGTTTTTATAAAATTTCCCCATTCAATCGAAAAATCAAATTCTACCTGCAAAATTTCTCTGCTATCCGAAACAACGAATTCCTCTGTTTCATGCGTTAAAAGTTGCTTGTCTACTATAAATTTTAAAACTGTCATTTCCTCTCCCTATTTTTATTGTATCTTTATTTTTTGAAAGTTGAATAATATACACCGTTGTATGTATCATATAAATACCAAATACCATTTATATTTTTGATTGCTGAAGGTCCAAAACTTATATAACTCCCTTCCCCCTCAAAGGGATAATCAGCCTTATACCAATTTTGACCATCTATTGAATACCACACACCTGGTTCATACTTTGATATGCCCCCAATTACTTCTGTTGCTGTTATCCACATACCGTTTGCATAAGCTATGTTTTCAATTCGAGTCCCTGCAATTTCATCAATCCGCGTCCAGTCTATTCCGTTTCCTGAGTAATAAAGCGAACCGCTGGAGCTGCTTATCCAAACACCATTTGCATATTTCAAGTCTGTTATTAACATTGATGCTTCTTGCCAATATTTCCCGTCAGTTGAATACCAATATCCACCGCCTCCACCGCAATACCATAGTTCATTTGCATAATTTAAATGATAAACATAAGGGGCTGATAAATTAGTTTTATTGCTTTTTATCCAATTAATCCCATCTTCAGAATATTGAATTCCGTTTTCTTGCCCACATAATACCCATAATCCATTAGCACATAAAATATCATGTATAGAACCACTTAAATTGCTAACTCCCTGCCATGTAAAGCCGTTTGTCGAATAGTAATATTTATAATCATAAGTTATGTAAGTAGTTGTAACTGCCCAAACGCCTTTGTAATACCATAATCCATCCAAAGTGTTCCCAGAAAGATTACTTGCCGACCATGTTTTCCCATTTGTGGAATATACCATCGTGTATGTAGAGCCATCGACTTGAGTTGCAACCCATTTGCCATTTGCATAAGATAAATTAGTTCCAGATTTATTTGTTATATTTGATTGCCTCCAGGTTTTACCGTTGGTTGAATAAAAAAATCCCCCGTTATTATAGCAAACAGCAACCCAAAGACCATCCCCATATCCAACTTTATTGAATTTAACATTAGGTAAATTAGAACTTTGCCAATTTACTCCATCTGTTGAATAAATTGCGCCTAAATTTGGAGTGGATGCAACATATAAGCCTCTATAATTTACTGGCATTGTTGCCCCATAATCAAAAATTTTTTCCCAATATCGTCCGTTGTTTTCTTTTGCTTTTTTTGCTCCACGCCTCGATATAATTGCATTGCCCATTATCTCACCACCTTTATTTGAATTGAGATTGCTGTTTCAGGTTTATCCTCTAAGCAAGTAACGGTGATTTGATCAGTTCCAGTTGTTATTTTAGAAACGCATCCCCAGGCTTCGAGCTGATTTAAAGCCGTTTCTGAGTCTGTATCTAAAACTACGTCTACAATTGGAGAATCATCCGATAAGATTCCAGTTACCGTCACATTTTGCGTATACGGCGCACTGCTTCCAGACCAATTCGTACTAATTGTTGCACTGTAAAGTTTTGACAAACTATGATTTTCTAAATTTTCAAGTGTTGTAAACAAGGCAGAAACGGAGCTTATACTCAATCCATCGATTTTAACCCGGTATAATGGCATTTCATGCAATGTGCAGCCTTCAAAAATATTTCCGGTAGTTATTTCTGGGTCAACCCCTGTACTACTGGGGGTCCCTTCAATCACGGTTAATTCTAAGTTTTCGACACCCGTACTAGAATTTTTGGTGTATCTTGCAACAATCAGGTCATTTCGTTTCATTCCTTGAGTTCCATTATTTATCGTCAAATCCGTATATGTATTTGGCGCTTGACGTGCATGCCGGCCTTGCATTAGCAATTCCCCGGATTTTATACGCACACAGTTATTGGAAATTATTTGATATGCAAATTTTTCACCGACTTCTAGCACCCGGTCTCCGCTTGAAATAGTCCCGTAAATCCTAGCTCCATCGTCCTCAGACTGGATATCTTCTGCTTCTCTTAATCCAGTTATTAGTTTTATTGCCATTTTTATCCTCCTTATGAAGTTTTTGCTTGGCCGATTTCGTAAGTAAACTTTGGTTCTTTGTTGTTTTCTATTTTCACGATTTTTTTGCTTATTGGCGCCGTGATTTTTAGCCCTGTCACAACTTCATTTCCACCGATTATGTCTCCAACATCTTTCTCTACGTTTTCAAGAGTGATATTGATTTCATCGGCTTTTTGCAGTTCTAACAATTTTTCAGTCCCAGATTTTAGGAGCTCCTCATCGCTTTCTACATTAGAATAATCATAAGTCTGCGCAACCTCATCAAGTCCAGTGTAGTAGGGCGTTTGAGATACCTCGCCGGTTTGGTCAATGTAAAGATGCAAAACTTGCCGTTCAGCCAAATCGCCTTTCCCAAGACAAATCAAGTGGTTTGGCGGCATTTTATTTTGCTCAATCGTAAAATTTAAAATATCGCTCGAAAATTCTTCATCAGAATAATCTATAATTGGCTCCACGCTTAAGTTTACAAGCCTATTTTTGAACACGGTTTTTAATTTTGCATTTTTCGTTTTTAGCATTTTGACAAGACCAGAATAACAGTCTGTGTATCGGTCAAATTTGTAACTTGAAAATTCAAATCCAGAAACTTCGCTCGATGCAATAAATAAATTTTTGAGCTCTAAACGTTCAATCAGCCCCGATATTATCGCATTTGCATCACCGTTTACGATATAATAATCTTGACCCGAATCCGGGCAAATAATTTTGTCGCAAAGCATGCCGTAAAACGTCTTCCCGCCGTAAAACAAGCGCTTTTGAGCGGTGTCGACTTTTAGCGTTGATACTTTTCCGCCATACTGAGTATTTTCAAAATAAAAATACGAACCCATCGGAATTACGTTGTTATCAATACTTGTCGTGATTTGAAAATCATTTTCGGTTCCAATCTCAAAGTCCAACTCATAATCCTTCAAAACCCCGATATCAAGCCGATTTAAATCTGTATAAATCAAGTCCATTTTGGTTCGCTTCTTTCGTCATAAAGTGTTATGTCAAAGCCAAAATCATTGTTCCAGCTCGCTGCAACGTTGCCCGCGGGGATTTTCTGAAAGATATAGCTGTCACGATTTCTAAAATTTATTGCACTGCTTCTTGTTCCATCAACTTGAACCAAATCTACTATTTTCTGGATACTGTCAATTTCTAGATATTCTCCACTTTCCACGGGTGTGTCAACTGAATACAGATGCCCGCCTATGTAAATTCCGGGGTTCAGCGTAGGGCCGTAAATAATCAATTTAAAATTGCTTTCGACCAAAGCTTCATTCAAAAAATTTTTCACCGCCAACGACGCGTATTTGTACGGATAGCCGTAAACATAGCCGTGGCCGGAGATTTCTTGATTTTTCGAAAAAGAATACGGCGATTCTCGAATCCAGGTATTGGTATCCGAAATCACCGTAAACTCCAGATTTAACAGGTTTTTGGCCGAAATAAATTCTTTTTTGGAACTCGACGAAACATATCCACTATAATAATAATCTCCAAGGAAAAATTTTCCTGGAGTCTGCGCCAAAACGTCTTTTTCAAATATTTCAAAAACAGAATTAAAAAGCTCAAAAGCCTTAGCCTGACTGCTTGCATACATCGAAACCGCTAAAGTTTTGGAATTAATTCCTGCAACATTAAAATTTTTTATTTTATTGAAATCATTATCGTAATTCCAGGCATAATCGCGCATCACGTATGAGTTCGTGAAAAAATTCTTGCCGTCAAAATCAATCGTCTCGCCTAAATGATTTACATATTTTAACATCTATTGTTATCACCTGCCAAAATATAAAAGTTTTTGAAGTCCAGAACCTTTTTTCAAAAAGTTTTTGCGTCATCGGCCGTATCCGGAAAAAACTCTTTATGCATAACGCCGGATAAGCCGTGCCAATTCTCGATTGTCAACCGAAATGCTGACTCCATTCACAAGCGCTCCAACAAATTTTCCATACAAAGTCTCGTTTAAGTCTTGAGTTTCACTCCAAATTTTTTCGAGCAACTCGAGTTCTTTATTTTTAGGCGCAACATTCTCATAAACGCCGGAATAATCAGATCTTCTCGACCTAGCTGCAACCAATTCTTCACTTTGATTTGCATAATTTATTGCGGTGTTTAGGTTTGTGTCAAAATTTGTTGGGATCGCCTTTTCCATCTGCTTTGAGACCTCTTTCATTGAGCTTGAAAAGCCTTCTCCAACGCCGAGCGCCAAATTTTTACCAATTTGTTCTTCAAAAAGTTTTGAAGGCGACTTGATTCCAAAGAATTTTTTTATTCCGTCTAAAATTGCGTTTCCAAAACCTTTGATTTTTTCCAAAACCCAATCTTTTGCATTATTTATGCCGTCCCATAGTCCTTGAACAAGATTTTTGCCAACGTCCAGCATTTTTTCGGGCAATTTTTTAATCTCGTCCCAAATCCCAGTAACAAGGCTCTGCGCGGCTTCTAAGCCTTTACTCAGCAAATCTTTTCCCCATTGTTCAACTTTGGAAATTGCTCCTACGATTCCATCCCAGATTTTTCCTGGCAATTCTTTTACAAAATCTATTATCGTATTTACAAATTCTGGAGCTTTTTCTCCGGCTTTTTTCAAGATATCACTAAAGAAATTTCCAATATTCGTTATTGTATTTTGCAGCCACTCCCAAATTTTCCCTGGGAGATCCTTTATGATATTTATGACCGTGTCTAAGAAATTCTGCGAACCTTCCTGGCCTTCAGATTCGCTTTCGCTGCCCCAATTGATGAATTTTCCTATACATTCAACTAAAATATTCCACAAAAGTTCAGGAAGCCGTGCTAATCCCTGAATTATCGCATTTATAATTTGTGGCAAGGCTTTTACCAATTCAACTACAATTATCGGAATGGCTTCGACCAAGGCCATGAAAAGCTCGATTGCAGCGCCGATTAACAATGGTATCGACTCGATTAAAGCGTTGATTATGCTCGTTATAAGTGTTGGCAACGCCTGAATCAACGAGGTTATAACGGTTGGGAGTGCCTCCACAAGCGCCATTAAGAGGTCGATTCCAGCTTGCAAAATTAGTGGAATATTTTCAATTAACGTGTTTGCCATCAAAATTACCGCGTCCACAATTGCTGGAATAAGCGTTGGCAATGCCTGTGTTATGCCATTCACGAGGGCTAAAATTATCTGGATTGCGGCGTTTAATAATTCTGGTAAGGAATTAATGAGTGCCGTTGACAACGTTAAAATTATTTGAACTGCCGCCTCTGTAAGTTCGGCTAAATGTGGCGTAAAAGAGCTCACCAGACTATTTATGATTTCTGTTGCAACCGGTGCCAACTGCGATATTGAGCTTGTCAAGCCGCTTGCCAAATTTGAGACGAGTTGACCTCCAGTTTCTGCCATCTGAGGCAGGCTGTTTAGCAAATTATTGGCAAGATCCGTGACCATGGTTGTCAGATTCGAAAACCCAGTGGACATATCCGTCGACCCGGAAAACATATCGTTGAAAATTTTCACAGCTTCATTGCCAATCGGCAAAAGTGCAGAACCAATGCTGTTTGAGAGGTTTTCCATGTTCAGCTGAGCAATTCGGAGTTGGTTAGCATAGCTATCCGACGTCCTGGCAAAATCCCCCTGAGCATCCGCTGACACCGACAACAAATAATTATATCTCAACGTCGCCTGTTCTGCCTGCGTCATAGAGTTGTAAGATTTATCCAGACCTTGCGACAAAGCAAAAGCTTCCAAATTTGCAACCGACATATTGATTCCAAGCTGTTTTAAAGGCTCAGTTTCGCCGCTGATTCCTGCTCGAATTTTTTCAAATGCAACATCGTGATCCAAATTGTAAAATGAAGCAAAATCTCCAGCCAAACCGACCATATCAGTCGACATTGTTAAGACTTGATCGTCCGCAAGCCCCATAGATTTGAACATTGCGCCGATGGTTCCGGTGTACTGTTTTGCTGAAAGTTCGCTCATACCATAAGCTCCAGCTGCTTGCTGCGCCCACTGATTTATCGTGTTTGCGCTTTCGCCGAAAGTTACATCTACCACGTTTTGCGATTCGGCCAAGTCGCTTGCATTTTTTATTCCGGTTGATATAAATTCGCCAAATTTTTTCGCAACATCCATAACTGCAGAGCCAAGCGATTTTAACCCTCCAATTATTGCTTCTGAAATCAAATTTGCTTTAATTAAATCGCCAAGTTTTAAAGTTTTTTGCCCGGCGTCGTTTGCAGAATTTCCGAAGTCATCGAGTGATTTTGCATTTTTGTCCGTTGCATTTTCACTTTCACTTAGAGCTTTTTTGTTGTCTCCAAGTTCATTCTCAAGTTTGATAAGCTCAGTTTCTGCCTTGTTTAAAGAGACTTTCCAGTTGTTGGTTTTTTTGTCATTTTCTCCGTACTTTTCGCTTGATTGTTCTAATGCTGTCTTTAATGTCGATATTTTTTCTTTTTGCTTATCGATTTGTTCTGACAATACTTTATTTCGAGACGTAAGTGAAGCTGCTGAATTGTCGTTTTTCCCAAATTCGGCGGCTACCTTTCCCATTTCTGAGGCTAATACTTTAAGGTCAGAATTTATCTGTGATATCGCTTGTCTATACGCTTTTTCTCCTTCTAGTTTTATCGTTCCTCCGAATGTGTTTGACCCTGCCATATTATTTTTCACCTCTTTTTTTAAATGTATTTACATTGTGTGCATATTGTGTTATAATTTACATATAATAATTTAGAAGGGGGCAATACTATGAATGCTACAACAATGAATATCCGCGTAGATAGTGAAGTAAAGGACTCTGCAAAAAAAATTTTATCTGAACTAGGTTTAGATTTAAGTACAGCTGTGAATATTTTTTTAAGGCAAACTATTAGAGTAAATGGTATCCCTTTTGATTTAAAGCTAGATATTCCAAACGAAGAGACTAAAAAAGCCATTAAAGAGGCTGAGAAAGGAATCGGGATGAGTAAATCTTTTAGTTCTTTAAATGATTTATTCAACGATTTGGAAATTTAAAAATATGCTTGAAGTTAGTTACCATAATAAATTTAAAAAAGATTTAAAAATATTAAAAAAGCGAAAAAAAGATTTGTCTCTTTTAAAAGAAGTTATCATAATGCTTGCTGAAGAAAAAGATTTGCCAAAAAAATATCATGAACATAACTTGGTTGGAGAATTTAAAGGCTATAAAGATTGCCATATACAAAATGATTGGGTATTGATTTATAAAATTGATAAAAAAATATCTTTAATATCTTTTTATAGAACAGGAACTCATAGTGATTTGTTTAGATAAGTTCGATGTTTTATATCACGGAAATTTTAATTTTTCGTGATATATTTTTTTATTTTTATTGATTAATTTGGAAGCCACTCATCGTTACTCGAGTTCTGCGCTTTTTCTTCTTTAAACAGCTGATTCTGAGTGCAAAAATTGTGATATGCTCGAAAATGCTTATACAAAAGCAGCCACTTTTTTAGCGTCATGTGTCCAACTTCTAGCTCTGTAAATCCAAGCATTTTTGTCCCAACGAACAATATCCACGAAAAGTCACATTTTTCATTAGAATTTTCGCCCACAGTTAAGCTTTCTGCGGGCTGATTTCGTTTTTTTCTGGTTCAGTTTGAATACTCTCAGTAATCGTGCTCATAATCTTATTTGCAGTATTAGCTAATCCCACTTCTGTTAGGATTCTTCCGGCTTTTTTCGGAGTTATTGGTTCTCTTTTTTCTCCAGTTTTTTCCGATTCAATATCAAGCCCCTCATTAATTGCCTCTGTTACAAAAAATTTTAGTGCCTTGATGTCCGGCTCGCCTTCTCGTTGCACTAAATTTGACCAAGCCTGCGTTGTACCGTACTCATCCTGGATTTTCTCCATAACATTTATTGTAAACGCCATCGGAAATTTTTCGCTTTCGGTCTCTAAATAATTAATTTTGTCTATCAAAATTTTCCAGTCCTTTTCTTATCCTTATTTTTATGCCTGTTGCTGAACGAAAAAGCTATTTAAAAGCGTATCTGCTTCTGTTTCTGTATCGCAGACTTTGTGCTTTTCCCAATCGCCATCGTTATTTTCAAAAATTGTTGCCTCAACTGACGGGGTCGTAAACTCAAGACTGTCTCCCTTAGTTTTTGAATCAGCTATGAATGGCTTAAACTTGACCTTTGGAAAGAACTCTACTTTGTATTTTTTTACTCCGCCAACCATTTTTGGCACTATATGCCCAAATCCTACATAAATTGGCTCATCATTCGCATTGGATGAGACTACTCCGGTTTCTTCGTCCACGGTTTTCCCAAGAATTTCTGCAAAAACTGTGTCATCGTCATCATCAATTCCTGCGGTTAATGTTCCGCTCTGGAATAGAGAAACTTGTTCTTTGAGAACGTCATCGGCATACAAGGTTGCTTCGGCCAAATTTAGCGTCACTTTGCATTCTATCGCCCCACTGAGGGTGCTCACTGTTCCATAAGTTTCTCCGTCTTCGTTCAGTTTTGCATATTTAAAGCTTTTTAATCCAATTCCTGCCATATTAATTCCTCCATTTTTAGTTTTGATTGTTTAATTTTCTAAAACAGAAATACTTTCTGCGTAAAAATTCACCGGAACGTGATAATACCCTGTTTCTCTGTCAAAATCTTCGGGGCCATTATCCGTCCAGGTGAATCCAATTTCTTTCAGTTTGCTTTTTACGCTCTTCAATATGTTCTTGAAATTTCTTTTTGAGAAAATATCAATTGTTGCAAAAGCGATTTCTGTGTGGTTTTCATCGTCGTAAAAATTATCTGGTTGTTCTTGCCAGGTATAATATGTTAAATATGTTTCGGATTTTCCAGTATAGCTAAGAAATGCGATTGGTATCGACTTCTCAGCGATTTTGAAGTCTGAAAACGCCTTTTCAATTATCGGATTTATGTTGATAAAAATCACCCCTTTCTTTTCTTTGAGGAAGAAAAGAAGGCAAAAAAACCTTTAAGTTATAACACCCGGAGCTGTTAGCTTTTTTCATTGCTTTGTCCTCTCGTTAAAAACTTTCTGTATCGCGGTTCTGACGCTGTTTTCGCAGCTTTTTATTGCTGGTCTCACAAACGGTTGAGCTCTTTGATGAACTGTGCCATACTCGATCCATAGCGCTTTTGACCAGTTTTGCATTCCATTTTTGTCTTTGCCATAAAATTTTACTCGTCCAACTGCGTCTCCTGCTCGATTAATAACCGGTTTTGAGCTTTTTACTGAATTTGCCATTGCTCCTGTTTTTACATGTTTTTGCGCTGCATTTTTGATTGCTTTTTGCATGACCTCTTGTCCAGCTTTTACCATATCCAGCGCCAAATCCTCATCTTCCAAACCTTTTGGGAAAACTGCGTCCATATCAAGCGAAAATTCAAAATTTGCCATATTTATTTTGTCACCAGCTCTGCCATGATTTCAGTATATCTCTTGTCATAGCCATAATCGTTGATATATACGATATTGTAGCTATTTTCATCAAATTTTATGACCATGTCTTTATCTAATTTTAACTTGGGCGACCTCATTAAAAACCTTGTTTTAACCTCTGAAAAATCTGAGT
Organism: uncultured Clostridia bacterium; assembly: GCA_944380725.1. Classification (GTDB taxonomy): domain Bacteria; phylum Bacillota; class Clostridia; order Oscillospirales; family Acutalibacteraceae; genus CAG-557. Next base: position 14,352 of record CALWIK010000017.1, read on the forward strand.
TCGAACGTAAAATCTCGCTTCCACTTGTATTTGTAACCTGCGCCCAGGTCATCAAAACAACAATCTCAACTTTTTGCTCAAATCCATCCGGATCTTTTTGAATCTCGTATTTCACGATTTTTATTCTTTTGCTGAAATTTCCAGGGTTAATCAACATTTTATCGTGCCTCCTTTGTTCCAATTAGTAAATTTTTTAACTCTGCCTGGTAAGTTTTTATTAAATCAAATTTACTGAATGCATCCCCAAAATCGTCTCAACCACGCGGTTTAGATTAGTCTTATCAACATAAAAACTCCGGTTGTCATACATATCCTGCACTAACACAAAAACTGCAATTACAAAACTTTCGTACTCGTCAGCTGCAGACTCAGAAAGCCCAGTGTAATCGCAAATAAATCGTATTGCGGCTTGCAAAAATGTTGCAAGTTCCATGATATCCTCTTCTGAAAGAGTGTTATAATCCAATTTCAGGTAATTTGCCAAGTTTTTAACCGTAATTTCACTGACTGCGCGGAGCCCGCGCTGGCACGTCGCGCTTGAATTTTCAAGTGATTTTAAACTCATTTTCCCGCGTCCTTTCTTTTCTCGATTTTTAAGTTTTTCAATCTTGTTCCATCAAATTTGCTGCTTTCAGTTTTTCTAATAAAGAATTAAAATCTGTCACCAAATCTGCGACCTCAGATGCGACGCTAGCAGTTTGGTTGGCAGCTTTTGGCATACCGTTTATTATCGCTCCATCCAAAATCTCCAATGTGCCTCCAATAATCAGCCTGTCGCCGTTTTCTGAATAATTTTTTGTATTGTAGCTCATGATATCACCTCAAATCAAACGGATGCGCCCATTTTCAGGCCTGCAATCATTTGATGATTTTGAATTTTTGAGTCACATTCAGCCCAACCAACTATTCCAATTGCATTTTTATCGATATATTTTTCGCGCATGAGCTGAATCTCTAAATTTTGAGAAATTTTCATCGCCATACCTGCAAAATCTCCGTAAAGCACAGGAATATTGCCGGCCGCTGTGGGTTCAGGCATATTTTCGGAGATATAAACTGGTTTACCCAAAAATTGCCATTCAAATCCGGATGTAATGCCTTTGCCATATGCCAGGTAATAATTGCCATTGCCGTCTTTTGCCTTGCGAAGCTCAGTAAATACGGCTTTGTTCATAATCCACATCGCATTTTTTTGGTATTGCTGAGGAACTGCCAGTTGTAAGCTGATTAAATTATCAATTTTTGCAGCGTTGGCGGCGGTATAAGCTGTGTTTCCAGTTGCTACCAAATTAGTCGTTGAAGTTGCGCCTGTCATATGATTATTTGAAGCACCGGTTCCAACTAACAATTCTTTCTCCCAAAACTCTGCGAATGCCTGTGCCATCTTGTTTGTCAAGAAATTTGTAACGTTGATGTCGACGTTATTCAAAAGTTTTCGGCTGATTACTGATAAAGCCCCGTGTGAATAGCCTTTTAGCTCAACTGATGTGAATTTCCCTTGACCGGCAACAAGAGCTGTGAATTCGTCACCTTGATATGCAACGTTTATATCGCCTGTTGGGCTGTCAACTCCAGGATCTGTGTCGTACACCGGAATTTCAAGCGTTCCTTTTGTGTTGAATTTCTCGACTTTGTCATAGATAGGGGAGAGTTCTCGGACTTTTTCGATAATTTTCTTTGCAATCGTTGTCGGAACAATCGCACCGTTGCTGCCATAAGACATTCCAGGGCTTGTCGATCTCTCTTTTCCAGAAACTATAAAATCAACAAATGCTCGTTCTTCTTTTTTGACTTCTTTATTTTCTTCTTGAGTGTTCGAAGTTTCTTCTGTTGCTGGTTTTTCTTCATTTTCCTTTTTCTTTTCTTCAAGATCCATCTCGCGAGCCTCTTCTTCGGCATTTATTGTGGCGTCAATTTCCATTATTAATTTTTTTAGCTCGTTGAATTTTGAAATTTCTTCCTCGGTCAATGCTCTTTTTTCAAGCTTTGCTGTGCTCAATATTTTTTGCATCTCCTCTTGATTTTCTGCTCTCTTTTCAGTTAAATACTTTAGTTCCATTTTAATTTCCTCCAATTTGTTTTAATATTTTTTCATATTTTGAATAATCAATTTCTGGCTCAGTTTCATCGATAATTTTTGCTTTAAACCCTTCGCATCTATATTCTATTTTAGAATTTTTCTCGGCTCTGGTTTCTATTGAAGTCCCCATGTAACAGGGGATCCCTCGTTCATCAATTATTGAAATTTCTTCTAAATCCATATCATCCACGAAACGCCGCTTAAGACCATTTTCAAGCGATTCTTCATGTTCTTTTAAGGATTCAAAGCCAAAACTCCAGCCTCGAAGTTTTCCATTTCTTGCTTTTTCTATCACCTCACTGTCTGTGATTTTGCAAATTGCCCGAAGGCCTATGTTATCTTCAAAAAGTTCGATGTTACCTTGCTTTGTTGAACCTAATACTCTTGACTTGTCGTGATTTAAAAGGCACAAAATGTCGTTGTTTTTTTCTAATGCTCGCTGAAATGTTTTCGGGCTAATTTGCTCAACAAATTTTTCCCCATTTTCATCCAGCATCGGTCGAGAGTCCCTTGCAACCGCGTTCACATAGCCATCTAAGACCACACTATCGTTTCTAATTTCTATTCGCACACCGAAATCCCTCCTCTCTTAAAGTTCTACACCATAAACATTTTTCCAGGCCTCTGCTGGATAACTATTTACACTTCCATAATTTGCGTCAAACGCCTTGTTCCATCCAATTCCAGCGCTTTCACAATACTTTTTTAGGTTGCGCCAATCATACTTCCTTCCCGTTGCCATCTCAACTTTTTTTACGGTTGCATATGACATTTCCAAGTCTAGCTTGATTTTTAATTTATCTGCTTCTCGTGACTTTACGCTGGCCGTTGCCATTGCTGTCGCTGTTTTTTTGTCCGAAATCCAAGCTTTTGTACGGATTGCTTCGTCTCGCTGTTTTTGCATTAATTCCTTTCGTTCAACTTCTTCAGCTAAAAGTCTTAAAGCTTCTGGATATGACTTTGGCATTTTTATGTTTAATTGCTTTTCCATCTCGTCAAACCGCTTTATGTATGCTCTTTTGAAGTCGTTATACCCTGTATAATTCATTACAAGCAAAATAAATGCATTCTTATCAAGTAAATATTCTTTATATTTGTTACCTTGCGTCGTTATAAATTCACGCTCGGAAAATTCTCCTACCGTTAAAACATCTTCTATTTTTCTCAAAACAT
>CALWIK010000018.1 GCA_944380725.1 uncultured Clostridia bacterium
TTTCGCAATAATAAAACTAATGATATAAAAAAGGAATTGCACAGGCAGAATTGGCAAAGGCTGTAAATGTTTTGCCGTCTACAATAGGAATGTACGAGCAAGGCTGGCGTGAACCAGATTTTTTGACTTTTTTAAAAATGTGCACAGAACTGAATACAGAGCCAGATTACGTTTTAGGCCTGGACAAAAAATTTAAGCTCCGAACGGTTGAAATAGACGAACTTTTAGCTGAATTTACAAAAGAAATAAGAAAAAATAAAAAAGTGTTATATGCTGGGGAAATAATGGACAAAGCAATGCGAAAAAATTTGCGCTTTCGTTTATTACAGCATTTGAAGTTGCTAAAATTTATAATAAAAAAATCTAAATGAATCTGTAAAATTTATAGAAAATTGCATTTAAAAAATTATTTTTTATAAACATATTTTTACAATTTAATATTTTAATTTTAATTAAAAAGGAGAATTTTCACTTTTTTGGGAAATTTATGTATTATTTGAAGAATTCATGTGTTAAAATAAAACTGGTTAGCCTAGGTTTATTATTTGAAGGTGAGAATATGATCAAAAAAATATTTAAAACAATACCGCTACTAATATTATCAATGTGCATTATGATGAGCAATAATGTTGGTCACGCGGGCAGCGGCCAATCTTCTGGAGGTGTGACATCGCAAGATGGTGAGGGTTCATGCGGTGGAGGCGGAGCTACAACTGGTTTTTAAGTTTAATAATATAATTGAGGTGGGAAATATGAAAAAAAATATTAAAACAATAATTTTTCTATCATTGCTAATATGCATGGCGTTAAATACAAATACTGTAAGAGCTTTATCTGTTGTACCTAATAATCAGACAATTAGATTAAAAGGTACTTATTGTAATGAAAATATGATTAAATTCTATAAAAACAGAAATGGCTATATGAGACTTATTTCTCACGATAAGCTACAAGAAGCAGCTGAAGATATTCGTAAAGCGGTACAACTGGTTAATAAAATTCAGTCGTATACGTTTACGGTACTTAGTCTGGGTGGAATCTTCTCTTTGGGCCCTTGGGGCGGAGTTCTTAAGTTTTTTCAAAAAGCTGGGGAAGAAAAAGCCGTTAAAGACAAATTCAAAGAGTATAGTGATTTGTCTAGAGGTAGTGGCAGTTGTGGAATCATAATGTATTTTGATAAAGTAGGAAATAAATATCAACACTCTAAAACAGAAGCTCAAGGTGCGGTATTTTTTATGTAAAAGGAGTCTATATTATGAAAAAAACAATTTTAACTTTATTATTAATAAGTCTTTTTAGCAAATCGTGTTTAGCTATAGATGACTTTGATTATGGGATAGACAAAACAACGGCTGTAAGTTTTAGCGATACCATTTTAATTGAAGATGAAAGAGGTCAATCCGCGCAGCATACAACCTTTGATTTTGTACCGTTATTTAATAGGTCTATAATAGTACCTATTAAAGAAAATGTCTCGGCATTAATAAGGTCATTTTGTAATATGCGTTCTGGAGGGTACGATTTAACGAAAAATATTTTAGAAACATATTGCGAAGATAACGGTAATTATTCCGTTACAGTTACTGCCGCAAACGATTTTTTAACAACCGATTCAGTAAATGGTAGCACACTTATTGGAGTCCCGGAAGGCGAATTTTCTGCGTACATAAGTAATAATGGTGACACAGAATTGTCTTGTATTACATATTTAATGGGTGTTGGATCGGATACGACCCCAGAAGAAGGATACGATATAAATTTAACCTGTTATGATAAACAACCAGATGGCAAAAAAACAAATATGTGGTATTGGCTAGGCCCTGTTATTGGTGTTATTGGTGCTGCTGCTATTGGTGGCGGTAGCTATACAGGAGTCAAATTTGCGAAGGGAGAAGAGGTTATTCCTTCGGTTTAAAATATTATATGAAAAACTTAAAACAAGTTAAAATTATACTTATACTTATAGAGCTATAATTGAAAGTTTTATTATGTAAAAAACTGTTAACAAATTTTTGTTAGCGGTTTTTTTATTTTTGTACTGATATTTCATTGTATTATATTTTATTTCGCAAATGTTTGAATGTTTGAAAAAATCAAATAAATTGTATTTTTAATATTACATTAACAAAAGATAGGGATTTCTTGAAAGTAAAAGAGTAAATTTAAGGTATTGCGTAAATTTTTGTGCAGTATCTTTTTCTTTTTTATTATTCAAATAAAAAACTACATAAATGGCTTTATATCAACAATAAATCTCATTCAACAGACGGCATATTAATTGGAAAAAACTAGATAAAATTAGATGTGAATAAGAAAGTATTTAATTTGACGTCGCAAAAAGTTAAAAAATATTGATTAATCCTAAATGATTTAAGAAAAGCCAAATTTAAAGCATTTATAACAATATTTTGAAAATTTGCAGTGCATTAAGAACGTAATAAAAGCAAGATTTTGAGAGAAAAGCAGGTCTTGCTTTTAATTTTTTGGGTAGAGCTATGAAGCAGTTTTTCTTTTATTACATCAGATATCCATAAAAAACTCCGAACTGTTAGGAAATAAAACAATTCAGAGGAAGTAACATGAAAAAACGTCGTTGTAATGTAAAAGATGAACTAGCTTATTTTTACAAAGTGATAAAAAATATGGATAAAAAAGACTTTATTAAGAAATCAAAAATAAATAAACATGAAATATTACTAGATAAAATTTTGTATAACCAATTTCCCATTGATGAAAACATGGATAAGCACTTAGAAGAACAAAATTTGCTGGGTTGGATTGAGCTAATTGAGAACCCAAAGTTATATGAAGCGGTAAAAAGCCTATCTATCGAAGACCAGATTTTCATAAGTTACATAGTCAAAGAATGTAAAACACAAGGTGAAATCTCCTATTTTTACAACTTAAGTCAATCTCAGATTTGTTGCAAATTCAATAAAATTTTAAGAATTTTAAAAAAATAATATATCAAATAGGTAGAAATATTTTTGTCGACAATTTTTTCAAATAAAAAAACACATAAAAAGACTCTTAAATATATAGAGGGATAAATTTCCAAATCCTTCTTTGAACCTTGAAAAAAGAATGTTAATATCTTAGTAACGTTAAGCTGTTGGACGAGCGTTTTATCGAATGCGCCAAGACCTTATATTAGAGCGAGCGACAAACATTCAGATATCAAACTTTAAATTCCCAAGTTCGCGATGACTTCAGCAGCCGATAATGATACTCCTGTCCAGCCACAGCTCGAGCGTTGAAACAAAACAAAAGTTTTGTGAGCCGTCACACGCAATTGGGGCAGCCTCGTGATAATTTCGAGGACGTGCCAAACCACCCAAAAAATTTTCAATTTTTCGGGAACCCGGATTCGTGTGCCAGTATTTTTGTGGACTGAGATGTTTCAATTTTAGTATAGTACAAGTTTTTATCCCCATATATTTATAGTAATTTATCAGCGTAAGGAGGAGTTTGTTTGTTAAAACCACGCCAAGAAAATGTAGCAAAAAAGTTTAATATTGGGAAAACGCGTATTAAAATATGTACTGATTATTGTGTAAATGACCCTGTTGAGATAAAAAAAATCTTAAATATCATCGCAGAAAAATCATTACATAGCATTGACAACTCCTCACAAAAAAATAATTGTTGATTTTTTATAGATAGCATCAAGGTGTGTACGAATTAGCACACTTAGAAATGATTGGAGCTATTGTATTTCAACTTACAAAAAATCTTTCTATAGAAGAAATTAAAAAATCTGGATTTGATCAGTACTTTGTAGATCACACTACCGGAATATATCCTAGTTCTGCAGCTGGTGTGCCATTTACAGCAGCGTATCTTCAATCAAAAGGAGATCCCATAACAGATCTGCACGAAAACTTGGCTGCCGAACAAAAAGCAAGAACAACCTATGATAATATATTGAGATTCTGCGATGACCCTGACGTTAAAGATGCCATAAAATTTTTGCGTCAACGTGAAGTTGTTCACTATCAAAGATTTGGTGAAGCACTACGTATATTAACTGACAAATTAGATAGTAAAAATTTTTATGCTTTTAACCCCTCTTTTGATAAAAAATGCAAGTAATTTTGTTAAAATAAAAACTTTTTGAAATAGTTTTCTCTAGCAATATGGCAATTAAAAATGATACGTTTTTTATCCCGTTGACCTTTAAGTAGCTAACGGGATTTTTATATTTCTATTTTTATGTGTTGCGATTGCTAACATCATAGTAATTTGTGCTGCGAAGTGAGATTGTTATGACAATATGTATAAATCTATATTATTTGGGTTCTTTAAAATCTAACATATACTTTTTAAATCATTAAAAATTATTTTACATATTGTGTCTCGAATTTATTCTCTTATTTTTCTCTCCCAGCTTCTTCTTTGCAATATTAAGTATCACAACATTTTTATACAGAGGATTGTCTGTTATCTTATAAGTCTACTCCAACAATTAATTTTATAATCAGATCGATGATATAATTCTGCTTTAAATATAGATCTAATATTTTTAAAATTTGAAGCGTTCTATGACCAAAGGCAAACTAGTAAAAAATCATGTGTTAAAAGGTGTAGAAAAGACCCAGATAAGCCTCATTTATAAGTCTATACCATCCTCAAAGCCTTGTAAAATTTTTATTTTTTGATTTTATTCTAATAAAACAATTTAAGGATATATCGGTTCAATTATTTTGTTCTATCTTTTTTATAAAATAAAATTTTAATAAATTATAAAGTTGTTTCCATAGAAAAAATAACTAAATATTAAATTCTAACATTATTGTGAAAACAATTAACTTATAAAATACAAGATATTTTTATCTAGCATTATATGTAATTTTGTCCACTTGGCAGGGGCAGAAGGACTTGAACCCTCGGCACGTGGTTTTGGAGACCACTGCTCTACCATCTGAGCTATACCCCTTTGTTAACTTAATAATTATTATAAAAAAGTATTTTATTTTTGTCAATAAAATACTCAGATTGAACTAATTATATTAATAATTTTTCTTTTTAATTTTATGAAATCTTTCAAAAATAGACAGTCTAGATTTTTATTGTTAAAAATTTTCAAACTACTTATAATTTTATGACTTTTTCCAGAAATAATATGTATAATATCTGCAAACAACAAAGCTTCATCAATATCGTGTGTAATAAGCAAAGTTGTTTTTTGCAAATTTTTCTCGATTTTCAAGTACCATGAGTACATTTTATTTTTAGTAAATACATCAAGTGCATTAAACGGCTCATCAAGCAAAATTACATCTTTATTTTGCATGTAAGTCCGCAAAAAAGCTACTCGTTGTCTAGTTCCTCCAGAAATCTCATGCGGATATTTTTTTTCTGTTTTATCAATTAGAAATGTCGAAAAATATTTTTTAGCTTTTTCTTCGGCTGTATACTTATCTTTTCCTGATAAGACCAACGGCAGTGTTACATTTTCTAGCACAGTTTTATATGGCAAAAGTAAATCTTTTTGCGTCATATAACTTACTTTGCCAGTCATGTTAGTTATTTCTTTTCCATTCAAAAAAATCCGACCAGCACTAGGAGATTCAAACCCTGCAACTATGTTAAACAAAGTAGTTTTGCCACAACCGCTTGGCCCTAAAATAACTGTAGTTGTATTATTTTCTATAGAAATCGAAATATCATCTAATACACATTTTTTATTATATATTTTTTTTATATTTTTTATTTCTAACTTATTCATTATTTCACTTCTTAAAATATAACTTCAGTATGTTTTTTCTGGCAAAAATTCATTAGTAAAAGATGAGTTATGCGCTATCTTTTTATTTATAATTTTGTTTTCAAACAGCCAGTCATAAAAAGAATTCCAACGCTCCGGATCGATCACTCCCCATTTATAAGACCCATTTATATATTGGGTAGACATATAGTTTTGACTTTCTAAAACAATCTCGTAATCTAATTCTGGAACACATTTAACAAGAACTTCTGCAGCCTTTTTAGGATATCTAGCCGCGAATGTATATCCCTTAGATAGCGCCTTTAACACTTTTTTTATCGTGTCTGAATTATTTTTTATAAAATTTAAATTGCAAATTAAAATAGGCGTATAAAAATCCAAATTAGAATTTACATCTTTAAAAAACAAAAAATTATTTTCTACTCCAAAATGTTTCGCAATAGGCCCTTCTATTTCAAAGTATCCCCAAGCTGCATCTGCGCTATTAAGCGTCGCTACTATATTATCGATTTTACTATAAAACAGACTAACATTATTAAAATTCCCTCCGCATTCTTTCATACAATATTTTAACAAAGAAAGTTCTATAAAATTATCAAATGTAGAATATTTTTTAAACTCTAAATCGGCAAAATTTTGTATGTTTGCAGTCTTTTTGCATATGATTCCAGAGGTATTGTGTTGTGAGATTGCGGCTACTGCTTTAACCGGTAGTGGAGTATCTGACGTTAACGCCGGAGCTAAAAAATCTTGAAACGCAACAGCAAAATCAACTTCACCTGCCGCAACCAGCGCTGTTGAACTCTCTTGAGGTGGTTGCTCGATCTTCACATTTAGCCCTTCACTTTCAAAATATCCTAAATCTTTTGCTAAATAAATTCCGGTATGATTAGTGTTAGGTGTCCAGTCCAACATTATAACAATTTCTTTGTCAGAATATTTAAAATAATTTTTATAAAGGAAAAGCATTGCTATAATTATAATGGTTATAAAAAATATAAAGAAAAAAATTTTTTTTAACATCTTTAACCTCATTTTTCTATATGCAAATGTTTTAAAATTCTTTTTTGAAGAAGCTCTATTAATTTTACAAAACAGATACTTATCAATGATACAAATAATATTGAGGCAAAAAGTTTATCAAATGAATATGCAGATTTTACTCTAGTCATATATACTCCAACTCCAATTGTTCCTCCTAGCCATTCTGCCACTACGGCACTTATAAAACCATATGTTGCAGAAACTTTTAAACTTGAAAAAAATTGAGGAAATGTATAAGGTATCTTTAAATGTATTAATATCTGCAAATAATTGGCACCCATGCTCTTTAAAAGATTTAAATATTCTTTATCTATGTGAGAAAAACCATCATAAATTGAAATCGTTAAGGGGAAAAAACAACACATTATTACTAAAATTATTTTAGATAAAATACCGTATCCAAAAAATAAAACTATGATAGGCGCTACAGCTATTGTAGGTACTGTTTGCGTAACAATTAATAATGGGTAAATAGACTGTTTTGCTATTTTAAAATAGTCCATAAAAATACTCATTAAAAACGCTAAAATTATGCTACATATAAGCCCCATAATCGCTTCAAAAATCGTAAATGTAGAATGTTTAAGTAATATAAAAAAATTCTCATAAAACGCTTTAAAAACATCAAACGGAGCTGGCAGCATAAATTGTGGAATGATATTTAACTCTGATATAACTCCCCAAATTAAAGTTATAATCAAGATTAACAATATTGCCGGCATTTTTGAATTTATTTTTCTTTTCATTTAAATGTATTCCATTTCTTTTCTATTGTTTTGCTTAAAAACTGGCTTTGTCATTGCCCGCCGTGAATTCAAAATTGTTATAATTTTGAATTCTTCCATCGCGTTAATAATAACGCAATGGAATCAATCGACACTTAATATCGATGCCATGGCGGGCGGACAGGGTTTTACAAAAAAATCCGCCTACAAAAATTTGCAGACGGCAAAATCATTTTTTAAACAATATTTCCCTCCGTCGGCATTATCCGAATCAGGTTATGGGTTACGAAATCGTTCTCAGCCGATGCAAGATCAGCACCCCTTTTTTCAATTATAGCGCAATATCATAAATAAGTAAAGCAAACAAAAAATTAAATATTATCAGCTGCACACGAAACAGCAACCGCACAGGCAACTGTAGCACCAACTATAGGATTATTTCCCATACCAATAAAACCCATCATCTCCACATGTGCAGGAACAGACGAAGAGCCTGCAAACTGTGCATCGCTGTGCATGCGCCCCATAGCGTCGGTAAGCCCATAAGAAGAAGGGCCTGCAGCTATATTATCTGGATGAAGCGTACGACCAGTTCCTCCGCCAGATGCTACAGAAAAATATTTTTTATTATTTTCGATAGCCCATTTTTTATAGGTTCCCGCTACAATATGCTGAAATCTAGTTGGGTTTGTTGAATTCCCAGTAATTGAAACATCTACATTTTCGTGCTGCAAAATTGCAACGCCTTCTAATACGTCATCCGCTCCAAAACATCTGATCGCTGCACGATCTTTATTGGAAAAAATTTTTTCTTCAACCACAACTAATTTATTATAAAAATGATCAAATTCTGTTTTTACATAGGTGAAACCATTAATTCTAGAAATAATATATGCAGCGTCTTTTCCTAACCCATTCAAAATAACTCTAAGAGGTCTTTTTCGTACTTTATTAGCAGTTTTTACAATGCCTATAGCGCCTTCTGCTGCTGCAAAAGATTCATGTCCCGCAAGAAACGCAAAACATTTAGTTTCTTCTCTGAGCAACATTGCCGCTAAATTTCCATGTCCAATTCCCACATTTCGCTGTTCTGCCACAGAACCTGGTACACAAAAAGAATCAAGACCAATACCAATAAATTTAGCTGCATCCGAAGCTGATTTAGCACAGTTTTTTATTGCAATGGCACAACCCAAAACATAGGCCCAACAAGAGTCTTCAAAAGCAATTGGTTGGATCTCTTTTACTATAGAAAAAACATTTATTCCATTATTTTTGCAAATATCTTTTGCCTCTTCGAGCGATTTTATATCATATTTTAACAAACACTTATTTATCTTCTGCATTCTACGGTTTATATTCTCAAAATTTGCAACGTTTCCCATAATTAGCCTCCAAATTATTCAGTTCGTGGATCTATATACCTTGTGGCGTTTTCAAATTGTCCATAAATTCCAATATTTTTGTTAAAAGCTTCTTTTGGATCTACTCCATTTTTTATATCAGATAGCATTTTGCCAAGTTTAACAAATTTATATCCACAGACTTCATCATCATTATTTAAAGCCAAAGAAAGTATATATCCTTCGGTCATTTCTAAATATCTAACACCTTTTGATTTTGTGCTGTATGCTGTGCCTATTTGTGATCGCATTTCTTTACCTAAATCTTCTAGGCCAGCACCTATTGGTAAACCTCCTTCAGAAAAGGCTGTTTGAGTTCTACCATACACAAATTGTTTAAAAATTTCTCTCATTGCAACGTTTATCGCATCACATACTAGGTCTGTATTCAGCGCTTCTAACAAAGTCTTGCCGGGCAAAATTTCTGCTGCCATAGCCGATGAATGAGTCATTCCGGAGCATCCGATTGTCTCTACGAGTGCCTCCTCAATTATTCCGTTTTTTACATTTAAAGTTAACTTGCAAGCTCCCTGCTGTGGCGCACACCAACCTACTCCATGTGATAATCCTGAAATATGTTCTATTTGAAACGATTTTATCCATTTGCCTTCCTCCGGAATAGCTGCTGGGCCATGATTTGGTCCTTGTTTCACCGTGCATTTTTTCTCTATGTCTGATAAATAATCCATGTTTTTCTCCTTTATTATTTGTTTGCATTTTAAATTATTCTTTAGTATAGTTTTTTTTTACTCTTTATTCAATCAATATTATCCTTTTTATAAAAAATATTTTATTGACTTAATCTAAAAAATAAAACATACTATTATAGTAAAAGCGGCTCGGGCGTTTAAAGATAATATTTTAACGCTTAACTAAGCCTAAAATAAAATTTGGGACCCGGTTCATAAAAATGTAATTTTTATGCCGAGCCACCCGCTTATAAGCTATCTATTTTAATAGAATAATCAAGGAGGTCACTTATGGATTTTATAGAGATAATAAAATCAATTATCATAGGTTTTGTGCAAGGGATAACAGAATGGCTCCCGATAAGCAGTACAGGACATATGATATTGCTAGATGAGTTTATCAAACTAAACATAACGAGATCTTTTTTAGATTTATTTTTAGTAGTAATTCAGCTAGGATCTATTTTGGCGGTTATATATTTATATTTTAATAGATTAAATCCATTATCAAGCAAAAAAAATAAACTACAAAAAAAAGAGACCATATCTTTATGGCTAAAAGTAATTGTAGGCTGTTTACCTGCAGGTATTATAGGCTTTTTATTTGATGATTTTATTCACGAAAAATTGTATAATCCTATAATTGTTTCGGTAATTTTAATTTTTTACGGAATTTTATTTATAGTTATAGAAAGCAAAAATAAAAACTTTTCGATAAACAAAATAAGCGAACTAGATTATAAAACCGCGTTTTTTATAGGATTTTTTCAAGCCCTAGCTTTAATCCCAGGAACATCTCGTTCTGGAGCTACTATTATTGGTGCTAGCATACTTGGAGCTTCTAGAAATGTTGCAGCAGAATACTCATTTTTTTTAGCAATTCCTATAATGTTTGGAGCTAGCGGATTTAAATTTTTAAAATACATAATAAAGGTAGGTCTAAACTTTTCAGCTACAGAATTAAGCATTTTATTTTGGGGAATGTTATCGGCATTTTTAGTATCTGTTCTTGCGATAAAGTTTTTGATTAATTATATAAAAAATCACAATTTTAAACCTTTTGGGTATTATAGAATAGCTCTAGGAATAATAGTCTTATTGTATTTTACAATTTTTGATTAAAAAACAAATATTGGTAAAATTTTGATAAAATCAAATTATTTTGTTAATTTATATAGTGTTTTTAACTATTTTTTTGACTTTTGTTTTCTAGTATTTAAATAAATGCATGAAATTACCTATCTCTGCTTGACACCCGCAATGTACTGTGCTAAGATTATGTTAATAAATGCGCCAGTAGCTCAGCTGGATAGAGTGTTTGGCTACGAACCAAAAGGTCAGGGGTTCGAATCCCTTCTGGCGCGCCACGTACGTCTATAAATTTTTTAATTCCTTTTCTTTTTAATTAAATATGAATAGGGCACCTTTTTTATAGGTGCCTTGTTCATTTTTTATTTTGTTACTATACTGTTGCAGCTTTTATCATTAAAGCGCACTCCACCCTTTTTTTCTCAAGCTCACAAGAGATATTATGTGACTTAGCAACGTCTCCTTCATACTGCCAACTATTTGCGTTACATCCTCCACTACAAAAAAATTTTACCCAGCAATCTTTACATTTTTCTTTTGTATAAATATTTGTCTTTGCAAAATATTCTTTTATATTGTTATTGAATGACTTTGTTGTAACATTTCCCATATTCCACTTTTCTTGTCCTACAAATTGATGACACGGATATATATCTCCGCTTGGAGTTACTGCAATATATTCGTTTCCACAGCTACAGCCACGCAACCTTTTTATTGCACATGGACCTTGCTCTAAATCTATCATAAAATGGAAAAAGTTAAAACATTTGTCTTCTTTTTTGCGCTTTATCATCTCTAGAGCTAACTTTTCATATTCTTTATATATACGTGGTAGATCTTCCTTTTTTATGGCATATTCTAGGTTTTCATTCAAAACTACTGGTTCTATCGAAATCTGGTCAAACCCTAGGTCTGCTATTTTTATTACATCGTTTGCAAAATCAAGATTATTTCTAGTAAATGTTCCTCGAACATAATAATCCTTGTCTCTGCGCTCATTAACTAACTTTTGATATTTTGGCACTATTATGTCAAATGTTCCGCAACCTTTTGAGGTAACTCTTAATTTGTCGTTTATTTCTTTGCGTCCATCCAGCGAAAGCACAACGTTTGACATCTCTTGATTAATAAAATCAATCTTATCGTCACTTAACAATAAGCCGTTTGTTGTAATCGTAAATCTAAAATTCTTGTTGTATTTTTTTTCTAAACTTCTTGCATATTTTACTGTCGCTTTAACAACCTCAAAATTCATCAACGGCTCTCCACCAAAAAAGTCTACTTCTAAATTATGTCTTGGCCCCGAATTTTCTACAAGAAAATCTATCGCATTTTTAGCTATCTTAAGTGGCATCAATTCTCGGCCTGTCCCAAAATCTCCCTTGGCCGCAAAACAATACTCGCAGCGCAAATTGCAATCATGTGAAATATTAAGACACATCGATTTAATCGGCGAATTTGTAAGCATATTTGCAAACTTTTTACACTCATCCTTTGAATATAATTGCCCATTGGCGTACAATTCATATAACTCGGCATATGTATTTAAAATTTCGTTTTTCTCGTATTTATTACCAAGCAAGTCAACTGCACTATTGTCAAGACTTTTATCCATATTTTCGTTAACAAACTCTAAGATATCATAAGCTATATCGTCCACCACATGAACCGCTCCGCTGTTAACATCCAAAACAATATTATATCCGTTGAGCTTATATTTATGTATCATTATTTTCTCCTTTTTTATTAATATATAATAATATAGAGGCGGAAAGAACGCCATTCCACCCCTAAAAATTAAATAAATCTAATATTTAAAAATTACTTCTCACATTTTTGGTTAGCAACCGTACAAGATGTTTTGCAAGCAGATTGGCAAGATGCTTGGCATTCTCCACATCCACCCTTAGAAGCACTTCCTTTTAAATCTGCTTTGTTTAAAGTTTTTATATGTTTCACTCCCGCACACACTCCTTTTGCACTAAACTATCGCAAATTATAACACATTTATTGTAAAAATTCAAATTATTTACGTCTTTTTTTATTTACCGCCAATACTCCACCAAAAGCTCCAGAAAATATCATTGCCAAAAACCTAATCAGCGTTATATATGTAAATTTATCTCTAGAGACAATAAACGATATAACTGTTAACATAAAAAATAGCAATACTCCCGCCAATGCGCCATAAATTAAACCTTTGGAACGATATATTTTTACCGATATATATCCAGAAACAAATGCTCCCACAGCGGCACAAAATATAGCGATTGCCTGTATAAAATATTGCGGGATCGATTTGACCGCTACAAATAAAAACGCAAATAAAAATAAAAACCCCGCACAAATTGTTGCTCCCACAGCGGCACCGAACAAAATTGATTTTAATGCTGTAGAAATTTCGGTATCTTTATTGCTTGTTTTATCGTACTTCATTACCATACCTCCCAAATATTATCTAGTCCATATAAAAACAAATTTATTTAATAAATATTCAAAAAGGTATGTTAATATACATTATTTACTCGGACTATTTTCTTTTTGTGTATTACAGCTTGCAATAGCCCACTTTTTTATTTTTATTTTATTTCTATCTACACCTGTTTCAATAATAAACGATTCGTTTTCATCCTTAATTGCAACCACTCGGCCCACTATACCCCCAATGGTTGTAATTTCGTCTCCTATTTGAATATTATTTCTCATTTCGTTTTCTTGTTTTTTTCTTTTGCTACTTGGACGTATCATCAAGAAATACATGCCAATCAAAAGAACAACCATTATTATAATATTCATTGCGCCTGCTGAGCCTTCTGCACTCATCTTTAGCACCTCCACTAAAATTTAACATTTATGATTATATCAATTTTTATTTTTTGTTGCAAGTTTTAAACTACATCTTTTGCGATAAAATTGCCCTATTTTTATTATAAAAATGCTCAAATTCGTTACTATCTATTGATTTCCGTATTTTTTCCATTAAAGAATTATAAAAATAAAGATTATGCATAACAGCCAAACGTAGTGCTAATATCTCTCCACATTTAAAGAGATGTCTTATATACGCTCTTGAAAAATTCTTGCACACAGAACATTCACATTCGCTGTCGATAGGAGAATCATCCATTTCGTATTTTGCATTAAGAATATGGACAACTCCAGACCATGCAAACAAATTTCCATGTCGAGCGTTCCTTGCCGGCATTACACAATCAAACAAGTCAACTCCTCTATAAACACCCTCCAAGATATTAACCGGGGTCCCTACTCCCATTAAATATCTTATTTTCTTTTGAGGCATATACGGTTCTAATTTTTCTATTGTATCATACATTTCTTGAGCGGGTTCTCCTACCGCCAACCCTCCTATTGCATACCCATCTAAGTCTAATTCTATTATCTCTTTCATATGCTCTATTCTTAAGTCTGAATAAGTGCTTCCTTGATTTATTCCAAAAAGCATTTGTTGTTTATTTATTGTCTCTTCTTGATGATTTAACTTAAACAATTCTTTTTGGCATCGCTTTAGCCACCGCAGAGTTCTTTTGCAAGACTCTTTTACATAATTATAATCTGCAGGATTTTCGATACATTCATCAAAGGCCATAGCTATAGTTGAGCCTAAATTTGACTGTATTTTTATACTCTCTTCTGGACCCATAAAAATCTTTTTGCCATCTATGTGAGAAGAAAAATAAACTCCCTCTTCTTTTATTTTTCTCAGCTTAGAAAGAGAAAAAACTTGAAAGCCTCCGCTATCTGTCAAAATAGGCCCCTTCCAACCGGTAAATTTATGTAGTCCTCCTAGCTTTTTTATAACTTCATCGCCGGGCCTCAAATGCAGATGATAAGTGTTACAAAGCTGGACTTGACATTTTATCTCTGCAAGATCAAGCGCCGAGAGGCCACCCTTTATCGCTCCACATGTTGCTACATTCATAAATGCAGGAGTCTGAATTGTTCCGTGTGGTGTTAAAAATTCTCCTCTACGGGCACTTTTTTGCGTTTTTATTAGATTGAACATTATAAAATTCTCCTTTTAACGTATAAACATCGCATCTCCAAAACTAAAAAATCGATAACTTTTAGCTACCGCTTCGTGATATGCATTCATAGTATTTTGATAACCAGCAAACGCTGAAACCAACATTATCAGTGTGCTTTCTGGTAGATGAAAATTAGTTATTAAAGCATCTACAACTTTAAATTTATATCCCGGATAAATAAATATGTCCGTCCAGCCGGAGGAGTCGGTTATTTTTTTTTCTTTTTTATACATTGACTCTAAAGTTCTGCAGCTTGTTGTTCCAACCGAAATGATTCTACCGCCATTATTTTTAGTTTCAAGAATTAATTTAGCTGTATTTTTTGGTATTTCGTAATGTTCACTGTGCATTTTGTGTTCGCTCACGTTTTTTACTTTAACCGGTCTAAACGTTCCAAGCCCTACATGGAGTGTTACAAAACCCAATTTTACTCCTTTAGATTTAATTTTTTCTAAAAGTTCATTTGTAAAGTGCAAACCAGCTGTTGGAGCTGCCGCCGAACCAAGTTCTCTCGAATATACTGTTTGATAACGCTCTTTGTCTTTTAATTTTTGAGTTATATAATGTGGCAGAGGCATCTGCCCAATTTTAGCTAGAATCGAAAAAAAATTACTCTCGTTGTAAAAAAACTTTATTATTCTATTACCATCGGATTTTACATTTAAGATTTCTCCACGCATAACTTCGTCTCCAAAAATAAAGACATCTCTTGGTTTTGCCTTTTTGCCCGGGCCTGCTAGGGTCTCCCAAATATTCTCAGCAATTTTATTTAGCAGCAAAAATTCAACTATTGCTCCAGTTTCTTTTTTTTTGCCAAAAATTCTTGCCGGCAACACTCTAGAATCATTGAGTACCAAACAATCTTCTGGCATAAGTTCATCTACTATATCATAAAAATTCTTATGGAATATTTCTCCTGTATTTTTATCCAAAATCATCAGCCTAGAGTGATCACGTTTTTTAGCTGGCTCTTGTGCTATTAATTCTTTTGGTAGATCATAAAAAAAATCTTCGGTTTTCAAGATTTATTCTCCTTTAATAAAGCGTGTGCTTTTAAATTGACACTACTATATAAAAATGATATATTTATTTTAAAATAAAGTTTATATTTTTTATCAATAAATTTAATTATATTTTATTAGTCTTTGCTTTACAACTTATTTATCTTTAATTTTTGCTAATCACTTAAGAAAGGCGGGCTTTCAGAGATTTTTATTCTGTGAAATGTTTATATGAAAAAATTTAATGTAGGTGTTTTAGGTGCAACCGGTATGGTTGGTCAAAGATTTGTTACTCTGCTATATAAACACCCTTGGTTTAATATTAACGTGCTTGCTGCTAGTTCAAAATCTGCTGGTAAAACGTATTTCGAAGCTTTAAATGGCAGATGGAATATGTCTTCTCCGGTTCCAGACAACATAAAAAACATGCCTGTTTTTGACATTTCCAATGATATTAATAAAATCGTAAACTCTGTTGACTTCGTTTTTTGCGCTGTAGATATGCTGTCTTCTGATATAAGAATTCTTGAAGAGACTTATGCCAGAGCTGAATGCCCTGTTATCTCAAACAACAGTGCCCACAGAAACACTCCAGATGTGCCTATGATTATTCCTGAAGTTAATCCGGAACACGCTAAAATTATTTTTAGTCAGCGAAAACGTCTTGGTACAAAAAAGGGATTCATTGCCGTTAAGTCGAATTGTTCGCTGCAGTGCTATGTTCCTGCTATTCACCCTCTTTTAGATTTTGGCGTTAGCAAAATTTTAGTCTGCACTTATCAGGCCATATCTGGCGCCGGAAAAACCTTCTCCTCCTGGCCTGAAATGGTCGATAATATTATTCCTTACATTGATGGAGAAGAAGAAAAATCGGAGCGAGAACCTCTTAAAATCTGGGGAAAAATCTCTGGCAGCGAAATAAAAATTGCCACTTCTCCATGCATTACAACTCAGTGCATTAGAGTTCCTGTTAGCAATGGACACACAGCTGCAGTTTTTGTGGATTTTGACAGACCACCAAAACTGGATCAGATTGTTGAACGCTGGCAAAAGTATAAATCTCCCCGAGAGACCAACAACTTGCCGAGTGCGCCAAAACAATTTTTACATTATTTTGATAATCCGTTATATCCTCAAATAAAAAGTGCTAGAGAACTTGAAAACGGAATGGCGATATCTATTGGACGATTACGTAACGATCCTCAGTATAACATAAAATTTGTATGTATGTCTCACAACACTATTCGTGGAGCGGCTGGCGGTGCTGTTTTGATGGCTGAGCTGCTTTGTTCTAAAGGATTTATTAATTAAAAAATTTTTTTATTTAGGAGGGATCTTTATGAAAAAAATCGTATTTAAAGGCTCCGGAGCGGCACTTATTACACCTATGCATGAGGATGGTAGTGTGAATTTTGAAGTTTTGGAAGAAATAATTGAGTTTCAGATCAAAAATAAAACTGACGCTATCATTATTTGTGGAACTACCGGAGAATCTGCTACCTTGAGCGATGATGAAAAGATTCGTATTATAAAATTTGCGGTAGAAAATGTTGGCGGCAGAATTCCAGTTATTGCCGGAACTGGTAGCAACAACACCGAGCATGCACTAAAAATGTCTAAAAAGGCTGCAGAGCTTGGTGTGGATGCTCTTTTAGTAGTTACTCCATATTATAATAAGACATCACAAAATGGCATAATAGAGCACTATACTTATATTGCAGACAGAGTTGAGCTGCCAATAATCTTGTATAATGTTCCTTCACGTACGGGAGTTAATATTTTGCCTGAAACTTATTTGGAATTATCAAAAATTTCTAATATAGTAGCCACAAAAGAAGCCAACGGCGATCTTTCTGCTATTGCTAAGACTATTTCTCTTTGTGGCAAAAATCTTAATGTTTATTCTGGCAACGATGATCAGATATTGCCAATTTTATCGCTTGGAGGGCTTGGAGTTATCTCTGTTTTTGCTAATATTTGCCCATTAAAATGTCATGCCATTAACCATAAATATTTTAATGGCGAGCAAGATTATGCAAGGAGACTTTTCTTGGATTCAATTGAGTTGATGACTACACTGTTTTGTGACGTCAATCCGATTCCAGTTAAAGAGGCCATCAAGCAGCTTGGGTTTAATTGTGGTAAATGTAGGTTGCCTTTGATTTCTCTTTCGGATGAAAATAAAAATAAATTAATAAAGTCTATGAAAAAATCTGGATTGGTCTCTATCAAATAAAGTTTAAGATGGGATGTTTAAACGTGATTAAAGTAATTTTAAGTGGTTGTTCTGGCCAGATGGGGCATGCGGTTATTAGGGCTGCGACCGATCGCGATGACTGCAATATTGTTGCTGGAATATGTAAATATTCAAACGAAAAAGCTAACTTTCCAACGTTTAATGCTTTTAATAAATTAAATGTTGATGCTGATGTTATTATCGACTTTTCTAATCCTTCTTTACTAGAACCTCTTTTGAATTATGCAATTTTCAAAAAAAATCCTGTTGTAATATGTACCACTGGGTTTAACGAAAAACAAATAAATAAAATTAAATTTGCAGCTAAATCGATTCCTGTTTTCTTTTCTGGCAATATGTCTATTGGTGTTAATCTTTTAGTGGGACTTGCTAGAAAAGCGGCTGCTATTTTAGGCCCATCATTTGACATAGAAATCGTCGAAAAACATCATAATAAAAAAATCGATGCCCCGAGTGGTACGGCTTTAATGATCGCAGATGCCATAAAATCTGATATAAACCCTGAGGTAAATTACGTTTTTGACCGCCATATATGTAGAAGACCTCGTAGTCACAACGAGATCGGTATTCACTCCGTTCGGGGCGGAACAATCGTTGGTGAACATGACGTCATTTTTGCCGGCAAAAATGAAGTTATTACTTTGTCTCACACCGCTCAGTCTAGAGAGATTTTTGCCGTGGGAGCTATAAATGCAGCTATTTTTATTGTTTCTAAATCGGCCGGACTTTATAATATGTCAGACTTGCTTAAATGTTGAATTTTTTGGGTCACCACGCGATATAGTGCGGTGACTTATCTTTTATGTTATTTTACCTTTGTGGCAAAATAAAAATCTACACCTTGATTATACCTATGAAAAATTAATCTGCTTATTTTGTTAGACCATGCAAAAAAGCTTTTGCAGCTATACATTGGATAAAAAATAGCGTTTTCGTTTAAATATCTTTCGGCCAATATAAGATGCTTTATTGAATCTTTAGGCGTTGCCAAAAGCGCATTTTCAATTAATTTATCGTAGTCTTTACTATTTAAACTCGCAACATTTTTGTTATTATCCGATCTAAAAATATTTAAAAAGTCAAGAGCCAAATTGCTCTCTGATAAAATAGGCATAAGAGCTATTTGATAATTTTTTGTCTTTACTCTGGACTTTAATGTATTTTCTGGTAAAGGCTCCATATTAAAATAATAGCCTAAGTCTCCATTTAAATTTTCTATTATATTGCTTGCAATCTTTTTTATGCCTTGGGTATCGGCACACAAAATTGTAACTGTGGGAAGGATGCTTAATTTGAGTTGCTCCAGCCCAAAATCAAAATATTTTTTAGCTTCAACATCTTTTTTTAGAAACAAATCTTTTCCTGCAAGCTCTCTAAAATTTTTCCCATCTACCATAATTCCGTCTAAAAGAATATCATTAGCAATTTTGCAATTTTTAGGAAGTTCAGATAAAATATATTCTCGGTCTAAAGCTTTTAAAAAACCTAATCTTACGTTTAAGTTAGAGAATAATGGATCTTGCGTGTTAAATATCAAACCACATATAGTATCGTCAAAAGATATAGTCGGAAGGCCTTTGCTTTTAGCATAGTCTATTTGCTCTTCTAAAGCTAATGCCGCTGCATCAATTGTTCCATTATTTATTAAATTTATAGCGTCATAGGTATCTTTACCTATTGTAAAGGATACTCCTGCAGGGATCGGAATATTTTGACCACCATAATTTTCATTTTCTACCAAGTTTATTGTATTATAATGATCCCAGCCATAGCGCGGTTTTATTTTGAAAGCGCCATTGCAGATAACCGTTGATGCTTCTAATCCATATTGTCCATTTGTCTGTTCAAAAAAGCTTTTATTGCAAGGCATGGTCGGCGGAGTTGCTAACAAAGAAAAAAAGTTTTCAACAGGATATTCTAGCTCTATTACCAGAGTACGAGCATCTTGAGCTTTTACTCCTAACAAAGAACTGCTAGCTCCTTCTAGATTTACTTTTCTGGCATTTTTTATGCAATAGAGCGTATACGCTTGAGGAGCTTGTGTATATTTATCTAATGCACGTCTAAAACCAAAAACAAAATCCTCTGCTGTCACGGGTGTTTTTTCTTTGTCCGACCATGATGCATTTTCTCTTAAATAAAAAGTATAAGTCAAATTGTCTTTCGAAACTTCCCACGAGTATGCAACTCCAGGAACAATATTTTCATTTTCGTCTAACCGTACTAGCCCCTCAAAGATGTTCATAATTACTATTTTAGAAGATGGATCATTGCAAACTTGGGGGTCTAACGTTAGAGGTTCATTATTAAGGTTATATTTTATTGTTTGATTCTCGGGTGAATCTTTGCTTTTTGTACATCCAGATAATCCGGCAAAATTAAATATAATACAGATGGCTACAATAAAAAACTTTTTCAACATAGACATCACCTTTTATAATTTATGTAGAAATCTAAATTATTTAGTCGATTACAAGTTTATCATATTTTTATAAAAAATAATATAAAAATTCCAAAATTCTTTAAATTATTTAGCATACTGAGCTAATTATATATTTGCCCAGTATGCATTTAAAATTAAACTTATTTAAACATGTAGTGTACATTATCTAACATATCTTCTATTGCATTTGTACATTTCATTGCTTTGCGTTTCATATTTTTTGGGTTTTGCATGTAGCTAATTAGTAACCAGCCAGCAGCCATACCCAAAAAAACTCCACATATAAAATTTCTTAGAGAACAGCTTTTTCTACATCCATTCATATTTTTACCTCCAAAATTAAATCTTTCATTTTTAGTTTATCCTTAATTGCTTCTTTTTAAAAAAAGAGTTTACTGTAAATATAAATCCCAGATTTTTACTAATTAGTTGTTAATTATTTTGTAAAATAATATAATAATTCAAGAGGTGAATTTAATTTGTGAACGAAATAAATATAGTTATGGTGGAACCACAAATTCCTCAAAATACTGGCAACATTGCAAGAACTTGTGCTGCAACTGGAGCAAAATTGCATTTGGTTGGCCCTTTGGGTTTTAAAATAGATGACAAAAAATTGAAACGTGCTGGACTAGATTATTGGCATCTTTTGGAGGTTTATATTTACGAGAATTTGAATGAATTCTTTTATAAAAATAAAGGCCCATTCTTTTATTTTTCTACTAAGGCTAAAAATAAATATTCCGATGTTACCTATCCCAATAGATGTTATCTTGTATTTGGAAAAGAAACTGCTGGTTTGGATGAAAAACTTATTTGCGATAATATGGATAATTCTGTTAGAATCCCTATGAAAAATATGGCACGAAGTTTAAATCTATCTAATTCAGTAGCTATCGGCGTTTATGAAGTTTTAAGACAGTGGAAGTTTCCTAATCTTTTGTGTAAAGGAAAATTAGCAAATTATTCTACATAAGACCTATCGTATAACTGTAAAATTGCCTTTGTTGCAAAGCATTTTGATTTTGTTTATAATACTAATATCAAAATCCTACAACGCGCTTGAAAGGATGACTTGTATGAATTATTTAAATAAAAAATCTGTAGAAGATATTAATGTATTTGAGAAAAAAGTTCTTTTAAGATGCGATTTTAATGTACCATTGGACAAAAATGGTAACATTTCTAATACAAAACGTATTGACGACTCTTTGCAGACTATTTGCTATTTAATAAAAAATAATGCTAAAACAATTATTATTTCTCATCTTGGTCGCCCAAACGGATCTAAAAAAGCTGAATTATCGCTTAAACCCATTGCAGATTATTTGACTAAAATTTTAAATGTGAATGTAAAGTTTATCTCTGATGATATAAAAAATATATTTCCAGAAGATTTTGATTCGCTTAAAAACGGCGAAATAGCTTTGTTAGAGAACATTAGATTTTATAAAGAAGAGCCGCTAAATGACCTGGATTTTGCTAAAAAATTGGCAAGCTTTGCAGATGTATTTGTTAACGACGCTTTTGGCACTGCTCACCGTGCTCACGCATCTACTGAGGGAGTGGCTAAATTATTGCCTTCGGTTTGCGGCTTTTTAATAAAAAATGAAGTAAATGTTTTATGCAGAATTCTTAATAATCCGGAACGCCCCTTTTTAGCTATTCTTGGTGGTTCTAAGGTTTCGGATAAAATCGGAGTTATAAATAATCTTATCGATAAGGTTGATACTTTAATTATTGCCGGCGGTATGTCATATACTTTTTTGAATGCTTTGGGATATTCTATTGGAAACTCGATTTTTGAGGCAGATAAAATATCCTTGGCTACTGATATTATAACTAAAGCTAAAGACTTGAATGTTAAATTAATTCTTCCTGTTGATAACGTCGTTGGAAAAGAGTTTAGTGCTAATACTGATTCTTTAATCGTTGATTCCGATAGTATTCCTGAGGGGTACATCGGCCTGGATATTGGGCCTAAATCTGAACGGCTATTTTCTGATATTATAAAAAATTCTAGAACTATACTTTGGAATGGTCCGGTTGGCGTTTTTGAATGGGAAAAATTTCGTCATGGAACTTTGAAAATCGCTCAGGCTATTGCTAATTCTCGTGCGGTTTCTGTAGTTGGTGGAGGCGATTCTTCTGCAGCTATCAGTTTGCTTGAATTAGATAAGGGCATATCTCACTTGTCTACTGGCGGCGGTGCCACTCTCGCCTTTTTAGAGGGAAAAAGTTTGCCAGCTATCGACGCTTTAGATGATAAATAATTAACTGCAAAAATTCTGAGGCTCGCAGCACCGTGCTGCTCAACTTGTTGAGCTAAAAATCGGCAATAGGCCAATTTTCTCCGCCAACAATTAAAAATTGTTGGCGGGCACGGTTTAAGGGCAGATAAAAAGAATTTTAAAAAAAGAAAATGGAGGCGGATATGTTTGGGAAATAGAAGCAAAAATTTGATAATAGCAGGAAACTGGAAAATGAATAAAACTCCAAAAGAAGCAGAAATACTAATCAACAAATTAAAACTAGAAAATAAAAATCCTGCCTGTAAAACAGTCTTATGTGTGCCTTTTATTGATATCCCTGTAGCGATTAGTCTAACTAAAAATACTTCTATCTCAATTGGTGCACAGAATTGTTATTTTGAAAACTACGGCGCATATACCGGTGAAATTTCTGCTGAAATGCTAAAAGTAATAGGCGTAGAATATGTTATTATAGGTCACAGTGAACGCAGAATTTATTTTAATGAAACTGATGAACAAATAAATAAAAAAATAAAATCGGCATTAAATTCCGGATTAAAAGTGATTCTTTGTATTGGGGAGACTCTGCAAGAAAGGCAAAATAACATAATAGGTGAAAAGCTAATTATACAAATAAAAAATGCGTTAAACCAAGTCGCTGAATCGCAAATTGCGAATATAATCATAGCGTATGAGCCAATTTGGGCAATAGGTTCTGGCAGAACTCCAAATAAAGCTGAAATTAATCATATCTGCGAAATAATTAGAAATACTGTATTAAATATAAGCAAAATTTCGGCAGAAAAAATTTCGATACTATACGGTGGCTCAATTGATTCTAAAAACGCAAAAGAAATATTAGCTCAGCCTAATGTTGATGGAGGTCTTGTTGGCGGAGCATCTTTAGATATAGAAGAATTTTTAAAAATTATAAACTGTGTTATTAATTAATATGTTTAAAAGTACAGATTTACTTAAAAAAACGGAGGCTAAAATGAATAAAAAAACTTTTTATATTACTACTCCAATATATTATCCTTCGGGAAATCCTCATCTGGGGCACAGCTATTGTACTGTGGCTGCCGATGTGATTGCAAGATATAAAAGGCTAGCTGGATACGATGTTATGTTTTTAACCGGCACAGATGAACACGGTCAAAAAATCGAACTCAACGCTCAAAAAGAAAATTTGCAACCAAAAGAATATGTTGATAAGCTTGTGGACGAATTTAGACAGCTATGGGATATTATGGATATTTCTAATGATAGATATATTCGTACAACCGATGATTATCATGTTAAAGCTGTTCAAAAAATATTTAAAAAGCTCTATGAAAAAGGTGAGATTTATAAAGGAAAATATGAAGGCTGGTATTGTACACCATGTGAGTCTTTTTGGACTCAGGCTCAACTGGTTGATGAAAAATGTCCTGACTGCGGAAGAGAAGTTAAACTAACAAGAGAAGAAGCTTATTTCTTTAAGCTTGCTAAATATGCTGACAGAATTTTAAAATTATATGATGAGAACCCTGAATTTTTAGAGCCAGAAAGTCGTAGGCACGAAATGGCTAATTTTATAAAAAGTGGTCTTAACGACTTGTGTGTAAGTAGGACTAGCTTTAGTTGGGGTATTCCCGTTGACTTTGACCAAAAACACGTTGTTTATGTCTGGCTCGATGCGCTTACAAATTATATTACTGCGCTTGGTTACAGCTCGGATGATGACTCTGATTTTAAAAAATATTGGCCAGCTAATGTTCATTTTGTTGGCAAAGAAATTGTTCGCTTTCATGCAATTATTTGGCCGGCTATACTTATGGCTCTCGACTTGCCTTTGCCACATAAAATTTTTGGTCACGGGTGGCTACTTTTTGGCGATGGAACTAAAATGTCTAAATCTAAAGGTAACGTAGTTGATCCTCAAATTTTGTGTGATAGATACGGCGTAGATGCAATAAAATATTTTTTGATGAGAGAGATTCCTTTTGGATCAGATAGTGTTTTTACAAACGAGGCCTTGATTAAACGAATAAATTTTGATTTGGCAAATGATTTGGGCAACCTGCTCTCACGGACAACTTCTATGATAGAAAAATATTTTGACGGAATTTTGCCAGAAACTATAGAAAAAAACGCTGAAGATAACGATTTGATCGATATGGCTGTATCTTTGAGAGAAAAATATATTGGATATATGGAAAAATTTCAATTTTCTAACGCGCTCGCCAAAGTTTGGAAGCTTATATCTAAGGCTAATAAGTATATTGAGGAAACTGCTCCCTGGGCCCTTAGTCGAGATCAGAAACAAAATAATCGATTGGCCTGTATTCTATATAATCTTTGTGAGGTTTTACGCATCGTTACAATATTAATTACCCCATTTATGCCCAATACTTCTCCGATTATTGCTGATCAAATTGGCGCTACTGATGAAGTTTTATCTTGGGAGCTTGCTAACAAATGGGGGGGGCTTTCTCTAACAACAAAAATAAAAAAGGGCAAAGCACTCTTTCCTCGAATCGATATGCAAAAAGAACTGGAGGAATTGAATAGGTTTGTTAATTAAAGGAGGTTTTGAACTGTGTTTTTTGACTCTCATGCACACTATGACGACAAAGCTTTTGACGAAGATAGGGATGAACTATTAAAAAAACTTTTTAATATCTGTGTATGCGGTATAATTAATGTTGCCTGCAATATGACAACTTCTCAACGATCTGTCGAATTGGCAAATTTATACCCTCTTCTTTGGGCTTCCGTTGGTGTTCACCCTCATGACGCGGAAAATGTTTCGCATGATTATATAGAAAGTTTAAAAAAGCTTATTGCCAATGAAAAAACCATAGCTATTGGAGAAATTGGTCTGGATTATCATTATAACTTTTCTCCACGCGGTGCTCAGAAAAGAATATTCGAAGATCAATTAATCTTGGCAAAAGAACTAGATCTGCCTGTAATTATTCATAGTAGAGACGCAACTGCTGATACTTTATATTTTTTGAAAAAATATAAACCAAGAGGTGTTATTCATTGTTTTTCTGGCAGCACCGAAATCGCTAACGAAATCATAAACATTGGAATGTATATTGGATTGGGTGGTGCTGTTACATTTAAAAATGCTAAAAATCCTGTTTTAGTAGCCAAATCTGTACCTATCGATCGCATTTTACTGGAAACTGACTGCCCTTATATGGCTCCTGTTCCATATAGAGGTTCTCGTTGTGACTCTAGCATGATAAAATTTACCGCAGAGAAAATTGCTTTGGAGCGAAATATAAGTGTTGACGATCTTTTGGCGGCTACAAAAGAAAACACACTCAAACTTTTTTATAAAATAAAAAATTAAAGAGCAGAATTTATCTTGCTCTTTTACATTATGTGTTATTTTTTTGATATTTTATGTCGAACTATCTCCATAAGCCTTATTGGCGGCTTCTCGAACCAGATCCAATATATACATAGATTCTTCACTATTTTCGTGGGTTAAATCGTTTGGAATTTTAGCATAAACTTCACCAACCTTTTGACGCATCCATAAGCTTGGCATTATTCTGATTGAGTATCCACATCCATTATTTACCACCCAATCATAAAACTTTGCTCGTGGCACACCATAAGCTGCAAGAAACGTCATAATTACACCTCCGTGCGTTATAATTGCTGTATCTTTGCAACCGGTTTTTATTGCATTCTCTACAATTTTTTCAAAAGTTAATAAAACTCGATTACTAAACTCTTTTAAACTTTCTCCTCCTTTTGGTGGCGCTTTAGCGGAGTTATTTAGCCAGGCGAGAAAGTTTTTATCGTTTTTTAAGTCCTCTGCTTTTTGACCTTCCCATTCGCCAAAATCGCATTCTGCTAAGCCTTTTTCTTGCTCTATTTCTTTTTCGGGATATAAAATTTGGGCAGTATCTTTGCATCTTAACAATGGGCTACTATACACTTTATCCGCTTTAGGATACGTAAACTCGCTTTTTAAATTTTTTAGACGATCAATCCCTTCTGCCGATAGTTCTACATCTGTTGCCCCAATATATTCACCATCCAAATTTGCTGCTGTTAGTCCATGCCTTATCAAATGCAAACAATAACTTTTCATCATTAATTTCTCCTTTTTATTTAAAATTTGTTCTTTACAAATTGTTTTTTTTGTTGTATAATTTACCGGTCGTTAATTTTTTATTTTCCAATATTTTAGTTTATGGGAGGCTAAAATGAACAACGATTTTCCCCGAATTATCACCTTGCTTAGAAAAGAAAAAGGATTAAGTCAAAAAAAGGCTGCGGCTGATCTTAATATCTCTCAGGCACTACTTTCTCATTACGAAAAAGGAGTCCGTGAATGTGGGCTTGAATTTGTTATCAAGCTTTCTGATTATTATAATGTTTCTTGCGATTATTTGTTGGGCAAAACTCCAAACAAAAACGGCGTTACTTTTCGAATAGAAGACATCCCAGATTCTTCTGAAAATAAAGATAATAAATTTAAGAACAGCATTTTACCAATTTTAAATAAAAAATTAATTGTAAATTCTATTAGTATTATATTTGATATGCTTCAAAAATACAATAACAAGGCTTTAATAACCGAAGTTTCTTCGTATTTTATGCTGTGCGTTTATTATATCTTCAGAATTTTATATTCTGCTAACTCTAAAAATCCTCAGGGATTGTTTAAAATTCCTATCGGTTCATATGAAGCATTTTCATCGGCTTCTTTGTGTTTGTCTAAACTTAATATAAACCATTCTGTTAAACACCCAGAAAAAAATACTTTGTCTTCTATTAATAATATTAAAAAAATGCCACTTTCTCCTGATATCATCTCTAAAGATTATCCTCTGTATGCCTCTTCTCTTTATAATCTTTTGCAAAATAGTGAGGAAGTTATAAATTCAAAATTAAAATAAAAAATGAATTAATGGCGGTGCGCGGTATAGTGCTCCGCCAATTTTAGCTTTGATTAAGAGAAAGGAATATTATTAACATATGAGCAGATTAACTAGATATTCATTAATAAAAACAAAATTACCTCGAGAAATATTGCTACTTCAGGGAACCGGTTGTATTTATAAAAAATGCGGTTTTTGTGACTATTATCATGATATATCCAAAGATCCTTTTAAAATTAATGAACCGGTAATAAATAAAATTTCTGGCGAAACAGGAGTTTTAGATATAATCAACTCTGGGTCTTGCTTTGAACTAGATGAAAAATCAATTAATTTAATATATAAAAAAGTTGCAGAAAAAAAAATTAATACAATATGGTTTGAGGCTCACTATCTATACAAAAATAATCTGAATATGTTTAGGCAAAAATTCCCTGGTGTTAATTTGAAATTTAGAACTGGTATAGAATCTTTTAACCCTAAACTTCGAAAACTTTTAAATAAAGGCATCGGCTCTAATGTAACTGCTTATGATGTTTCAAAATATTTTGATGGGGTTTGTCTGTTAGTCGGATTTGTAGGCCAAACTCGTAGCGACATAATTAACGATATAAATCTTGCATTAAGATATTTTGAATATTTTAGCATAAATATTTTTGTTGCAAACTCAACTAAAATATCTCCAGATCCAGATCTTATCTGCTGGTTTAAAAAAAAGGTTTATCCCAAAATTAAAGATAAACCTTCTGTAGAAATTTTGCTTAATAATACAGATCTCGGTGTTGGTTAATGATCCTACATTAACTTTAATATGCTTGAATGCCAATATTTTTTATTAATCTAAATCTTTTTTATTTTCAATCTTTTCACTAGACTCAATATCATTGTCCATGATATTTTTAAATTCCTCTGCACTCATTTTTTCTTTTAAAAACAATTCTCGTGCAACTTTATGAAGTTTATCAACATGGTCTTTTAAAATATTTTCTGTTTTATCATAACCTTCTGATATAATCCTTTTAACTTCTGAATCTATTTCGGATGCAACTTTTTCAGAATAATTTTTAACATGGCCCATATCTCTACCTATAAAAACTTCATCATTTTCTGAGCCATAAGCAATTGGTCCTAAAGTCGGACTCATGCCATATTTTTTTACCATAGAATTTGCTATTTCTGTGGCACGTTTTATATCGTTAGAGGCCCCAGTAGAAATATCTCCTATAATCAAATCTTCTGCAACACGCCCTCCAAGCAGCACCTGGATCGACTCTTTCATCTCCGTACGGGATTTATAAGATCTATCCTCTGTTGGCAAAGACATTGTATATCCACCAGCTGTTCCTCGTGGAATAATCGAAATTTGATGTACGGGATCCTGTGTTTTACAAAAATACGTTACAACCGCATGCCCAGCTTCGTGATATGCTGTAAGTGTTTTTTCTTTGTCATTCATCACACGAGACTTTTTTTCTGTTCCTACAACGACCTTAATTGTTGCTTCCTCAATTTCTTCCATAGTAATAGCCTTTAAATTTTTTCTGGCAGCTAACAAAGCCGCTTCATTTAATAAATTTTCTAGATCCGCTCCCGTAAACCCCGCTGTAGATTTTGCTACCGTATTTAGAACCACATCTGGAGCTAACGGCTTGCCCTTTGCGTGAACTTTTAATATATCCTCTCTACCTTTTATGTCCGGATATCCCACAAAAACCTGCCTATCAAACCTTCCTGGTCTCATTAAAGCTGGATCCAAAACATCCGGGCGGTTTGTTGCCGCTATCATTATAACGCCCTCGTTGGCTCCAAATCCATCCATTTCTACCAACAGTTGATTTAGAGTCTGTTCGCGTTCATCGTGCCCCCCACCCCCAAGGCCTACACCTCTTTGTCGGCCAACTGCATCAATCTCATCTATAAAAACTATACAAGGAGAATTTTTTTTCGCCTGATCAAACAAGTCTCTAACACGAGAAGCACCTACGCCAACAAACATCTCAACAAAATCTGAACCAGATATCGAAAAAAATGGAACACCTGCCTCACCAGCAACAGCTCTAGCCAATAGAGTTTTTCCTGTTCCTGGTGGCCCAATAAGCAATACGCCCTTAGGAATTCTCGCCCCCAAATCGTTATATTTAGCAGGATTCTTTAAAAATTCTACCAACTCTGCCAACTCTTCTTTTTCCTCATCAGCTCCGGCCACGTCTGCAAAAGTAGTTTTTCTTTTTTCGTCGTTCATATTTTTTACTTTTGCTTTACCAAACGTCATCGTCCGACCACCGTCACCCAAACCAGACATCATTTTTCTCATTATAAACCACCAAATGAGTCCCAATCCAACAAAGGTTAGCAGATTCAGCAAAATGGTGCTCCACCATGAGTTCTCGCTCGCTCTAATTAAATTTTGTCTCATCTGAGCATCGGGATTATTATTGTTATACTCCTCTATAAATGGCTTAATGTCTTCTCTTAACCATAATACGTTGGGCGCTGTATATTCGATTTTTTTATTTTCTTTAAGTTTTATTTCCATCTCGCCGGTTCCAAGATTCATACTATACTCTGTAACCTGCTGATCTTTAAAGTACTTTATTATGTCCGAATAAACCGTTTCTTTTTGTGTTTTTGAACCAAATAGCGTTAAAATAAATATAATTATCAATATCGGAATTCCAATATAGAACAACATACTTTTAAACATTTTTTTATTTTCCAATACAACTCACGCTCCTTTTTAAGTGGCTAAACTTTAAGTCTAATAAAAAAGCCATTTTGCTAAAACAGTGCTTAACAGATATTTTTATCTTTTAAATAAATTACAGCAAATTTCTTAGTAGTTTTGGTTACCTTAGCTTGCTCAGAAACACCTATATTATTTATCCACAAAATTTGATTTTTTGACGCTAACATAATTATTTTATCTCTTTTTTCTTGTGGAATTTTAAGTTCATTAAATAATTTTTTTACACTTTTGGTTACGCCTCTGTTTGCTTTACAAAATTTATCTCCCGCTCTTCTATTCCTAAAAACCGTATCTAGAGTTATTGTATCATAATCTAACGCATAAAAAAATAACAAATTACAAGTTTTAGAAAAATTTTCAAATTCAGCTTTGTTCATTACTTTTATTATGAACTCTTCTGAATACTCTGTCAATAGCGAACCAGTTTTAAACGCCACTTCAAAATTTTGATTCAAAAAACTGCTGTTTTTTATAATATTTTCTACTATCATTAAATTATTTTTTACACTGAGCTTGATATTTTTTGGTAAATTTATCGCACCATTATTATTTTTTATAAAATCTAAAATTAGGCAAACATGTTTTTCTGTAAGATTAGACTTCAAAAAATCAAAAACAGCAATTCTAATAAATCTTGATAGAATCGGCTGAGGTAAAGCTTTTACATCGGATAAATCATATATTCCATGTGAAATTTTGCTTTTTTTAAAATGACGTTTTGCAATATCTTTTAGATATTTATCGTCTGCTTTTAAAAGCGATGCCGTTCGGGCTACCGTAACCTCAAAATTAGAATTAATTAATTTTAAGGCCGGAATAATATCTAGCCGAATTTTATTTCGGGTATAATCTCGGCTTAAATTTGTGCTGTCTGTAACATAAGAAATTCCATTTTCTTTGCAAAAAAATTGTGTATCTGATCTTTTTAAAAATATCAAAGGTCTTATAATATTATCTCTTTTTGCACTAATGCCACAGAGCCCCGCTGGACCAGTTCCTCTTACAAGATTTATCAACACAGTTTCTATACTGTCCGATAGTGTATGTGCCGTTGCTATCTTCCCATTATATTTTGTCGATAGCTCATTTAAAAAATTATATCTCAATTCTCTTGCACATTCTTCTATGCTTTGGCCATTTTTTTGAGCAATTTTTTTTACATCTAATTTCAAAAGTTCAAACTCTATATTGTTTTTTTTACAGTACTCACGCACAAAGACTTCATCTCTATCCGATTCTTCTCCTCTTAAACAATGATTAACATGCGAAACAATCAAATTTAATCTATTCTTATTTGCATAGTCTTCTAAAAATTTTAACAAAGCCATAGAGTCTGCTCCACCAGAAACTCCAACAATTAAAGTTTTTACATCATCTAACATGTTATACTCTAAAATAGCTCTGTTAATTTTTTCTCTAATAGAATCAAGTTTATTAATAGTCATTGCGCAGAACCTCTTTGGCAGTAAACCTCATAAATTCGCCCTGCCAATGCAACGGAAGAGCCCTGGTTTCTCCATGACGGTTTTTAGCTATTATGCACTCTCCACTATTTCTATCTTCATTT
The DNA here is from genome assembly GCA_944380725.1 of uncultured Clostridia bacterium. GTDB lineage: Bacteria > Bacillota > Clostridia > Oscillospirales > Acutalibacteraceae > CAG-557. The sequence goes on from CALWIK010000018.1 coordinate 31,883, forward strand.
TCGTCCACACTTGATTTATCTTTATAGTAGTCGCTTCTATAGAGAAATAAAACAATATCTGCATCTTGTTCGATAGAGCCAGAATCTCGTAGATCCGATAATAGCGGCCGATGATCGCTTCTCTGCTCGCTGGCACGAGAAAGTTGAGAAAGTGTAACCACAGGAACATTAATTTCTTTTGCCATAATTTTTAAATTTCTCGTAATCTCCGAGACCTCCTGTACTCTATTTTCAGATCTTCGGCCACCAGACATCAGCTGTAAATAATCTATAACAACCAGATCAACGTTTTTTAAACGTCTAAGTTTTGCCTTCATCTCCGGCACGGTAATTCCAGGTGTATCGTCAAAATAGACTTCTGCTTTAGATAAAATATCTCCTGCTTCTATCAATCGAATCCATTCATCGTCTTGTAATTTTCCAGTTCTCAACTTTACTCCGCTAACCAATGCTTCCATCGAAAGCAGCCTAGAAGTAAGCTGTTCTTTTGTCATTTCTAGAGAAAAAAAAGCTACCTTCTTTTTCTCTTTTATTGCCACATGACGTGCAATATTAAGCGCAAAACTCGTTTTGCCCATGCCAGGCCTTGCTGCAAGCAAAATTAGGTCCGACCGGTTAAGTCCAGTTATAGTCTCATCTAAATCTTTCATTCCTGTTGGAATTCCCTGATACAACTGTTTATCATCTGAATTTAACATATCGAGTCTATCAAATGTTTCAATAATTGTCTCACTAATCCGCTGCAACCCTTGCATATTTTTGCCTTGACGTATATCAAAAATTTTTTGTTCTGCCGAATCCAAAAGCGTTGCAGCATCTTCTGTGCCACCGGATGCCTCTTCGATTATATCTCTGGCCGTTGTAATTAAAGTTCTCACATCGTAATTATCTCTAACAATATAAGCATAAGTTTGAGCATTTTTTATCGACGGGACGATTTGGGCGAGCTGTAATAAATATGTTTTTATATTAGATTCATCAAAATTTTCTTCTTTTTTCAAATTATCAAGAACCGTAATAAAATCGATAGGTTGACCAAGCGTAAACATTTCAAGCATAGTCGAATAAATTATTTTGTGGTTTGTCAAATAAAAATAATCTGGCTTTGGCAAGATCTCTGCAACTCTGTCCAAACATTGCGAATCCAACAATACAGCTCCCAAAACAGATTGTTCTGCTTCAGCACTAAAAGGTAATTTTAGGCCATCATACCCAGATGTTATTTTAACTTCGTCCATTTTTTACTCCTTTTTAGGTCTTCCCCTTATTCCTCTGTAACAAAAACTTTCATCTTAGCTGTTATTCCGTTATGCAACTTAACCTCAATTTCATATGTACCAAGAGATTTTATCTCATTTTTTAAAAATATTTTCCTTTTATCTATCGAAATATCATAAATTTTTTTAATCTCAGTCACAATCTCTTTAGCCGTAATAGACCCAAAGAGTCTACCTTCTTCTCCTGCTTTTGCAACGAGTTTTACTGGCTTCCCATTTAAAATTTCGGCACTCTTTTTAGCTTTTTTTATCTCCTCATCTAATTTATGCTGCATAGCCTTTTTTGCATTTTCAAGCTCGTTTATAGCGCCTGGAGTCGCTTCTTTTGCTAGTTTTTTAGGCAACAAAAAATTCCGTGCATATCCATCCGAAATATTTACAATCTCACCTTTTTTCCCGCTTCCTTTTACATCGTTCAACAGAATTACTTTCATTTTTAGCCCTCCAATAAATCAATTATATCATTTTATAGATGTAATCATTTCGATAATTTTTTCTCTAATCTGTTCTAAACTAACGTTTTTTATTTGCACTCCTGCCATCGTCTGATGGCCTCCACCACCAAGTTTTTCCATCAAAAGCTGAACATTAACATCTCCCATAGATCTTGCCGAAACATTAACCATATCGTTATCCCAGTATATAACAAAAGAGGCTTTTACTCCCTGAATATCCAATAGTTCATCTGCTGCTTGTGCCGATGCAATTCGGATATCCTTCATATCTTTTGGTGCAACAGCAACAGCAAAGCTGTTAAAAATCTCGGCCGATGCCACCAATTGATACTTTTCTTTATAAGTTGCAATTGTATTTGAAAAAAGTCGCTTTACTGAAACAGTATCTGCACCATTTTTTCTTAAAAATGCAGCTGCTTCAAAAGTTCTCACGCTGGTTTTTAAAACAAAATTTTTGGTATCCAACATGATTCCAGCAAGAAGCGCCTCTGCTTCAGTCGAAGTTAAAAAGTTTTCGCCAAAGTACTGAATCAACTCGGTTACCATCTCTGAAGATGACGAGGCTGATGGTTCGTGATAGAACACTAGTGCTTCTTCTATATGGTTAATCATCATTCTGTGGTGATCAATTACAACAACACTCTTACATTTTTGATAAACAGAAAAGTCCTCAACGAAGTTTGGAGAGTGAGTATCCAAAATGATCAGCAAAGTTTTATCATTTATCAAACTAATTGCACTTTGATCATTTATAAATACTTTTTTTTCTGTAGATCTTTTTACATTATGCACAAGGCTTCCTGCCAAAGTCGAAAATTCATTAAAGACAATATAAGCTTCTTTTTTTTGACCCTTAGTTATAGCACTCCACATGCCTATACAAGCTCCAACACTGTCCAAATCTGAATATTTATGCCCCATAATAAGCACAACATCGCTCTGTCTAATATGTTCAAGCAAAGTATTAGCTATAACCCTTGTTCTTACCGCATCTAATTTTTCTGTCCCTTTAGATATTCCTCCAAAAAACGCATAGTTACCTTTTTGTTTTACAACTGCTTGATCTCCTCCTCTACCAAGTGCCATTTCTATTGCTTTTTTAGCCCAAAGTTCATTTTCTTTAAGGCTATCGGCCCCTCTACCAACGCCTATTGATATTGTAGCATATTTTTTATCATCAAGTTTCACATTTCTTATAGACTCAAGAATTTCAAATTTCTTATTAATAAATTCTCTTAAATATCTCTCCTGAACAATCATCATATAGATATTATCATTAAGTCTTTTAAAGATTCCATTTGCATTTTTTGCCCAATTTTGCAGTTGTTGTTCAACCTTTGCTACAATCTGACTACTTTGTTCTACTTCAATATCTCTCAAAAGTTCTTCTTTGTTATCAAACGTAATAAGTATAATAGCCGGGCGACTTTCTAAATACTCAAAGGTTGATTCTTTATAATAAGTATCATCGATAAAATACAGCACTTTTATTTTGTGATACTCTGCCCCATATACATTATATCTTTTTCCATTATAAGAAATATCTGTTCCATTACTTTTTAAAATATCATCGATATTCTTATCATTCAAAAAATTTTCTACTGATTCTCCAACACAAATTTCTTGTTGAGCAACCGTTTTTATAAAAATGTCATTAGCAAAAACTATTTCATTTTCAGAACCAACTATAATTGCAGCAAAAGGCGTAAGCTTTAAAAAATTCTCATGGTTAGAGTGCATTTTTACAGCGTCATTTACTATTATTTTAACATATTTTTTAAATCCCAACATATCCTTAAACGTCAAAATAAATGCCAGCAGAGTTAATATTAACTCCACAAAAAAAATATATTTGTTAAAATACCAGCTAGCGCCTGTCATAGCAAGCATCAATATATTTACTGCCAAAATCACTGGAGTTGTGATCCAAACTTTTTTTTTCAAAGAAGCACCCCCGCAAAAGCAAAAAAGACTATACTTCCATAATTATTGGTAAAATCATCGGACTTCTTTTTGTCTGCTCATAGAAAAACTTTGATAATTCATCTCTAATTTTAGTTTTCAATATCCCCCATTCACGAATTCCGTCTTTATTACAATCCTCTAAAACTCTAGCAACTTTATTTTTTGCAGATTCCATCAATGATTCCGACTCGCGCACATAAACAAACCCTCTCGAAACTATATCCGGCCCCGAAACAATATATCCATTAGAAAAATCAATAGTGCACACAACAACTATTAAGCCATCCTGTGCCAAATGTTTTCTGTCTCTCAACACAATGCTTCCAACATCACCAATACCCAAGCCATCAACCAGAACTCTGCCCGCAGGCACCTTGCCGAGTGGTCTCATATAATTCTGATTAATTTCAACTATATCTCCAATATCTCCAATAAAAATATTTGAATCTTTCATTCCCATATTTTTAGCTAATTGTGCGTGGTGACGCAGATGTTTTTGTTCTCCATGAACAGGAATAAAATATTTTGGTTTAACGATTCCTTGCATTATTTTCAATTCTTCCTGACAAGCATGCCCCGAAACATGCACCTCATACATAGACTCATAAACTACAGTACAGCCTTTTTTTAAAAGCTCGTTGACAACCGCTCCAATCATTTTTTCGTTGCCAGGAATTGGGTTTGCAGAAATTATGATAAAGTCGTCAGGCCCCACCTCAACTTTTTTATGATCAGAGTACGCCATCCTAGTCAGAGCAGACATAGGTTCCCCCTGGCTCCCAGTAGTTAATAAAACAGTTTTTTCTTTCGGATATTTATTCAACAGGTCTATATCAATTATAACTCCTTCTGGAATATTAAGGAACCCAAGTTCACCTGCAATATCCATATAATTTATCATGCTTCTGCCCGAAAACGCAACTTTTCTGTCATATTTTGCTGCACAGTTCACAATCTGCTGAATTCTTGCAATATTTGAAGCAAAAGAAGCTATAATAATTCTATTATTTTCTGCTCGTCTAAAAAGCTTTTCAAACGAAGCCATAACTTTTTGCTCGGTGGTAGTATACCCAGCGCGTTCGGCATTTGTAGAGTCCGCAAAAAAAGCCAATACACCCTCTGCACTAACTTGCGCAAATCGTCCAAGATCAATCATTTTTCCCTGAAGCGGAGTACAATCTATTTTAAAGTCTCCAGTATGCACAAGAGTTCCTGCCGGAGAATAAATAGCAACACCCACAGCATCAGGAATCGAGTGATTAACGTGAATAAATTCGACTTGCATGCACCCAAGTTTTACTTTTTGACCTGCTTTAACCACATTCAACTTTGCCTTATTGAGCAGATTATGTTCTTTTAGTTTTCCTTCAATCAGACCAATAGTAAAAGATGTGCCATAAATTGGGATGTTCACCTTTTTTAACAAATATGGCAACGCTCCAATATGATCCTCATGGCCGTGAGTAATCACCACACCTTTTACTTTATCGATATTTTTTTCTATATAAGAAAATTCTGGTATTACAAGGTCTACTCCAAGCATGTCACCATCCGGAAAGGTCATGCCGCAGTCCAGCACAAACATGTCTCCTTCGCACTCAAATACAGTAATATTTTTACCTATTTCATTAAGTCCACCCAAAAATGCCACTTTTATAGATGGCATATTCGATTTTTTATTTCCAGCATATCTGCTGCTTTTTTTTGTAGAAATTTTTTTCAAATTATTGTTTGAGCCATCAGAAATTTTCTTTTTGTTATTAACCTTTTGATTTTTATTGGTTTTATTAGTAGACTCTTTTCTTTCTATAATTTTTTTTGAGTTTTTATTATTCTTTTCAGATCCGTCAGAATTAATTTTTTTAATATTTAAATTGGTTTTGCTCTCTGTGGGCACACTTTTAGCCGATAAAATCTGATCAGCTTGTTTATTAATCATCCTCGAGGGATGTTGTTTTTTAGGAGCAATTGGCAAAGATCTAGCTCCATTTAAATTATCTTTTTGATTTATCATTGTAAAAAAATACCTCCATAAACATAAAATAAATTTATAGTTTTAATTATAAAAACTTAAACAATTAAAATAATTCTCCGCAAACGGTGCCGGAGCAAATTGAATATAAAGCAAAAATTTTATAATTAAATAAACATAGTAACAGATTCAAAAACAAATCTATTACCAAAACCGACCACTTAATATTATTGTAATTTTAACATTTTGATTATATACCTGTCAAGCAAAACATATATAAACTGTTAATAAATATTATTATCCAACAAGAGCAACGCTAGTCGTTTAAATATAATTTGTTTGCTTGATATAACCTTATTTTGCTGATATAATAATTAAAAATCAAATAATTTATTTTTAAAAAGAGAGGTGTATGTGCGACTAACAAGCATAGCTCTGCAAGTTAGACGTACAAAATATTTGAAAAAAGTTGATGTTTTTACAGATGGCTCCTGTTTGGGTAATCCTGGTCCTGGCGGATGGGGCGCAATTTTACGTTATAATGGATACGAAAAAGAAATTTTCGGAAGCCAACCTGTAACCACAAATAATCGTATGGAACTTATTGCTGTTATAGAGGCGCTTAAATTGCTTAAAGAGCCTTGTAAAATTACCATTTATAGCGACTCAAAATATTTATGTGATGCAATTTTAAAAGGCTGGGCTAAAAAGTGGCAAAGCAATGGTTGGCGTCGGTCAGATAAATCTCCCGCACTTAATTCGGATCTATGGGGAGAACTCCTTGCTCTTATCGATAAGCATAACGTAGAGATAGTTTGGGTCAAAGGTCACGCTGGCCATCCAGAAAATGAACGTTGCGATAAATTAGCTGTCTCTGCGGCAGCTAAAGCTAGCCAGAGGTCTCTTTAGTCTCTTGAACAAAATTTTTTATAGTTATATAATATTCTTAATAAATAAATTTTTGTGAAGGTGACTCTTATGGAGAAAATTATATATGCAGATAATGCTGCAACTACTTCTGTTTCTAAAATTGCATTAAACGCTATGTTACCATTTTACGAATCACAGTTTGGCAATCCTTCTAGTGTCTATTTATTGGGGCAAGCTGCCAAAAAGGCCATAGAAGATGCTAGAGAAATTATTGCAAGCTGTTTGGGCTCTAATTCTAATGAAATTTTTTTTACGTCCTGTGGCAGCGAGTCTAATAACTGGGCTATTAAAGGTGTTGCTCATAACCTAATAAAAAAAGGCAAAAATCATATAATTACATCTAAATTCGAACATCACGCTGTTTTGCATCCTATTAAGTCTCTCGAAAAAGAAGGCTTTTCAGTTACTTATCTAGACGTTCATGAGGACGGGATCATTCGTGTAGCTGAACTTGAACAGGCTATTACGGATAAAACTGCACTAGTTACCGTTATGTACGCTAATAACGAGATTGGAACCATCCAGCCTATTAAAGAAATTGGCAATATTTGTCGTAAACATAAAGTTCTGTTTCATACCGATGCAGTACAGGCTGTAGGCAATATTAAAATTGACGTAAATGATCAAAATATCGATATGTTATCTATCTCAGCCCATAAATTTCATGGACCTAAAGGTGTTGGTGCACTTTATGTCCGGCGTGGGATTGCGCTCGATCAGCTTATTGAAGGCGGAGCTCAAGAACGAGGACGTCGAGCCGGAACGGAAAACGTTGCGGGAATTGTTGGTATGGCAGCCGCGTTAAAAGTTGCTTGCGATGGAATGATTAAACGTGAAGAAAAATTAACTGCAATGCGCGATAAACTTATAGAAAATCTATCAAAAATTGAGTACTCTCGGCTAAACGGGCATAGAACCAAAAGATTGGCTGGCAATGTGAATATGAGCTTTAATGGCATTGAAGGAGAATCTTTGCTTTTGATGTTAGAATCTAAGGGAATATGTGCGTCGTCTGGATCTGCATGCACTTCTGGATCGCTCGATCCAAGCCATGTTTTGTTGGCAATTGGATTGCCACACGAAATTGCCCATGGCTCATTAAGACTCTCACTTAGCGATGAAAATTCAATGGATGATGTTGATTATATTATAGACGTTTTGCCGCCTATTGTAGAAAAATTAAGAAGCATGTCTCCACTGTGGGAGAAAATTATTGCCAAAAATAAATAAATTTATAAAGAAGGAGTGATTTTTATGGCATATAGTGAAAAAGTTATGGATCATTTTGCTAACCCAAGAAACGTTGGCGAAATGCTAGAAGCCGACGGTATTGGTGAAGTTGGGAATCCAAAATGCGGCGATATCATGAAGATGTACATTAAAGTTAAAGATAATGTTATAACTGATGTGAAATTTAAAACATTTGGCTGTGGAGCAGCAATTGCAACCAGTTCTATGGCAACAGAACTTATAAAAGGAAAGACTATCGATGAGGCGCTAAAGCTTACAAATAAGGCCGTTATGGAAGCTCTGGATGGCTTGCCTCCAGTCAAGATCCATTGTTCTGTTTTGGCTGAGCAAGCAATAAAATCTGCTATTGCGGATTATTACACTAAAAAAGGAATTAATCCTACTCCAATTGTCGGAGAGATTCCATGTTGCGATCACGAGCACGGAAGTTGCAATTGTGTAGAATAAAAATCTTAGATTATTAAATCCATCGAGCTAATGGCAAGATGGATTTTTTATCTTTTATTAAATTAATTTGTTAAAATGTTTTTAACTTCAATAAAAAAATTATTATCTAGGCTAATCACAAATTTTTCTCCTGAATCCATATTTTTTATCTCAGCTTTTTTTTCCGCAAGTTCTTTTTCGCCTAAAACCAGCAAAAATTTGGCATTAATTTTGTTTGCATATTTAAGTTGAGCTTTAAGACTTTTTTCAACGATATCAAACTCTGCATAAAAAGAAGCTTCTCGCAATATTTTTGACAAAGATAGCGCTTTAGCCTGTGCAGATTTGTCTGCTGTTGCAATAAATACATCGCAACGGTTTGGTTTTGGAATTTCTATTCCCTGTGACTGCATTAAGAGAATCAGGCGTTCTATTCCTATTCCAAAACCAACTGCAGGTGTCGTAGGTCCACCTATTTCCTCAATCAAACCGTCGTATCTTCCTCCACCGCCGCAGACTAAATTTCTATTAGAATCTAAACTCGAAACAAACTCAAAAACTGTTCGGGTATAATAATCGAGGCCTCTAACAATTTTAGGATTTATCTTATAGGTAATGCCGGCACCGTTTAAATAATTTTTTACATCATTAAAGTGCAGCCTACAGTCTTTGCATAAAAAATCGATAATACTAGGTGCATCTGCTGCAATTTTTTGGCAATCAGGATTTTTACAATCCACTATTCTCATAGGATTTTTTTCAAGTCTAACGATACAAGTCGAGCAAAGATTCTCACGGTACTTCTCAAAATATTTTTTTAAGGCAGATCGATACTCCTGCCTACATTTAGGACATCCAATAGAGTTAATCTCTAGCGACAGATCCAATATTCCTAACCGCTCAAATAAAGTAGTTGCCAAACAGATAATTTCTACATCTGCTTCTGGAGAAGCTGCTCCAAAAGTCTCGACCCCAAACTGATAAAACTCCCTATATCTTCCTGATTGAGGTTTTTCATATCTATAACAAGGTGTAATATAAGTTAACTTTAAAGGAACTCCATCGTTCAAAAGGCCATGCTCTAGCACAGCCCTAACCGCAGCAACAGTACCTTCTGGTTTTAGTGTTAAAGAGCGGCCTCCTTTATCATTAAACGTATACATTTCTTTTTGAACTATATCCGTGTCATCTCCAACGCCTCTATCAAAAAGTTCTGTATGCTCAAATACAGGAGTTCGAATTTCTTTAAATCCATACAAATTTGCCTCATTCAGCATAATATTCTGAACAAACTTCCATTTATAACTATCTGCTGGCAATATGTCCTGCGTACCTCTAACCGCTTTTGTTAATAAATTCATAAAAATAAACTCCCAAATTCAAAATAAATTAAAAAATAACCGACAAATCTAGCTTGCCGGTTTAAATATGTACTTAAAATTAACTATGCGGACTAACAATATTTCTCCATTCCAGATCTCCTCTATCGAGTCCATGAATTAAAACCTCCGCTGTAGCAATATTAGTAGCCAACGGGATCCCATGCATGTCGCAAAGTCGGAGCAAACTTTCGTCGTTAGCGTCCATAGTATTTTGCCTCATAGGGTCTCTAAAGAATAGTAACATATCAACCTCATTACAAGCGATTCTTGCCGCGATTTGTTGCATACCGCCCTGAGTTCCGCTTAAAAACCTTTGAATTTTAAGTCCAGTAGCCTCAGAGATCATTTTGCCAGTAATTCCCGTTCCACATAGATTATGTTTATTTAAAATCCCTGAATAAGCAATGCAAAACTGTACTATTAATTCTTTTTTAGCATCATGAGCTATAAGCGCAATATTCATAAAAATTCACTCCTAATATAATAAATATACACAAAGTATATACATAAATCAACAAAAAACGAAGCCTACAAATAGTAGACAAAAATCTCATAAAAAGGATTATATCACAAATAAAAACGAAATTCAATAAAAAATGCAAAAATTTACAACTAACAGAATAATTATACACCTTATTTAGGGTAAAAATCAACTACTTTTTTATAAAAATATATTAAACATTTTATTTAGCTCCAAAGTAAGCATCCATAATATCTTTTGCCACAATTTTAGATATCATACCTTTGACGCCATGTTCAATAACCACTCCTATAGCTATTTCTGGGTTTTCATACGGCGCAAAGCAAATAAAAGTTGTATGATCCGAGCCACTATTTTGAGCTGTCCCAGTTTTGGCAGCTATTGGCACAATATAATTATTAAAATTTGTAGCTGTGCCTGAAAGTACAACCTGACGCATTGCATTTTTGACCATATTTAGATGTTCTTGCGAGACCCCTGATGTATCAATAAGTTCTGGAGTGTCCGGGTTATTTTCCATAATAATATTTTCTCTGCGATAATCTGTTATTTTTCTTATAAGATGCGTTCTATATCGATTGCCTCCACTTGCAATGGTTGCTACATACGTTGCCAATTGTAACGGAGAAAATTGATTATCTGACTGGCCAATTGCAGCCTTTATAGTAACCAAATTGCTCCATCTTGAGCCAATTGACTTACTATATTCCGGTCCAGCCAATACTCCAGCGGTCTCAGTTAGTTCTATGCCTGTTTTAACTCCTAGTCCAAATTTTTTTGAATAAAGATTCATATTTTCTATTCCTAAACGTCTGCCAACTTCTGAAAAATAAACATTGCAAGATTTAGCCATTGCATAGTTTAAATCTGCATTACCATGCACTCCCAAGCATTTTGTTGTAAAGTTATGACCAGGATAGTGATAAATGCCCACGCATTTAACCTTATCTTCTGGTGTCAAAACGCCCTCTTCTAGAGCTCCACAAGCCACCAAAGGTTTAAATATAGAGCCTGGAGCAAACACGCCTTGGAAGGCTCGGTTAAATAAAGGATTTGTTTTATCGTTAACCAGCTGAGAATAATATCCTGGTTCGCTCAATTTTGCCAAATCGTAGCTAGGATAAGTAGCCGCCGCCAAAACAGAAAAATCTTTAACACTCAAAGCTACCACTCCTCCAGCAACACAGTCGTACTGGCCAGAAGACCGAACTGCCCTTGCAAGAGATTCATTGGCCGCTTTTTGAAGCCTAGAATCAATAGTTAAATATATTGTGTTGCCAGGTTTAGCTTCTTTAGCATTTGGGGTATGCAGAACCGAACCATCTTTTGCAACTTCAACTTTTTTTTCGCCAGCAACTCCATGCAAATATTCTTCCATAACCGATTCGATTCCACTTTTACCCACAACATCTGCTAAAGAATAACCTTTATCTTTGAACGTTTCATATTGTTCTTCAGAAATTTTTCCTACAGAACCAATAATATGTGGCGCTAAGTCAGAATTAACAGGCTGTCGCTTAGCAGAAAGACCTATTCTTACACCTTGATTATCTTGAAATTTTTCCGAAACAATCATCAAAAGCTCCGAACTAATGTCGTCGGCAAAAATATAAGAACTAGCCATTGAGTCATAATAACCATTGACATCCATATTATATTTCACACTAACAATATCACGTTTTATTTTTGGCTCAAAATTTTCGCAATTATATTTTTTAGCCAATTTTTCCATACACTCGCTTGCCGTTGAATATGAATTTAGATTAAGTCTATTTTTGCCTTTTAGTTCTTTAATTTCTTTTTCTTTTCCCTCCACAAATTCAAACTGGCCGCCAGAAATTAACTTTATAGGTAGTTCATCTATAAAAGGTTCGTTTTTTAATTTTAGTAGCGCAATTAAGTCTAAGATTGTCTGATTTTCTTTTTCGGCTGGCAGCGCAAATCTATCTATAAGTATTTTATATCCAGTAAGATTTTCTACAAAACCTACGCCATTAACATCTAGGATTTCTCCACGCAAAGCGTCTGTTTTATTGCGGTATATACTGCTGCGGTTGGCGCGCTCTCTATATACTTCTCCATTAACAATTTGCCAGTCTACTAATCTTACAACATAGCAAGAAAAAATAAAAACGATCAAAACAATGCAAAAAACATATCGTGATTTTCCTTTTAAATTCATACTTTTTCACCTTTTTATTATTCTCTAGACTTAATGTTAACCGCCAACGCCTTATTAAAAAAGTAAACAATCGGAGAAATCGCTACTGTATAAAACATTCCTATAATATAGTGGTTTAAAAAGGTATAAGCTATATCAGAGTAACCATGCAATAAAAATTTAAAAACAAAGTGCAGCATATAAAATGCAGAAGTAAAGGCAATTACAAAAGCAATAGATGTAATCAAATTAAATTTTATAATTTTTTGGGCCGTATTGCCTACTAAAAAACCCAAACAAGTCATCACTGCAGAATTGAAACCAATTACACCTACTGCGCCTACATCTAAAAAAAGTCCCACCACAAATCCAAAAACAAGTCCAACTTTTTGCCCTTCAAACAGAGCAATCATTATAGCAATAGGCAATAGAATTATTGGTTTAACATTATTTATACTAGGAATTAAATTAGGAACTTGTTCGACTATAAAAAAGGTTATAATTTCTAATATATACGCAAAAAAGCGGACACACTTATAAAGCGAAGACATAAAAACGCTCTCCTCAAAGAAAAAATTTGTTGCGCCCCCTATATTGCAGGCGCTTTATGCTATATTAAGAAAAATCATCCTGTAACCGTAGGCAAAGATTCCGAAATGATATTCCCCTTCCCCTGGAACTCAGTAACAATAAAAACATCTATTAAAGATTTAATGTCATCAAACGGTTCAATAACAGCAAAAAAAGAAGAGTCATAATCATCATTTTTAATTTCTTTAATTTTTCCCACGGGCAAATCTTTAGGGCAGATGCCACCCAACCCAGTAGTAACAATAATATCATCCGGATTCATTTTATTTTGAGCAGAAATATACATCATAGCGGTTTTATTTTCGTTCGCCAAAGATTTTTTGCCAATAATGACTCCACTATCTCCAGAAGCTTTATCAATAACTCCAATTTTATATTCTGGGGACAAAATAGTCTTAACTTTACAAGAGTGCTTATTAACCGACGCCACTCTGCCAATCAATCCATTTTCAGTAATAACCGGATCATTTATGGAAATTCCCTCACTTGTCCCTTTATCCAAAGTAAAGCCAAAAAACAGGTCATTAGGGTCTTTAGCAATCACTTCCGCAGTCTTAAAACTTAGGGATTTATTTTGTTTTTTTAAGTCATAAAATTTTAGATATTGTGCATTTTCGCGTTTAACATCATAATAATCTACTAAAATAGTCCTCATTCTTTTAAGTTCTAATTTCAAATTCTGGATTTCTTTTTCGTACTCCTGGGCAGACTTCTTCTCTTTAGGCAAAACAGACATAGCCTTATCTGTAACCTTACTCGAAATTTTTTGCATAGGAGTTAAAATATAGTCCATCAACGAAGGCAGTGCATTAGCTCCCGGAACAAAATTTAAAATTAAAACTCCAACAGATATAAAAACGCAGGCAACAAAAAGTTTAAAACCATTTCTCATAAAAAACTTTTTCAAACTCCAGCCTCCTCTACAAAAAACGACCTAAAAGCATAAAATACTCACTATCAAACAAGCGGAGATCCAATGAATATGGTCCCCGCTAAAATAAAAAATAAAATACTAAAAAATATATAAATAAAAATTAACTAATAGTTTTTGTTTTTATAATAATTTCTTGGCAAAATCAGCTCCAAGCGTTTTCCTGTTCCATCCACAACACAGTCGAGTGGATTTTCTGCAACATGCACAACTATTCTAGTTTCCTGAGCAATCAATTTATCAAGTCCACGTAGCAAAGCGCCACCACCAGTTAACATAATTCCATGGTCAATAATATCCGCAGCCAATTCTGGCGGAGTTCTTTCGAGCGTACTTTTTATAGCGTCTACAATGGCTTGCAAAGAGTCACACAGTGCCTCGCGAACTTCCTCAGCAGTTATTTCTATATGTTTTGGTAGACCATCAACTAAATTTCGTCCTTTAATTTCCATTGACCCTTCATTTTCATATTCAAAAGCGGATCCTATCTGAATTTTAATATTTTCTGCTGTACGTTCTCCAACAAGTAAATTATATTTTCGTTTAATATACGCCACAATAGCCTCGTCAAACTTATTTCCCGCTACTCTAACTGACTGTGATGTCACGATATCTCCTAAAGATATAACAGCGATCTCCGAAGTCCCTCCGCCAATATCAACCACCATACTACCCGTAGGTTCTGCCACAGGCAACCCTGCTCCAATAGCAGCGGCCATTGGTTCTTGAATCAGCTCAACTTCTTTTGCTCCAGCCTGACGTGTCGCATCTTCCACCGCTCTTTTCTCAACCTCAGTAACTCCAGCGGGGATACAAACCACAACCTTTGGGCGCTTACTAAATATACTCGTCTTAACTGTTTTTCTTATAAAATGCTTAAGCATAGTTGCCGTAATATCGAAGTTTGCAATAACACCGTCCTTAAGCGGGCACACTGCTACAATAGATCCAGGAGTCCTACCGATCATATTTTTAGCCTGCAGTCCTACAGCTAAAACAGTGTCGGTATTAACATCCACAGCAACTACCGATGGTTCTCGCAAAATTATTCCCTTATTTCTCATAAAAACCAAAGTGTTGGCTGTTCCTAAATCTATACCTATGTCTCTTGAAAACATTCTAAAAACTTGCCCCCTTCAAAATCAAGCCATAGATTAACATAAACATGCTATCCTACAACATTATACTACAGTGCATATATTTTTCTCAAGAAAAAAATATAAAATTAAAAACTATCTCCAAAACACATAAATTTTTAATTATTTTCGTGTTATTTTAATTCACAATTTATGTTTTTGTAAATTAGTAATATCTATTAACAGTATTGCATGAGTCGGCTGCAGAATTTACCCACACAGCAGTTCACTACTCCTAACCCACAAGTAACACACTCGCTGCAAATAGTGATTTTATTTCCCAGTAGAGCCAAATCCAGCTTTTCCGCGAATAGTATCATTTAAAGTGCTAGCTTCAAAAAAAGAAACTGTTGCTACAGGCATTATTACCATCTGAGCAATTCTTTCATTTTTTTTAACAACATAAATTTCTCTGCTAAAATTTTTCAAATTTACACAAATCTCGCCTCTATAATCACTATCAACCACACCTACGCAGTTTGTGAGTGAAATCCCATTTTTTATAGCTAGCCCGCTTCTTGCAAAAATAAACGCACCCCAATTTCTGTCTGGCAGCTCAATTGCAAATCCTACAGGAATCAAAGCAAACTCACCAGGTTCCAGTTTAACTTCTTTTTCAATACACGCATATAAATCCACACCCGCAGCTCCTTCTGTTGCATATGTTGGGATTATTGCATCTTCTTTAATTTTTTTTATTTTCACATTTATATTAAAGCCCATTATAAACACACTTTCGATTTATTTTAACTTTTTTCAACATAAACACTCAAATTAACAGTTTAATCCACAAGTTCTCAAAAAAAATCAATTATATCGCCATTTGTATTTTTAACATGGTTGTGGAAAATTTTTATTTTTTCAACCTTTTCAACTATGTTTTCAACAGCAATCAATCAAACACAAAAATTAAGTCTTGTTTTTAAACACACGATGTCAAAAACATCACAAATATTGACTTGTGATGTAAAACTGCAACAAAACAGTTTATTAACAGATATTTTCGCATGAAATACAGCTTAGTTGCTTTAATAAAACTACTCATCCTCTGAAAAATCTTTAACAATTATAAAATTAACGTGGTTAAGTATATACAGTGTTAGATCTCTTAAAGAAGAAAATGTCTTTTTAAAATTGCTCCTGTCAAATTTTTTCAAGAAAGAGTTATCTGTAAAATGGCATTTATCATCTGTCACACAGTCATAAATTGCCTTTCCAGAAAGAATCGATCCTGAAATTAAAATCGCTGCTCCAAATAAGGCTCCTCCTGCTGCTGTAGCACCTAAACCTACAGAAAAAATTGCTTTAAAAATAGATTTTACCGAATTCCAAGTCGATCTCCAAAAAGAAGGTTTTTTATTGGCATTTCTAAATTCTTTTTTTTCTAGCTCTTTGACTCTCTGTTTTAACATTTGAATTTCTTCTTCATTAATTTCGTCTAATTTATAATTGTTTTTCATTTTTCGATCAAAATTATAATCAAATTGACCTAAATAGCTTCTAGATGTAAAACTTTCATCTGCTAAGCAATATCTAGCATTTAATGAAGAAAACGGTACAGAAATCGCAATAACTAGTGCAAGAAAATTCTTTTTCATAATTGCCCATCCTTACGAATATATTAATAATATTTTATCATAAATTTTTTTATATTACAAGTAATTTAAGCGTTTTTAGCAAAAAATATAAAATAAATTATTAATAATGCCCCTTGTAATGTGTGAATTTTACACAAAAATTCACAGCGATTATGTAAAAAATAATCTTACCATAAGAATCGAAAAGATAAAACTAGTTAAGTCGGCAACAAGAGCTGCGAAGATAGTATGTCGAATGTTTTTTATCCCGACAGCGCCAAAATATATTGCGATCGCATAGAAAGTAGTTTCTGTTGAACCCATCATTACTGAAGCGACTCTTCCTGCAAAGCTATCTGGACCAAAAGATTTAAAAATTGAATCAATAAATGCAAGAGATCCACTACCAGATATTGGCCTAAGCAGCATTAGAGGAATAGTCTCTTTTGGCACAGCAAGTAAGTTTCCCACAGGTTCTAACAACGAAGTAATAACATCTAATGCCCCAGATGCTTTTAGCATCGAAACAGACATAATTAAGCCAATTAAAGAAGGAGCTATAGAAAAAGTTGATGTTAACCCTTCCTCTGCTCCAGAAAGAAAAACATCAAATATCGGTACTTTTTTTACTAGACCAAAAACCACTATAAAGCCAATCATACACGGCATAATATAAAAGCTAAATTTACTCAAATAAAAATCCTCACTTTTCTAATACTTTTGCAAGAGTTATTCCAACTAATAGCGCTACAACAGATGAAATCCAAACAGCGGGAACTATGTCGAAGGGAGCTGCGGAATGGTATTTTTGTCGTAGAATAGACATCGTTGTTGGCAAGATCTGAATTGAGGCGGTATTCATCACAACAAAAGTTATCATACTATTGCTGGCAACGTCAGAATTTTTATTTAGTTTTTTCATCTCTTTCATTGCAGAAATACCCAATGGAGTGGCTGCATTGCCAAGACCTAAAATATTAGCAGTTATGTTCATGCAAATAGCGCGCATAGCCGGACTATTTTCTGGACAATCTTTAAATAAATGCTTAAGGACTGGTTTAAAAATTTTAGCAAGAATACAAGTAATTCCGCCACTATCTGCTATTTTTAAAATCCCAGACCACAAGCTCATCATGCCGGCCATAGTAATTACAAGATTTATTGCATCCGATGCCCCAACTAATATAGAATTTGAAAGTGCTTCCATATTTCCAGTAAAAATCGCACAAATTATACTAATTAAAATTATAAATCCCCATATGTAGTTTAGCATAATATCACCATTTTTCATTATGCAATATTATATTATGCAGTTTTTAAAATATGATTATTTCCATTATTTACTTTTAAAAATATATTTGACAAATTTGTAAGAAAATAGTATTATTGATGTAATAAATATACATTTGCGATGAAAATCGACAGTAATAGTTACAGAAAGGATAGTGCTAAATGAAATCGACTGGTATCGTACGCTCTATAGATGAGCTTGGAAGAATCGTTTTACCAATGGAACTTAGAAAAACTATGAATATAAACAGGAAAGATAAACTCGAAATATATGTCGATGGTGATAATATCGTTTTAACAAAACATCAATTTGCTTGTAGCTTTTGCGGTTCTTGCGATGATGTTATAAATTTTAAAGGCCAATGTATTTGCAAAAATTGTATTTCAGAATTAAAATCGGAAAAGTTATAGATTTATGTCTATAACTTTTTGAGTCAAAGGGATCGCTATGATCCCTTGGTTTTGTTTATAGATTATTTTTTTTGTAAATTTGTACAAGCACATTTTAAAATATGCAAAGACAAACGGAATGGGTATTATTAAAAAACATAGAAGAATATCGTTCCAAAAAGAAAGCAAAAATTTTGTAAACTCTTTGCTGTTATTGTGAATTAAAAAAGTGGAACTTTTCATTATTGTTAATATGTTTGAGTTTTCGTTTAGAACAAATATAAAATTTGCTGAAATCTGAGACAGACTGAATTTTAAAAAAAATATAATTGCAATCAAAATTGTTACAGCAGAAATCAAAATTATTAGTCTTAAAAAAGTTTGAGACTCTTGCAAAAAAAAATTGACTCTTAAACATGCCACAATAAATGTTCCTACTGTTGGAACAAAGAAAAAAATAAAAATTATAATGGATTTTAGCATCATAAACAGTTTAAATGATATTACTTTAAGGAGGCCTTTTAAATTTTTATAATAATAAAAGATGGTAAACAATGGAGTTTTATCATCTTTTTTTATTTTTGAAAACCATAAATAAATGCCCATATTTAGAGGAATAAACATTATAAAAGAATACATTAAAACAAAAATAATAGTAGTAGAAAAAGAAAATTCATTTAAATTTTTTATTGCAGAAAAATACTTGTCAAATAAATAAAAAAATTTTTCTTCAGTTGAGTTTAAGTCTAATAAAGAATATATGGAAAGAAGAACCATAAAAATTAAAAATAAGTTTATTGTGGATTTAATAATTAAAATTATAAATAAATTTTTGATGTTACTTTTGGAAAAAATTTTTAAACTTTCTTTTTTTATTTCTTTCAAAATTATCACTCCGCGGATTTTTAAATTTGACAGAAAAAAGGAAAATTATGCATAAAAAAATAATTGCTATGCTACCCTTTGAAACATATCCCTCTGCAAGGTTTGAAGAATATATCAATTTTATTACATCTAAAGAAGTGCGAGCACTAAAGGCTATAAGCAAAAAATGCGTTATTATTGCAGATAAAACTCCATGAATCGCTCTGCAAAAAATAAATTTGAGTTTAGAAAAATTAATTGAATTAGTTATCGCAAATATTTGAAAATGTATACACAAGCCTGCCCAACCGAGCGCAAAAGCAATTAACTCTGTGGATGCATGATTGTTTATTATAGCGATGCATCCGTTGGTAACCTCTAGCAAAACCGATGCTACAACTTTTATTATTGACGATTGTAAATAAAAAAAATCAAAGATTTTAAAAATTATATTTAAAAAAGCTGAAAATAAAATTACAAACGAACACATGTTAAACATTGCCATAGCTGCGTTTAAACAAGAATTGACTAGTGCTGTAGAAAATGGAATTGGTTGATAAATTATTTTATTTTCACAAGATGTTCCGTCTTTATAAAATAGCCCAGAAAAAATTCCTAAAATTAATGCAGACAAAATATGCGAAATAAAAATAATGATTCCAGTTGATTTACTGCTAGATATTTGCGCTCCAATTGCACTTAAAATAAAAGCCGGTCCTGCACAAACCATAAATAACAGCATCTGTTCGGCTTGCTTTGAGGTTATTTTTTTTTGTAGAAAAAGCTCTTTCACTCCAATTGCTCCAGTAGGATAGCCTCCGATAAAACTTAATATAATAGTCGCAGCGCTGCTTTCTGGCAAATTAAATATAGCCTTTGTTATTGGAGCTAATAGTTTGCTGATTTTATCTGAAAGACCAATTTTAACTATTAGCGAAGATAAAACCATAAATGGAAACAACGAAGGGATTAAAATATTAGTACAAAAAATTAAACCTGTTTTTGCTCCAGAGGCAGAAACTTGTGGATTTATAAGGATAATTATACATAAAGACACTATAAATAAAAATTCTAATATATTTTTAAACAATTTTATAAAATAAAAATTACAAAAAATTCTATACATATTTGCACCTCCGCTAATATATATGTAGTTTTGTTATTTTTATTTAAATTCCTGCATAATTTATTGTAATGGTACGCAAATAATTTTACGTGAACTTTAAGGAGGAATTTTAGTTGCTTGGAAGAAAAAAAAACAAGCAAAAAAATACAGAAAAATTACATACAGTACTATCCAAAATGCAAATACCTACCGGAGCTATATCAAACTGTGCGCATTTCGAGATGAATTCAAACCGAGAAGTTTCTATAGAAGGTTGCAAAAGCATTCTGCAATATGACGACAATATAATTAGAATAAATACCGGAAAAATGATAACTTCTTTTTTGGGTAGAAATTTATCAATAAAATGTTTAACGCCCGACTCATTAGTTGTTGAAGGATTTATAACTTCAATAGAGTTTATAACTTAAAGGAAGCGGAAAATATGCTCAAAATAATAAGATTTTTATGCGGATACGTTGTTTTTACAGTAAAAGGATCTGTTCCTGAGGTTTTTATAAACAAAGCTACAAAATCTGGTGTACGACTTTTTAACATAAAAAAACAAAAAGAATTTCTTTATTGTTCTGTTATTGCATCCGAATATTTTGCTCTTAGGCGGATTGCAAAACAGAGTTGTGTAAAACTTAAAATAAAAAATAAATGTGGATTCCCATTCTTTGTGCGGTTATACAAAAAAAGAAAAGGCATTTTTGTGGGTATTATATGCTTTGGTTTAACGTTATATTTTTTATCTCTTTATGTGTGGTCAATAGATATTAATGGGTTAGAAGCGACTGATAAAAATCAGTTAAATACTCTGATAAACGGTTTGGGAATATGCACCGGAACTTTAAAAAGCGAGATTGATCCTCCTATGATTGAAAAAATTATAATGAATAAAATCAGCAATATCTCTTGGGTTTCTGTTAACATAAAAGGTAGCATTTTAAGTTTTGAAATTAAAGAAAAAGTTGAAGCACCACAAATTATTCCAAAAACAACACCGTGCAACGTTAAAGCTAATAACGACGGTCAGATAATAAGAATGGAAGTTTATGAGGGAACTCCAGAAATAAAAAATGGAGACGCCGTAGTTAAAGGTCAGCTTTTAATAAACGGTTTTGTAGAAGACGATTTCGCAACTTGCAATATACGTCATGCTGACGCAAAAGTTTTTGCTTTGACAAAACATAGCTTAAAAAAAGAAGTAGAGTTATGTCAGACGCAAAGGCAAAAAACCGGTAAAGTAGTTGAGCGCAAAAGACTTAAACTGTTTGGTATTGAGCTGCCTTTAACTTTAATAACTATTCCTGGCGCAGACTTTGAAAAAAACGTAAAAATAAAAAATATCGAAGTTGCAGGAGTATCTTTGCCAATTAGCTACTATAAAGAAGTTTGGACACAGTTTTGTGACAAAAAAGTAATATTATCTGCTGAAGAGGCAATGCAAAAAGCTAATATTGAATTAAAACAAGAGGAGCAAGAAAAACTAAAAGATATAAAAATATTAAGCAAAGACAAAAAAGAAAAAATTTCAAATGGCAAAGCAACTATAATTTCAGATTATATTTGTGAAGAAAACATTGCAGTGCAAGAAGAAATAATTTTAGAAAGTTAGTTTAAACAAAAAAAGGTAAAAATGGTAAAATCGACAAGTTGAATTTCGAGCAACTATTGTTAATTGTTACAAAAATAAAAAAAATCGTGTTTTTTAATGACATGTTCCTTTTTTTGTGTTATAATGAACTAAAATGAATTTATAATTTAGTAAAAAGTATAAGTTTATAGCTTTTTATTGCTAATAATTTCTTTTTATTTCGACTGATATGCCCAGTTTTTAAGCTATTTACTTTTTACTTATAGTTGGGAGGGTAAGTTTGCCTTTAATTTTTCATGTTACTTCTTTTTTATTTGTAACGGATGAATTTAAAAGGGTAAGCGAATTTTTGTATGGATAAAATAAAAGTAATTATTAATAATAATCAAAAAAACGTTAAAATTCCGACTGGGTTGCGCATGCTCGTTAGGCGCTGCTGTAATGCTGTTTTAAGGAATGAAGGATTTGAAGGGTCTATAGAAATTAGTGTTACTTTCGTAAATAACGAACAGATTAAAGATTTAAATTATAAATATCGTAAAAAGAATATTCCAACGGATGTGCTGTCTTTTTCGCTGGGTGAGACGGGTAATTATAGCACCGATCCTGCTAGCGGTTATAAACTTTTAGGAGATATTATAATCTCTATTGAAAAAGCTATAGAACAAGCACAAAAATATGGCAACAGTTTGCAAAAAGAAGTAAGTCATCTTACTGTTCATGGCATGTTACATTTGCTGGGCTACAATCATGAAAATGGCGGTATAGAAAGAGTAAAAATGCGCGAAAAAGAAGAATCCATAATGTCTCAAATGGGCTTTATTGGCGGCATTTCGTATTATTATAACAAATAGAACACAACAAAAAATACATAGTTTTAAGGTTTTATTTACGTTCGTCGGATTGGTGGGATAAATTGTTTTACTGCTCAGTTAGCGGGTGAAGTTAGCATAATGGAAAAGAAATCTGCTTTTATTGCGATTGTTGGTATACCAAATGTGGGCAAGTCTTCTATTCTAAATACAATTATCGGAGAAAAAATTTCTATAGTGTCTGCAAAACCTCAAACAACTAGAATCCGAATAACTGGCGTTTTAACAAGAGATGAAACTCAACTCGTCTTTTTGGATACTCCAGGTCTACACAAGCCAAAAACTCAATTGGGTAGCTTTATGACGAAATCAATTAAAAGCTCTATTTCTTCTGTAGATATTTGTCTCTTTGTTGTTGAAGCTAACAGAGACCTAAAACCAGGAGAGGCAGAGCTCATAAAAAAGCTAAAAAATTTAAATTTGCCAACAGTTTTGGCTATAAATAAAATAGACCTTTTGCAAGATAAATCGAGTTTAATTCCACAGATAAATAATATCTCTGAATTATTTGATTTTTCAGCAATCGTTCCGGTCTCTGCCAAAACAGCTGATGGTATAGATCTTCTCATAAATGAGCTAAAAAAACTCGCGGTTGAGGGTAGTCATTTTTTTGATGGCGACGCTTTTACCGATCAGCCTGAACGTGTGATTGTTGCTGAAATTATTAGAGAAAAAATATTGAATCTTGTTAATGACGAAATTCCACATGGCGTAGCTGTCTGCGTTGAAAAAATGCGCGAACGAGAAGATTCTGCTTTGATTGATATTGATGCTGTGATATACTGTGAAAAAAATAATCACAAAGGTATTTTAATTGGGAAAAATGGATCTATGTTAAAAAAGATAGGGTCTTTTGCTCGGGTTGATATTGAAAATTTTTTTGAAACAAAAATCAATTTGCAACTTTGGATAAAAGTAAAAGAAGATTGGCGAAATAAACCTAATCTTTTAAGGAATTTTGGATTTGATGAAAAAAATTTTTAAATAATTACAAACGGATGGTTTTTGCCATCCGTTTTACTTATAATGAAAGAGTAGGATAAGTTTTCCTTATATATATTCAAAAAACTCGTAAAAATAAAATAGAACTTTAATTTGAGGAGGAATATTTATGAGCAAAGACGTAGCTTGGAATAAGTCTTATATTGCAGGAAGCGTTTTTGATTATTTGATATACGCAACAATAAAAGATTTGCAAAACACCAAAATAAAAGGAGCAGAACCTTATGCAGATTCGCACCGACGGGTTGATAATAAAAGAAAAATTAGTTTCTGAGGATGATAAATTAGTTACTATTTTAACAAGGAATTTTGGAATTATACGTGCATTTGCTCAGAGCGTAAAAAATTTAAAAAATAAAAATTTTTCTTCTACACAGTTGCTTTGCTATTCGGATTTTATAATTTTTAAAGGTCGAAATAAATACATAATTAACGAGTCTTATAGTAAACATTCTTTTTGGAGCCTGAGATGCAATATAGAAAAACTTGCACTTGCACAATATTTTTGCGATTTAATTTTGAATTTAATCGCAGAAGAACAGCATCATACAGAAGATATTTTACGATTAATTTTGAATTCTTTATATTATTTATCGAAAGAAAAAATTGTGCCTAAATTACTAAAGTCAACTTTTGAAATGCGAATATTATCCATGTCTGGTTATATGCCCAACTTGATATATTGTTCAAATTGTAAAGATTCTGGCAAAAAAAATTTTTACTTTGTTCCAGAAGTTCATGGTATTGTTTGTGATAAATGTATAAGAAATTATCGCGCTGTCAAAATTAAACTTACAGAAAGTGTGCTTTATGCTTTAAGATACTCGGTATACTCAGAATTTAACAAGATGTTCGCTTTTTCTTTAAAATTAGAACGTCAGGATGAACTCTCTGCCATAACTGAATCATACATCTTAAAATGTTTGGAAAAAAATCTAAAGACTCTAGACTTTTATAAACAAGTTGTGATAAATTAATACTGATATAATTAGGAAAGGTCTGTACAAAATGAGTGATGGCATGAAGAAGTCCTATGAACTTTTAGAATTAAATAAAATTTTAAATTTATTATCAGAGAAGACATCATGCGATGACTCAAAAAAACTTATAAAAAAGATTATTCCTTCAACCGACTTAAAAACTGTTAATAAGTTATTAAAAGAAACAAGCGATGCACATATGTTGATAGCAAGATTTGGAGTGCCAAGTTTTAGTGGACTAAGCAACATAAAAACCTCAGTAAAAAAAGCTGCAGCAGGGGCCACTTTAACAACGCTCGATTTGATAAAAATTGCAGATAACATTCATGTGTTTAATTTTATAAAAAATTTTAAAGAACAATTCGAAACTTTAAAAACTGTTTTAGATGCTCAGTTTAGTTGTGTGATTTCTAACAAATATTTAGAAAATAGAATTAAAACTTGTATTGTCTCTGAAGATGAAATAGCCGACGAAGCTTCAAGCGAATTGTTAACAATTCGAAGGAAAATTAACAGAAATTCTGATTCTATAAGAGATCAATTAGAGAGAATGCTTAGGTCAACAAACATTCAAAAATATTTGCAAGAAAATATTATTACGGTAAAGTCAGAACGTTTTGTTTTGCCTGTTCGTACAGAGTTTAGAAAAGAAGTTTCTGGGCTTGTGCACGAAACTTCTGCAAGTGGTGCAACTGTATTTATAGAACCAGCAGCTGTTGTAGAGTTAAATAACGAGATTAAAATTTTACGTCAAAAAGAAAAGAACGAAATCGAAAAAATCTTAAAAAATTTATCAAAAGAAGTTTCAAATTTCGCCGATAACATCTTAAAAAGTTACGACGCTTGTGTAAATTTGGATGTAATCTTTTCAAAAGCTCTTTTAGCGCACGATATGAAAGCAGTCTTGCCAAAAGTCAATAGCAATGGCAAAATAATGCTAAAAAAAGCTCGGCACCCATTAGTAGAAGCAAAAAAAGTAGTGCCTACGAATATTTCTTTGGGCGAAACTTTTGATTCTTTGGTAATAACAGGGCCAAACACTGGCGGAAAGACTGTCATTTTAAAAACTGTAGGCCTTTTTGTTTTAATGGCAATGTGCGGTCTTATGCTTCCTACTTCAGAAGAAAGCGAAATATCTATTTTTGACTATATTCTTGTAGATATTGGTGATGAGCAGAGCATAGAGCAGTCACTATCTACATTTTCTTCGCATATGATAAATATGGTAGAAATTTTGTCTGTAGCCAACAAAAACAGCTTAATTCTTTTGGATGAATTGGGAGCGGGAACGGATCCTGTTGAAGGAGCAGCACTGGCAATTGCAATTATTGAAACATTAAAAGAAAAAGGTTGTAAAATTATATCTACAACCCATTATTCTGAACTTAAAGAATATGCATTTGTTAGTGAAAACGTCGAAAATGGCTCCTGTGAGTTTGATGTAAAAACGTTGAAACCTAAATATAATTTGTTGCTGGGCATACCCGGAAGTTCAAACGCTTTTGCCATTGCTAAACGGTTGGGCCTCCCCTCTTTTGTTATAAAAAAAGCACAAAAGTTTATTAACGGAGAAACTAAAGATTTTGAAAATGTTTTAAAAAAATTAGAACGTACTAGAAAAAATTTAGAAAAAGAACTTTTAGATGTCAAAAAAATGAAACAACAATTAATCTATGATCTAGATTTTGTTGAGAAAGAAAAAGAAATATTAAAGAATAATAAAAAAAATGAATTAAATAACGTAAGAATTAAAGCAGAAAATATTTTATCTTCTGCTAAATCTATGGCCAAAGAACTTATTGGAGAGATAAAAAATATAAAAAAATTAAATCTTAATAATGATGATTCTGTTCGAAGACTAAAGTCTAAACTAAATAAAATTGACGAAATTATTGACCCAGTTGAAACTCATGAAAAATCTAATTATAAGCTTCCACGAAAATTAAAGTTGGGTGATGAAGTTCTGATTTTTGATATTGATAAAAAAGGTACAGTTTTAGAAATTAGTTCTGACGAAAAAATGATAACTGTTCAAGCTGGCATAATAAAAACTCGGGTACCAATAGACAATCTTAGACTTTTATCCGAAAAAAAATTTCAAAATAAATCACATACAATTGGCGAGATACAAACTCCAAAACGAAATAAATTAACTCCAGTTAGCACAGAGATAGATGTACGCGGAAAAACGGTGCTAGAAGCCACTCTAGACCTCGATAAGTTTATAGATAATGCTGTTTTATCAAAGATTAATACGTTGACTATTATTCACGGAAAGGGTTCTGGAGTTTTGCGTAGTGAAATTGCAAAATACTTAAAAAAACACCCTAATGTAAAAACATTCCGTCTAGGAACTTTTGGCGAAGGTGAATCTGGGGTAACAATTGCAGAATTAAAATAGCTTACTTTGATGATGAATCTAAATTTTTAAGCGCAAAATCTATGCATTGGCTAATAAATTTGTTTCTACTCATGTTATTCTGACTTGCTATGGTATCGATAAATTTTAATTTTTCAGAATCGATACGGATGCAGATAACCTCATTTTTTTCTGGCTTTGGAATAAATTTTATCATATAAAAAACTCCTTAACATTAGATTTTGCGTACATGATGATGTTACTTTTTAATTTTTATATTTAATTCGCAAATTTTCCTATTTTGCGATAAATTTTGACAAATTATTTATAATCTCCTATTATAAAATTATATTACACATTGAATCCTTAACAATATTCATTATCAATATCAAAAAGGTGACGAGAAGGTGATATTATAAAAGAATACAAAATCATTTTGAACGACGAGATTTCTGAGTTTTATGAAAATTTATCAAAATTTTTGAAAAAGCCTGTTGAAGAAGTTTTAAGCGAAAATTTATCTAGAAATATGGAGATGCTAAGGACTATAATATCTAAGCCTAAATAATATTTAATATCTATTTTGTAGAGTTATTTTATATATTTTTTAAAAACAAAAATGATTTGTTCATATATCCAGTATTAAAGATCAAACAAAAGTATCTTATTTAGAATTATTTATTTTTTGTGTTGACAAATTATTTAGTTTAAGTTAAAATCAAACTGTAAAGTATTTTTGCTTTACAGTTTGTTTTTTGTTGGAGTGTTTTTTTGTGGAGAAAAATTTAAAAATCTCAAACTTAATGGATTTTTATGCTGAACTTTTAACAAAAAATCAAAAACAAGTTCTGAATTTATATTATAATGAAGATTTTTCTTTATCAGAAATTGCAGAAAATCAAGGAATAACTCGTCAAGGCGTTAGAGATAAATTAAAAAAGGCAGAGGCTCAATTGCTTGATCTAGAAAATAAATTAAAATTGGTTAAAAAGTATAACCGTATTGAAAAAAAATTATTGGTTATTATTGAAAATTCTGAAAAATTAATGTCTCTTTCTAACGATGAAATATATAAAGTTAGCTTACTTGCTAATAATATAAAAAACACTGCTATATCTATTTATAAAGAACAATGATGGAGGTATTTATATGGCTTTTGAAGGTTTATCTGGCAAGTTAACCTCGGTATTTAAAAAACTTCGTTCTAAGGGACGCCTTTCTGAAAAAGATGTAAAAGATTCTATGCGAGAAGTTAGGCTGGCTCTTTTAGAAGCTGACGTTAACTATAAAGTTGCCAAGGATTTCACTGATAAAGTTACCGAAAGAGCTATAGGAGAGGAAGTGATGCATAGTTTAACTCCGGCTCAGATGGTAATAAAAATAGTTAATGAAGAATTAATAAACCTTATGGGTCCTAGCGAAAGCAGATTAAACACTGCCTCTGTTTTGCCAACGATAATTATGATGTGTGGCTTACAAGGTTCTGGCAAAACAACACATTCTGCTAAACTGGCTTTTGTTCAAAAGAAAAAGGGACATCGTCCTTTGTTGGTAGCTTGCGATATTTATAGGCCGGCGGCTATTAAACAGCTACAAGTTGTGGCAGAGCACGCTGGAGTACCCATATTTGAAATGGGGCAGGAAAATCCCGTGAAAATTGCGAAGAAAGCTATTCAACATGCAAAAGACTACGGTAACGACGTTGTTATTTTGGATACTGCAGGTAGGTTGCACATAGATGACGCTTTGATGGAAGAACTTCAAAACATAAAAAAAGAAGTTAATCCCAGTGAAATTCTGCTTGTAGTTGATGCGATGACCGGCCAAGATGCAGTAAATGTGGCAAAGTCTTTTAATGATCTACTAGAGATTTCTGGAGTAATTTTGACAAAGCTAGACGGAGATACCCGTGGTGGGGCGGCTCTCTCGGTGAAGAAGGTTACTGGGAAACCGATAAAATTTGTTGGGACTGGTGAAAAATTAGCAAATTTAGAAGAATTTCATCCTGATAGGATGGCTTCGAGGATCTTAGGGATGGGCGACATGCTCTCTTTAATAGAAGAAGCTGAAAGCAATTTAGACCAACAAAAAGCTGAGCAGATAACAAACAAATTAATAAAAAATAAATTGGATCTGAATGATCTATTGGATCAAATGAATCAAATAAAAAAAATGGGCTCTTTAAAGTCGATATTATCTAAATTGCCTGGAATCTCTCAAAAGATTAACGATGCAGAAATTGATGATAGACAGGTTGACAGATCTTGTGCTATAATTTTGTCTATGACACCAAAAGAAAGGCAAAAGCCAGAAATTATAAACGCTTCTAGGAAGAAAAGAATAGCCTCCGGTTGCGGTTTAAAGGTTGAAGACGTTAACAATCTGCTGAGACGATTTGAAAGTATGCAAAAAATGATGAAGCAATTCTCTGGCAGAAAAGGAAAACATAACTTTTCTAGAATGGGATTATTTTCTGGCTTTGGTGGTTTGGGCAAATTTAAAATTTAATTGTGCATAAAAGTTAGATGTTTAATTATGATGAAATATTTTTGGGGGAGGTGATTTAAAAATGGCAGTAAAAATTAGATTGCGTCGTATGGGTGCTAAGAAAAAGCCTTTTTATCGTGTTGTTGTTGCGGATTCTCGCTTTCCTAGAGACGGTAGGTTCATTGAGGAATTGGGATATTATAATCCATTAAAAGAGCCTATAGAATTTAAAGTCAACAATGAGAAGGTAAAAAATTGGATAAATAATGGAGCTCAACCTACCGACACTGTAAAATCACTATTAAAAAAATTCGAGATTCTTTAATAAAACGGAGGAATAATCGTTGAAAAATTTGCTTCTTGTTATTGCAAAAGGGTTGGTTAAAAATCCGGAAGACGTAAGGGTGGATGTTGAACAGCCTAATGAAAAAGGAGTAGTAGTTTATCGACTTTATGTAGCACAGAGCGATGTTGGCAGAGTTATAGGCAAACAAGGGCGTATAGCTAAGGCTATTCGAATGGTTATGCGCTCGGCTGCAAGCAGAAAAAGGTGTAAAGTTGCAGTGGAAATAGCTGAATGACTTTATATATTTTGCTAAGTTTTGGATAAATTGGAGAGGGTTAATATTTTATGATCCGCGCAGGAACTGTTGATGACTGCTTTGAAGTATATTCTATAATTTGTGAGATTGAAGACTATGCACTTAGCTATGATATTTTTAAAAGACTTTATAAAAAAATAATTGCTAGCGATTCTTATAAGGTTCTTGTTTATGTAGATGACAAACAAATTGTTGGAGTAATTACGCTAAGATTAGAATGGCAGTTGCATCATTGTGCAAAAATTGCCGAAATTATAGAATGTGCTGTAAAAAAAGGTTATCGTTCTGGTGGAAAAGGAAGCTTACTTTTTGAATTCGCTTGTAAACTAGCCAAAAATCAAAATTGTTTTCAAGTTGAGGTAGCTTCTAATTGTAAGCGAATTCGTGCACATAAATTTTATAAAAAATTAGGAATTAACAAGACTCACTATAAGTTTTGTAAGCCTATTTAAGATCCGCTTTTATTGGAATTCATTTTATTTTTAGAAAAGGACGTATAAATAGTGCGTCCTTTTATGCTTAAGAAACAGAAATGGAGGCACTTTATTGAAAAAAAAATTTTTAGAAGTAGGAAAGATAGTATCGACCCACGGCTTAAAAGGAGAGATAAAAGTTGAGCCTTGGTGCAATAACAGTCATTTTTTATGTAAGTTTGCGGAATTATATTTTGATAAATACGGACATCAAAAAATAAAAATTTTGTATGCAAGAGCTCATAAAAATATTGTTTTGATTAAACTGGAAGGTATCGATTCTATAGAACAGGCAGAAAAATTACGAGGAAAAATTTTGTTTATCAATAGAAAAGATATAGAATTGCCTGAAGGAGAATATTTTATTGAAGAAATTTTGGGAATGAATGTTTTCAACAATGATACAAATTTTTGTTATGGTAAGATTACTGATATACTTAAGACCGGTGCAAATGATGTATATCAGATTACAAATGAGGTAAAAAAGAATTATCTTGTGCCGGCAATAAAAGATGTCATTTGCCGGATAGATATAGAAAATAATTTGATGATGATACGTCCTTTGAAGGGGCTTTTTGATGATTAGGATAGATATTTTAACGCTATTTCCTGAAATGTGCAAAGTAGTAATGAATGAGAGCATTATAGGGCGAGCACAAAAGAAAGGCGTTGTTAGGGTTGAATGTCACCAAATTCGAGACTATGCATATGATAAGCATAACCGAGTGGATGATACTGTTTATGGTCCTGGCAAGGGTATGTTGATGATGGCTGAGCCTATTGCCCTGTGTTTTGAGGATCTATGCACAAAATTGCGTAAAAAGCCAAAACTTATATATATGTCTGCACAAGGAAAAATTTTAACTCAAAAAAAAGTGAAGGATCTATCGCAAGAAAGCAATATTGCAATTCTCTGTGGTCATTATGAAGGTGTAGATGAACGGTTTATTGAGGAATTTGTTGATGAAGAAATATCTTTAGGAGACTACGTTTTAACAGGAGGAGAATTGCCTGCACTAATTTTGGCAGATGCGATTATAAGGATGATTCCTGGCGTTTTGTCAGATGAGATCTGCTTTAAAGAAGAGAGCTATTATAATGGACTTTTAGAATATCCTCAATATACAAAGCCAGCAGTTTGGAGAGGAAAAAAAGTTCCAGAAGTTTTACTGTCTGGACATCACGAAAATATAGAAAAATGGCGTCAAAAACAGTCTTTATTAAGAACAAAACAAAGAAGACCAGATTTATTTGAAAAATATAAAATATCTCTAGAAGAAGAAAAACTTTTATAAACAAATTAACTAAACTTGGAAAGTATTATTTTTATATAATTTAAATTTATTTTGTCACAGCAAAGTATACAATAAACACATATGAAGACATATTAATCTTCGTGCATAACACTAAATTTGATTATTTGTTATTGACGATATTATTAATTATGCTATAATGAATAATAGGATGATTTTTATAGAATCTTGTCGGGTCATAAATTAAAAACAGGAGTGGTCTTTTATGTATGTAAAAGAAGTCGTCGTCCGCAATCAAGTTGGCTTACATGCGCGCCCTGCTACTTTTTTTATCCAAAAGGCTAACGAGTTTAAGTCTTTAATCTTAATAGAAAAAGACGATCGTAGAGTTAATGCTAAAAGTTTGTTAGGAGTGTTATCTTTGGGTATTGAAGGCGGAACTAAAATAAAAATTTTAGCCGATGGCCCTGATGATAAAGATGCTGTTACCAAACTTGTAGATTTAATTGAATCTGGATTTGTGGATTAATTATCTTTTTTGGAAATAATAAATTTAGACGACTTTGGCACCGATTCTCGGTGCTTTTTCTTTGTGAGGTGAGTTTGATTGGATGAAAAGATAAAAGCTTTAAGAAATAAAGCTATAAATTTACCTGTAAATCCTGGAGTTTATATCATGAAGGATATAAGTGAAAAAATAATATACATAGGTAAAGCAAAGTCCTTAAAAGACCGAGTAAGCCAGTATTTTGGCTCTCAAAAAAATCACGAAGAAAAAGTTAGAAAAATGGTTTCTAACGTTAACGATTTTGACTATATTTTAACCGACAGCGAGTTTGAAGCATTGGTTTTAGAATGTAGCTTAATAAAGCAATATCGGCCTAAATATAATATTCTTTTAAAAGATGATAAAGGATATAATTATATAAAAATAACTAACGAAAAATGGCCTAGAATTTACGAATCCAAGCAAATTATAGACGATGGTTCAACTTATATTGGACCATATACTAGTTCGGCTTATGTAACAAAAGCTATTGATGAGGCTCTAAATATCTTTAAGCTACCGCGGTGCAGAAAGGATTTCTCTAAAGAAAAAAAATTTAATAATAGAGCTTGTTTAAATTATTATATAAACCAATGCAGTGCACCATGTATTGGAAAGATAACCCATGAAGACTATATGGAGAACATTAGCGATGCTATTGATTTTTTAAAGGGAGGCGATACAACTTCTTTAAAAGTTTTAAATAAAAAAATGCAAAAATTTTCAGAAAAGCTGGAGTATGAAAAAGCAGCAAAAGTAAGAGATAAAATTATTGCATTAAAAAAAATTTCTGAACGGCAAAAGGTAGTTTCTACAAAAGGCAAAACACAGGATATAATTGCTTTGGTGCAAGCCGGCGGAATGTCTAGCATAGAAGTTTTTCGATTTTTAAACGGCAAGCTCTGCGACAGAGATAATTATATTTTTAAAGAAGTGGGCAATGCGGAGATAGTTCGTTCTGAATTTATTATTCAGTATTATATGAAAAAGGATGATATTCCTAAAATTATTCTTCTGGATGGTCTTGTGGATGCGAAAGACAGCGTAGAAAAATATCTAACTAAAAAATATGGAAAAAAAGTAAGTATAATAATTCCTAAAAAAGGCGATTCGTTAAAATTAGTAGAAATGTGCAGAAATAATGCGGCTGAACGAATTTCTCAGCGACTTGGTAGAACATTCAAAGAAACAGCAGCCCTCGATGAACTTGCAAAAATACTCTCTTTGCCCTCTACACCAATATATATTGAAGCTTATGATATCTCTAACCTATCAGGAAGTGACAACGTGGCTGGAATGGTAGTTTTTAAAAATGGGCGGCCATTAAAGTCGGCGTACAAAAAGTTTTCAATAAAGACAATTGTAGGGCAGGATGATTACGGATCTATGTGTGAGGTTATTTCTCGCAGGCTAGATAGATATGAAACCGCTACCGAAGCAACATCTAATGGATTTGAAAGGTTACCTGATCTTATTTTGTTAGATGGCGGAAAAGGTCATGTTAATGCAGTAAAAAATATATTGCAGAACCGCGGATATGATATTCCGATTTACGGCATGGTAAAAGACGATAAACACCGTACCCGAGCTATAGCTAAAGATGGTGGAGAAATCACAATAAATTCGAATCGAGCTACGTTTACACTAATATCTGCCATTCAGGAGGAAGTGCATAGATTTGCAATTGGATATCACAGACAAAAGCGAAAAATAAATACTTTAGATACAATTTTTAAAAAAATTTCTGGAATTGGTAATAAAAAAGCTAAATCTTTGCTCCTCTACTTTAAAACTATCGAAAAAATAAAAAATGCAAGCCTAGAAGATTTAATGAAAGTTCCCGGAATAAATCGGCATTTGGCAATTAATGTCCAAGAATATTTTAGAAAAAATAAATCCTAAAATATCTAATTTTATAACATAAAATTATCTTTATCATAATAAAAATTAAAAACTATTGACAAAGAGTGGCAAAATATTGCATAATATAAATGGCTTTTTAGGAGGTCCTTTTTATATGCGAGTGATATCTGGACAAAAAAAAGGCAAAAAGTTAGCAAGACCTAAAGTTGATTCCATTAGACCAACCACAGATAAAGTGAAAGAATCGATATTTAATATTATTCAGTTTGAGTTGATGAATTCCGACTTTTTAGACTTATTTGCAGGATCTGGTCAAATTGGTATAGAGGCTTTGAGTCGAGGAGCTAAAAGAACAACTTTTATTGACAAAAATAAAATTTCAATAAATATTATAAAAAAAAATTTGAACGCAGCTGATTTAGCTAAAGAAGCAACAGTAATTAATATGGATTCAATTGCTTTTTTAAAAACTTCAAAAAACTTATTCGATATCGCTTTTTTAGATCCACCGTATAATTCTGAGGTCCTAAACTCTGCTATGTTTTACGTTCAGCAAATTATGAAGAAAAATGGAATTATTATATGTGAACATCTTTTATCAGTAAAAATGCCTGATAAAGTTAATAATTTTTTATTATCTAAAATGTATAAATACGGAAAAATTGCAATTAGTGTTTATAGAAGGAGTCTTTAAAATTATAAGATAAAAAATTAACTTTTTAAAGTTATTTTTATATAAGGTTAACATAAAAGGAGGAAGTTTGCGTGAGGGTTGAAGAGATATTAGAAGAACTAGAAAATCTAGTTAAAGAGGCCTGGACATTGCCTCTTACTGGAGGAAAAGGTGTTGTTAATCTTGCACGAGTAAACGAACTTATAAATGAAATCCGTGATGAATTCCCTAATGAGCTTAGACAAGCTAAAGCAATAATTGCTGACCGATCACAAATTATTAGAGAAGCCAAAGATGAATCGGCAACGATAATTGCTTCTGCCGAAAAGAAAGCAAAACTTATGATTGATCGCGATGAAATAGTTAAGCAAGCGCAAAAAAATGCCGAAGAAATAATACTAGAGGCTAAAATTAAGTCTAAAGAAATAAAGCACGCAGCTAATGAATATGTTGAGAATATGATAAAACGTACGGATGAAACGTTAACGGACGCTGTTTCCGAATTACGTAGAACGAGGCAAAATTTAAAAAATAATTCATAATTATTTTTTAAATAAAGCAATTACCTAAATTAAGAAAAATAACACTAAAAAATAAAAATTTTATTTTTAACTTTTTACCTAAAAATACCGATAATAATTAATTTTACTCCTGCAAATAATAATAATGCAAACGCAAAAATATTTGCACTATTGAAAAGGAGTGAATGATTATGTCTAAAAATTCAGTTGTTGTTCCTGAATCACGTAAAGCACTCGACAAATTTAAAATGGAAGCTGCTAACGAAGTTGGAGTTAACTTAAAAGAAGGTTATAACGGAGATTTAACTTCTAGAGAAGCTGGTTCTGTTGGTGGCCAAATGGTTAAAAAGATGATAGAGCAATACGAAAATAATATTAAGTAAGCTCTTTATCTCTCGACAAATAAAGCTCACATAAGGTTTTATGTGAGCTATTTTTATAAGAATTTTTAAGGCATATTAAAATATACAACAAGGCTGCATAAATAAATTTTTTAGCCTAGAAATATTAATAGTTATCAGCCTTAAGCTCGAAATAAGCCTGAGAGTGCTTACAAGTTGGACAAACTTCTGGAGCCTCTTTTCCAACATATACGTGTCCACAATTTCTACATATCCAAACAACAACTTGGTCTTTTTCGAAGACTTTTTTTTCTTGTACATTTTTTAGCAGAGCATTATATCTCGCCTCATGTTCTTTTTCAACATCAGCTACAAGACGCATAGCTTCTGCTATTTCTGTAAAGCCTTCTTCGTCTGCAACTTTTGCAAAGTCTTTATACATCTCTGTCCATTCATACTTTTCTCCTGCAGCAGCATCCTTTAGATTTTCTACAGTATTTGGAATAGAACCGCTATGCAAATATTTAAACCATAATTTTGCATGTTCTTTTTCGTTATTTGCAGTAGTTTCAAAGATTTCGGCAATTTGCTGATAACCTTCTTTTCTAGCCGCAGATGCATAATATGTATACTTATTTCTAGCCTGAGACTCTCCTGCAAAGGCAGCTAACAAATTTGCTTCTGTTCTGCTTCCTTTAAAATTCATAATAAAATACCTCCTTTTAAAAAAACATTTTTATGTTTTAATAAATTATACTACCTGTTTAAAAAAATTACAATTACATTTTTAAATAAAATAAAAAAATCCGTTATATTTTTGTAATTCCAAAAAATTAATATATAAAATCCAATAATTTTTTGATATTCACAAAAAAAGTTCTGTCTTTGTTTTTCAAGCCTGACTATATATCAAAAGACTATTTTCTTCTTGAATTTATCTGATTTTAATTGTAGAATATTAGATAATAGAGGAGTGTGATTCCACAATGATTGGAAAAACTTTCAAGGTGGTGATTGACGGGTCTGCTTATGGAAATAATGCAAAATATTGTGATCCACTATATAATGCTCATATTGCGGATCCTTTTAGTGTTTATTTTAATAAAAAAGTTTACTACATTGCTAATAAGCCGCTCAAAAAGCACGTTGAAGGCATCGTAATTGCCATTGCTAACAAAGGTAATCCCACCGAAAAATTGATTCTGGCACCATTAAATACCGTATATTATTCGCCAGAAATACGTAGCCGAATCTCTAGAATAAAAAACCAGGGATCTTATCATTTAAAATGTCTTTATGAAAAGTCTTGCGGTGCCATTGTTTTTAATGATCTTTCTAAAGAACGATATTTTTTAGTCATAAAAAACACCAACGGAAAATATTGGGGATTTCCTAAAGGTCATATAGAAATCGGCGAAACTGAAGAGCAAACCGCTATCCGTGAAGTTAAAGAAGAAACTAATTTAGATGTTACTATTTTAGACGGGTTTCGAAAAACGAATTCATATCAAATTGGTAAGAATGTTAATAAAAAAGTAGTCATTTTTTTAGCAAAATCAAGAAGCAAAGATGTTCGAGTTCAATTTGGTGAAGTTGAAAAATTTAAATGGCTAAAAAGAAAAGATGTCTACGCAGCTCTAAACCATCAAAACGATCTTAAAATATTTAAATCTGCTTTGGCATGGTTAGACAAACTAAATTTTAAGAAATAAAAATCCGCACCGGCGTAGTTTAACTAAATCACTAAACTACAATCGGTGCTTTTTTTACTAATACCAAAATCTCTGGCGGAGAGAGGGGGATTCGAACCCCCGTGCGATTGCTCGCAAACTGATTTCGAGTCAGCCCCGTTATGACCACTTCGATACCTCTCCAGCAAAATATAAATAATTATACTATTTTTTTTAAATTTTGTCAATCCAGACCCTACAAGCAGCGGCTTCTTTGATAATTTTTATTAATAAATATCTAAATATAAACTAAAAAGATTTTACAACTTTTATAAATTCAGTTTTTAAAATAGCGTTCACTGAACGATCTCTTTATTGTTTGCATACATGTATGGTTATAAAAAGGCCAAAAATATCAAAATCAAAATTATTATTCCTACAAAATAAAATTCACGGAGCGTTGTCTTTTTTCGCTTTTTTATTGCAGACGTTGCATCTATATTTTTTAAAACTTTTTTAGCTTCTTTTATTAAAATTTCTCGCTCTACATTAGCATATTCAGGTTTTACAAAGAACAAAGCTTTTTCATAGTACATATTTCCTGTTTCTAAGATTTCTATTACATGTTTATTTATTCCTTTTATCATGTTATCACTTCCAAAAATTTAATTTTATAGTAATTTTTCCAAAAAAATTATAGAAAATTCAGCATTCTGTTTTTTATACTAAACGTAAAAAATTTAAACCAAGTCCCCCTTGTTAAACGTTATTTCAGTGGAAAACTCTGTGGAAAAAGTGGAAAATCCCTCTTGTATTCCCATAAAAATTAAACTCAGCTCTGTTGCTAATCTTTATTTTTAAACTTTTTGTATTTTTTGTTATTTTTTTTTATTAAAAAATATTCATCAAAATTTGTATCTTTTTATAAAAATTTGTTCTATACTAAATTTATAATTTACTTTGTTTAGGAGTTTTCTTATTTTGATTTTTAAAATTATTAACGATAACCAAATTATTCTCGAGGATGTGCATGACTTTGACCTGGAACAAACATTTAATTGCGGACAATGCTTTAGGTGGAATAAGATAACTGAAAACCTTTTTGTTGGCGTCGTTTTCGAAAGAGTTGTTAGGATCTCTATTGAAAAAAATAAAATTATCTTTACCGGAAGAGATGTTGCTCACGAATTTGATTTAATCTGGCGCGATTATTTTGATCTAAATATTAATTACTATAAAATTAAAAAAAATTTATCTCTAATCGATCCTACACTTAAAATTGCCTGCAAATATGCCCCAGGGATCCGCATTTTAAAACAGGATTTTTGGGAGACTCTCTGCTCTTTTATTATTTCTCAGAATAATAATATCCCCAGAATTAAATGTATTATTGAGCGTTTGTGTGTGAATTTTGGGCAAGAAATTGAACCTAATTTTTTTAGCTTTCCTTCTTCCTCTGTTATTGCCAAACTAAATCAAGCTGATCTTGCACCTATTAAATGCGGATTTCGAGATTCTTACATATTGGATGCGGCTCAAAAAATCTCTTCTAGAGAGATCTGTCCAAAAAAATTAAAATCCGAAGATATAAATACAGCTCGAGCCGAGTTGATGAAAATTAAAGGTGTTGGTCCAAAAGTCGCTGAGTGTACACTTCTTTATGGCTTACATCGCCTTGAAGCTTTTCCTGTTGACGTGTGGATGAAGCGTGCTTTAGATGCATTCTTTCCTGGTAAAAATGCTTCTTATTTCGGCCCATACGCTGGCATAGCTCAGCAATATATATTTCATTATAGTCGTATGAATCCTACTCTTGTTAAATAAATACTATCTTGTGCAAAATTAAAATACGGCGCGCGGTATAGTGCGCTCTTATATTAATAAAACAGCCACGCTATATAGATATGCGGCTGTCAATAATTTATTTTATTTTTATACATTAAACCTGAACAAAACTACATCGCCATCCTGCATAACATAATCTTTGCCTTCTGAGCGAACCAATCCTTTTTCTTTTGCTGCAGTCATCGATCCACAGGCAACTAAATCTTCAAAACAAACAACTTCTGCACGAATAAAACCTCTTTCAATGTCTGTATGAATTTTTCCAGCAGCAGCCGGTGCTTTTGTCCCCTTTAAGATCGTCCATGCTCTCACTTCAGGTTTGCCCGCCGTCAAAAAAGAGATTAATCCCAACAACTCATAACAAGCCTTTATTAATCTATCCAAACCAGATTCTTCTAGCCCAATATCTTCTAGAAAGATCTTCTTTTCATCCCAACTCAACTCCGATATATCTGCCTCTATTTGTGCACTTATTGGCAAGATTTTTGCATTTTCCTTATCCGCAAAATTCTTTACAACTCTAAAAAATTTGTTATTTTCTATGCCATCTTTAAAGTCCTTTTCGCTCATGTTAGCTGCATATATTATCGGCTTGTTAGTTAATAAAGATACCGTATCTAGCAAAATTTTTTCTTCTTTACTACAGTCTACACTCCTCACAGATTTGCCTTGTTCTAAAATTGACTTTACTCTTTCAAAAAAGTCTAACTCTATTTGATACTTTTTATCAGCTTTTAATTGCTTTTTTACTTTTTCAATTCGTCGATCTAAGACCTCTATGTCCGATAAAATTAATTCTAGATTTATTGTTTCAATGTCTCTTTCCGGATCAATACTTCCTTCAACGTGAACAATGTCGTTATTTTCAAAACAGCGTATAACATGTACAATAGCATCAACTTCACGTATGTTAGATAAAAACTTATTACCAAGGCCTTCTCCCTTAGAAGCACCTTTTACTAACCCAGCAATATCAACAAACTCGATAGAAGCTGGCGTAAATTTTTCTGGATTATACATTTGAGCCAATTTATCAAGTCTTTTATCTGGTACAGCTACCACACCAACATTGGGTTCTATCGTACAAAACGGATAATTTGCAGCCTGTGCACCAGCATTAGTTATTGCATTAAACAGAGTACTTTTGCCCACATTTGGCAAGCCAATTATTCCTAATTTCACAAAACTCCCTCATTTTTATATTTAGTCAAATCGCCATAAAATTTATAATTCTACAAATTTTCGAAAGGATTCAAATTTCAAAATTATAATTTTATTATATCACAATTATAACTAAGAGGCAAAAACGAGCAAACAACTTTCGTCGTTCGCTCGTTACGCCCATTTTTTCTATAAATAAAATTACAAGCTAGTTCTTTTTTAATTTCAAAGTATTTTTGCTGCTATTTAAGCTTTCCGTACACTATAAATTAGTACTATAGTGGCAACTATTAATCGCCAACAAGATCAACGCCCGGCTGTTCTTGAATCAATCCTGATAAAAGTTTCATCGTTTGGTCCAAGACGCCTTCCTTTTCATTTATAAGTTTGCATTGATTCCCTATTACCTGTATGACTTCTTCCAGCTCTTCTTGCAGCCTCTCCATACTCTTTCCAAAAAACTCGTTTCGAAGCTCTTGATTCGTTATCATAGTTTGGGTGTCTTCCACCATTTTTTGCAATATATCTATAATCGATAGCAAGGTCTCACTATTTTTATTTAGGTTCTTTGCCGCCTCATTTATAATATTCATCTGACCAAAAAACTTGTTTTTGGCATGAACTATTGTAAATATGATCAAAACCTGCAGCGCAGTTACAATACTAAACTCTGGGTTTGTTGCCGCCAATTCATATAGCCACGCCGCTCCTTTAAAAGCAATATTTGCAAATTCTTTCGCACTAAGCCATCCGGCATTTCCTACTTTTTTTGTTTCATTCAAAACTTTTTGAAACCAACTTTGCTCTTTTTCAGCTTCCTGGGATAAAGTTTCTTCTGCAAAGCCTACTCTCGAAACAAGTGGCGTTGCCATAATAGAAACTGCTAATAAAACAGATAATATTTTTTTCATATTTCTATCTCCTCTATATTTTTATTGATAACTTATAATTTTATTTGCATTTAATTGTATTGCTTTTTGCAAAAAAATTCAAGC
>CALWIK010000019.1 GCA_944380725.1 uncultured Clostridia bacterium
CTGAAAACCCCAGTTAACGACGTTTGAAACAGCGCCCTCAATCGCATTCCAGATTTGGTTAGGCAGTGCGCCTATGAAGTTAACCGTTGAACTCACAAACTCGCTCGCCTTCGAAATCCCGGTACTTATGAACGTTGCGAAAAACGTGCCGACTTTGTTGATGCAAAATCCCATAAATCAGCGCCCCATTGGATGACCTGTGCAATTGCAAGGGCGAGGGCGTAGTTAATAAGCTCAGGCAGCATCCCGAACCATTCGCCTGCGTTCGCCATGAGCTGCGGCACGGACTCTGTAAAGAAATTAACAACAGCGTTCCATCCTTCAGGGATCGTCCCTGTTAAGAAATTCAAAATCGCTTCCCAGGCCACAGAAAAGGCACTTTGAACCTGTTCCCATTAAATAATAATATATTCACAAACAAAAGATAGGTTGCCAAAATTTCGAATGGCACTACTAAATTTAAATAAATAATTTTTTATATTTAAACTTTTTATCTTGGTTTATAGTTCACTTTCTAAAGCAATGGAAGAAATATCGTTATCGTTAAAAGCAATTGTTATTACTTCAACACCATTGTCTATAATATCATTTAAATTTTTATCGTCATTTCCTGTAAAATATGCTAGTAACGCTTTAACAAGATTTGGTACCTTTTTATTTTTCTTTAAGAATTCACTTATATCTTTTCCAATTTTACCTGTCTTAACATAACTTACAAATTCCGGTTTATAAAGTTTTATTAAGTTATATGCTTCAGATAGTGTCGCAACTGGCACTGTAACTTTCGTTGCGTCTTCTAACACGTTTCTAATTTTTTCATCATATTCTTGTTTTTCATAAGTACGAAAACGCCCATCTTTTATCATACTTAAAACAGGTTCAATCTTTCGCTTATCAATTTTGTTAAAATATTCTTCATCATAATAACTTGAATTATAGTTTTTGGGGATGAAATCTGTATTACCAAATTGAGCAATAGCGTCTGGTGGACCATTTGGATCAAAATTTGTAGAAACTAAAAGAAAATTATTGCCTATAAAGTTTTTCTCTTTAATCCCTCTAGAAATATCTTTAAATATGAATTTTATATTATCTAATTTTGCTTTATTTTCAAAAAATATTACTTCATATTTAGATTGTAATATCTGACAAAGAACTCCAACTACACATCCACCCACTAAAATCAAATAGTAAGGCACACTAGCATATAAGCTAGCTGTACTACCTCTAATTAATGGATGAAGTAATGCAGCAATAGAATCTGTCACTGCCACAAGATTTACTGCAGCATATTTTCCAGCTTCAAAATAAATTGCTTTTTGTTTTTGAACAGGTGTAATTAGATCAATCGAATTTAACTGAGAAGTTAATTTAGATACATATTGGTCAATCTTATCATAAGTCATAGCATCAATTGTACATGTTTTACAATCACATACCGGTGCTCCTTTAGAAATGTGCCTTAAATTTTCCATACCTTTTAAATTAATACAGTTGGGGTCTCCAACGTCTGTTGGAGCCCAAGCATTGGCTTTTGTTCCTAATATGTTTAACACTAATAGTAAGCTTAACTTTATTAATAATAACTTTTTTATCATCGCTTTATTCTCCTATATTTTTATTTTTGCTTTTTAACATCGCCGCTTTGACTTTATTAAAAAGGGGAACTATTTTTTTATTTTTTATATCATCGAAATATTGTTCATCATAATTATTTTTGAGAGCTATTATATCATCATTTATAGCAAATTGTCCTATTGCATACGGGTCATTAGGATCATAATTTGTTGACACTAATAAAAAGCTTGCGTTGAGAAAATTTTTATTTTCAATCTCTTTTTTTATGTCTTTCAAAATAGTTTTTATATTATTAAGTTTTATTTCATTCTCAAATTCGATCTCTAATTTTGTTTTTAAGTCACAAATGGGAAAAAAAGCACTCCATTGGCTGACTTTCTCTTTTTTAAGTTCATTAAACCTCGTTTCAAGCATACCTATGTAATATTCTAACCTATTATATAATACTGCATCTACTGTACATTTTTTACAACCACATATTTTTTCACCATTTTGCCCTAGCATTATTAAATCTTTTGTTTTCCCTAATTCTCTTAGGTCAATACACTTAGCATCTTTAAAATCGGTTGGAACCCATGCTTTTGTTGTAACGCTATAAGTTATAAAGAATTGCAAAATTAAAGCTAATGATAATAATTTTTTCATAGTTACCACATCCTTACAATTTTTTAAAAATTTTCCTTATTATATAGAATAGTTCA
Organism: uncultured Clostridia bacterium; assembly: GCA_944380725.1. GTDB lineage: Bacteria > Bacillota > Clostridia > Oscillospirales > Acutalibacteraceae > CAG-557. The sequence continues at coordinate 2,280 of CALWIK010000019.1, forward strand.
TCTGAAGTTAAAAGTCAATAAAAATACGCTTTTTGCAAACTTAATATTTGAAAGTAAAAACTTTATTATATTTTAAAAAATCTTCAGCATGTAGAGTATGGATAACAAACAAATTACATAGAAATTTTTAAATACCGATAGAGTTTTTTCCTAAGACTTTCTGCTTTATTATTTCCACCTATTGCACGTTCAATTTGTTGCCAACTCATGTGATTTTCAAACCTGTAAATCATAATTTGCCGGATTAACGGGTCTGCTACACTTCCTATGTATCGAATAAGTCTATTCCATTCATAGAAGCTTTTTTCTATATTCAAATCAAGAAGTGCCCTTAAATCTGCGATTTGTGCAGTATAATTTCCTATTCTATCAGAAATACCTTTGCTGCTCGGCAAGCCTGTAATTTCGATTGAACAATTAGTCGCAGCCGCCTCTAACTCAGCCAGCCTCCGTTGTTGTTCTTTGATTTCTTTTTTCAGATAACACAAATTTTTTAGCTCGCGCGCCGTCATTATACATTCAAAATCGCCTAAATCCTCGACATTATCAGCTTTTCGTACTTCTTTGCTCATTTAATCACCTCTGCTGAATTTTAAAACAAAATTTGTGGTTTTAACTTATTGTAGAGGGCGAAATATTTACAGCCTTTGCCAATTCTGCCTGTGCAAGTCCTTTTTTTATCTCATTAGTCTTATTCTTGCGAAAAAAGCAAATTCTTTTCTTTAGCTTTTTGATTATTATAACGCAGCATATAAAATATTTGTAAAAAACAACAAAAAAACTTAATATTTTGTGTTTAGTTGTCGCTTCATATGAAATTTCGCCAAATTTCTATTTTAGAAATATAGATTGCTTTTTTCCTGTTATAATGAAATATAATTTTAAAGAAAGGAAGCAAAATTTATGAAAAAGATTATCGCAAGCATACTATCGTTAGTTTCTTTATTAGCGCTACCTACAAACTGCTCTTTCGCAAAGGAAATTCACCCCGCTGAAACATCAAATCATACAGCAAGTGTGGGCAAAAATAATGATGCAAGGAAAAAATCACAAAGAGAGAAAACTATAGAAAATTTAAAGAGAAACTTAAAAAATTACAATGAAAAACATCAAAAATTAATTCAGAAATATGAAAGTATGACGGATGAACAATTTAATCGATTTGCTTTTTTAATCACTTTCTTATGGTCATTTATTTGGTGCACAATTGGATCCATAATTGGGTCCACAATTGGCTCGTTAATAGGTAAAAGCATAGATGAAAGTTATGAAGCTGGATACATAGATGGGAAAAAAATCGGATATGAATTTGGTTATATTTACGGGAAAAATCTCCAAGAAGATTCATACATGATCAAATTTATAAATCGAGATTCAGGCTTTTTATCTGATACTAGAGCCCTTGTTAGAAAACTTTTGGCCACCCTTCATCCAGACTCTTTCGATAAAAAAGGAGACGGGAAAAGTTTCGACGATGTTAAAG
>CALWIK010000020.1 GCA_944380725.1 uncultured Clostridia bacterium
TGGTTGAAGCTTTGGCCTGCCGAGACTTTTTAGAAGCACACGGAGTCGAGGTTTCGATGTCACGAACAAAAGATGAAAATGACCCTGTGACGGCTGAAATCGAGAAATGCAATGCATTTGAGCCGGATTTAGCAATAGACGTTCATAATAATTCAGGTGGCGGCAAGGGCTTTGAAGTGTATTATCATTACAAAAGGCGGTCTAAGTAAAGATTTGGCGGAAAATATTGAAGCCGAAGTTAAAGTAATCGGGCAGAGTTCTCGAGGCTGTAAAACTCGGATAAATTCAAGCGGAAGTGATTATTATGCGTTTATCCGCGAGACGATTTGCCCGGCAGTGATTTGCGAGGGATGTTTCGTCGATAACGCAGAAGACGCAAAAATGGCAGATACTCCAGAAAAGCAAAAAGCCTTCGGAGTGGCTTATGCAAAAGGTATTCTGCGAACATTGGGAATTTCTATAAAAGAAAATTCGGAGCCGCAAGTAACAGAAAGTACAGTTGCGAAATATTATGTGCAAGTAGGGGCTTATAGGCAAAGAGAAAACGCAGAAAAGCAGCTGCAAAGGGCCAAAGAAGCAGGATTTACTGATGCATGTGCGCCACGAAGCTATAAAGAAGTAGCGTAAGCTGCTCGATTACAGCTATGCTGTGCAGATGATGATGGAAGGCCCATCGAAATCGCCATACAGGTGGAGATTTCAAACCACCCTAAGGTGCTGTGGACAAAAGCCGTGGTGCTTAGCGTTAGGGAAAAGGCAGTGAAAAACTGTCAGGTGAATATGAAAGAGATGAACTAAGCAGTAAACCACTTACGAAAATGTCGAAAAGAATACGAATCCATCAAAACCAGGGGGTATGCGTTAATCTGGGACGAGTTTGGAGGGAACCTGTTTACCGACCGAACGGTGGACAGCATAAAGGTGGCATGACTTTCATATAGGCATCTGTACGGAACGTGGGAACCCACGGACTGATGAAAAGGGAGGATATCAAGTGGAAGAACCGCAAGATAAGAGTACCGATGCATTCATAGGGGCAGATTAGGTTGTAGTAGTGAAGAAGCTTCTGTAATAGAAGTGGAGCGAAAAACCTGAATTATCCAAGTTTTAAAAATAGGTCAACTTAATAATAAGGAGGAACTTATGAATAAAACAAAGCCATAGAGTATTTCAAAGATAGCAGTGCAAAAAGCATATGAAAAAGTAAAAGCAAATAAAGGAAGCTATGGAATCGATAAACAATCTATAAAAGATTTTGAAGAAGACGTGAAGAAAAATCTATACAAAATATGGAATAGGATGTCATCAGGCAGCTATTATCCAAAACCGGTAAAATCGGTGGAAATACCCAAGAAAAATGGTGGGACTAGAATATTAGGGGTACCAACCGTGGAGGATAGAATAGCACAGATGGTTGCAAAATTGTACTTCGAACCGTGTGTAGAGCCAATCTTTTACGAAGACTCATATGGATATAGGCCTAATAAATCGGCAATACAAGCCATAGATGTCACAAGGAAAAGATGCTGGAGAAAAGACTGGGTATTAGAATTTGATATCAAAGGACTTTTCGATAATATCAGACATAATATTCTTATGGAAATGGTTGAGAAACACACGAAAGAGAAGTGGATACATTTGTATGTTCAAAGATGGCTGAAGATACCGTTCCAAATGGAGGATGGAAAAATAGTAGAACGGAGAAGCGGCACTCCGCAAGGAGGAGTCATAAGTCCAGTGCTGGCAAATCTTTTCATGCACTATGTGTTTGACGATTTTATGGCAAAAGAATTTCCAAGTATCGCATGGGCAAGGTATGCAGACGATGGGATAGCGCACTGTATAACGCTAAAACAAGCACAATATCTGTGTAGAAGGCTTGATCAGAGGTTTAAAAGTTTTGGAATAGAGCTAAACTTAGATAAGACAAGAATAGTATATTTTAAAGACAATGACCGTAAAGGAGATTATGAAAATATAACATTCGACTTTCTGGGATATACGTTTCGACCAAGGCTTGCCAAAGATAAGAATGGAAAATTATTTCCGAGCTTTTTACCAGCAATCAGTGACAAAGCAAAGAAAGCCATAAGAACTGAGGTAAGAGGCTGGAAATTCCAACTAAAAGCAGATAAAAGTTTGGAAGAAATAGCAAAAGCGTACAATCCAATAATACGAGGATGGATTAACTATTACACACATTTCTACAAATCAGAAGCGCATAGAACATTCGATTACATAAATAATTGTCTGATAAAATGGGTTAGGAGAAAATATAAAAATCGCAAAGCTATACGAAAAGCCAGAAAGTGGCTAAAAGAAATATCTTTGCGAGACAAAAATCTGTTTGCGCACTGGAAAATTGGAATACTGCCATAGGCTGGATAATGGGAGCCGTATGAATCGAGAGGTTCACGTACGGTTCTGAGAGAGGCTTCGGGGGCAGTTCCTGTTGCCTACTTACTTTATAAAAGAATTTTAAAATTTGATAAATCAAAAAATCGGTGGTAAAATAAAAACTATGGAGGGCTTTTGAGGAAATTAGTCCTTGTTTATAGTTAATATAACGATAGAATTAGCAGCTTCAACATTTATTGTTAGAAGGTGCTTTTTCTTATGTAATCGTTTTTTAAACCATTTAACAATGCTAAAGACCAACACCTTGATAATATCACCTCCAACCGAAAAACGCATTTTGAGTGCGGGTTGGGGCATATCACAAGGACTAAAGACCAATTATGGTGACAATATTTTACCATAACACCGATTTTTCGTCAAGAAAGAAAGGATTAGTATGGAAAATAAAGTCTTTGGAATCGTAGCTTTTGCGGTTTTAATTGAAGGAATCATCAGCTATATAAGCGAGTTCTTCGTGCACGGCAGCTTTTGCTGGGAGATGTTTTTAAGCTTACTTTTGGGGATAGCAGTTGCAGTTGCGTATAAGCTAGATTTGCCAGCGCAATTTAATCTTACATCGGAAATTCCCTATTTTGGCTGTGTGCTGACGGGAATTTTGCTGTCACGTGGAAGTAATTATCTCTCAGATCTGTTAAGTAAGTTGATGAATTTGTAAGAAAGAGCCTCACTTTTTTGGTGAGTGCTCTTTTTCTTTGGTAAAATAAAATATTTTAAAGAAGTTTTTTGATAATTTTGTAAATTTATATATTATTTAAAACCAAAAATATCTCTATTTTTTAGACAATATTATGTTTTTTATGTATTTTTGACATTTTTACTTTTTTAAAAAGCTTATAATTTTAATTAAAGTTATTCCTTTTAAGAAAAAGGTTTCCAAAATGCCAAAGTATATTAGAGAAAAAGTAAAATTGGCCAAAAGAGTAAGACTTCAAAAGGCAGAGCTTACTCAGCAAGAAGTCACAGATAAACTAAGAAAAGAAGGGCCGACACATATTATGAAATAGGAAAAACAGAACCGTCTTTTTTCATTCTTTTAGAATTGTCTGATATTTTGGTGTAAGTTTCGAAACCTTGATTTCTGATAATATGGACTAAAAGTCAAACAATAATGTTCCTTGAAAATTGAATATGCAACATTTTTGTTACGTTAATCTGCTGAAAGAGCGTTTTATCGGATACGCCAAGACCTCAAATTAGAGGGAGCGAAAAATATCAAGATAAAAAATTCGAATGGTATCGAATCCGCAAAGACATCAGCAGATGACAATGATACTCACGCTTAGTTGAGGTTAAGTCCCAAAGAGCGTTCCCAATGAGGGGAGGATGAAAGGTCCGTGCAGCTGTAACCGGCAGCGGGCAGAAAATGTTTTCAAAATACCCAGATGTAGTTTCTATAAAAGAATTAACAGTAATGCTAAATGTCAGTAAAAATACCGCTTATGAGCTACTCAAAAGCGGCAAACTAAAAAGCATAAAAATCGGCAAACAATACAGAATTCCAAAACAGTTTGTTATCGAGTATTTGAGGGGAGGTTGAAATTTCCTTGACAATATGTTATTTAACTGTTAGAGAATGTATCCATGCACTTAGGAGGATACATTAATGACAGGAAGTTTGAAAATTAAAAATGACACATTTTTTTACGCAGTTATAAATTTAAAAGAAGATGGAAAATATAAGCAGAAATGGATTTCAACAAAGCTTAAAGTCAAAGGCAACAAACGCAAAGCCACAGAAATTTTAAACAAAATTATGGCCGAGTATGAGGCAAAAGAAACTCAACCAAACACCGATGACATATTGTTTACAGATTATTTAATGCAATGGTTAGAGAAAAAGAAAAATAAGGTTGAGCTTATAACCTGGGAGGGCTACAATTCGCAAGTTAGATGTCATATATCCCCTTATTTTAAAGCAAGAAAATTAAAACCTTCAGAAATAAAGCCTATACATATTGCTACATTTTATGAAAACGAGCTCAGGTCAGGGCGTGCCGATGGAAAAGGTGGATTATCATTAAGAAGCATAAAAATACTAAGTTTCATTATAAAACAAGTGTTGGATGAGGCCGTATTTTGCGGGCTAATTTTGAAAAATCCAGCTTTAAAAGTTCTAATTCCTAAAAAAGAGGAAAAGGACAGCAAAAGCATTTTTCTCGATGTAAAAAAAGCAAACGAACTTTTGAAATTGTTTCGGAATCATCATTTGCAGCCATTAATTTACACAACTTCATATTACGGATTGCGCCGAAGTGAGGTTTTAGGTTTAAAATGGGGCGCTGTTGACTTTAAAAATAACACATTGGAAATAAAACACACAGTTGCAAAACATACAACGATTGTAGCAAAAGATAAAACAAAAACAGCAGCCGGTAAACGAAAATATGCGCTACTGCCAGAAATAAAAGAAGTTTTGCTGAACCTCAGAAAAAGAAGCTCAAAATAATAAAAAATTATTTGGGAAAGAGTACAAAAATACAGGATATATATTTGTCTAGCTAGATGGAAAGCCTTATAGGCCTGATTATACAACTTGGGAATTTCAAAAAGTTTTAGCAAAAAACAATTTTTCAAAAATGCGGTTTAATGATCTGCGGCACAGTTGTGTAAGTATTCTGTACGACAACGGTTGGAGATTGAAAAATATTCAAACCTGGCTCGGCCGTGCGGATATTGAAACTACCGCAGATGTTTATGTTCATATAAGCAATACCAGAAAAAATAACATTGCCAAAGATATTCAATATACTTTTTCTTTATAAAAATTATTTTTTAAAAATGTTGGAAATCTTTAATATTGAGAGTCAAATAAGCAAAATCAAAACATGTTAAAACTTCAGTAATGATGCAGAGTTTCAAATGGTCCGAGTGACTGGAATTGAACCAGCGGCCTCTTGAACCCCATTCAAGCGCGCTACCAATCTGCGCCACACCCGGTTTTACATATACATTTTATAACATCTGTTTTGTTTTTACAAGAAGATTAATAAATTTTGTTTATTTTAAAAATTCCAAAAATTCTCACCTTTATTGTGCAAAGTCAAAGTATAACTTGAGTACAAAAGTAAATACTATTTATGCGGACATTCCGTATTAGAAAAATAAGGGGTGAAAACTATGTTGGATAAATTAGCCTTAATTTTAGTTATTATCGGCGGTCTGAACTGGGGATCTATCGGAATCTTTCAGTTTGATATAGTAGGATGGATTTTTGGTGGGCAATTAAATATTGTAAGTAGGATCATTTATACAATAGTTGCTCTTGCTGCTGTTTGGTGCATCTCTTTACTTTTTAGAGATACCGAAGAATCGGCACATCCGGTTGCACGATAAAGATCCCTTTTATTTTTAGCTCCTGAGATATTTTCAGGAGCATTCAATTTTTATTAACTAGACTATTAAATTTTGGCCAGTCATTTCCTTTGGTTTTTTAAAATTTAATATTTTAAGAATTGTAGGCGCAATATCCGCAAGCTTTCCATTTTTTTTCAATTTGCAGTTATAGCCAATGATACAAAATGGAACGGGATTTGAAGTATGAGCTGTAAATATTTGTTCGCTTTTATCTAACATTTTTTCTACATTTCCATGATCAGCAGTTATAATTGCGTAACCATTAACTTTTAAAATTTCGTTTACTAACTCATTTACACAGTTATCAACAGTTTTTACTGCAACTTTAGCAGCTTCAAAATTTCCTGTATGTCCAACCATATCACAATTCGCATAGTTGAGGATTATTACATCGTAACTTTTGGTGCGAATTTTTTCTTTTACAATTTTTGTAATCTCAAACGCACTCATTTCAGGCTGTAAATCATAAGTAGGAACGTTTGGAGAAGGGACTAAAATTCTATCTTCGCCAACGTACTTTTTTTCGATGCCACCGTTAAAAAAATATGTAACGTGGGCGTATTTTTCTGTTTCTGCTATTCTCAATTGAGTTAATTTATTTTGAGAAATAATTTCTGCCAAAGTGTTTTTTAATTTTTCTACTTCAAAAGCTACATTTACTCCTAAAATATTTTTATCATATTGCGTCATGCTTGTGAAATTTATATCTTCAAGATAAGGGGTTCTTTTAAAACCATTAAAAGTTTTATCAACAAATGCGTTAGTAAGTTGTCGAGCTCTATCCGGCCTAAAATTAAAAAAAATAATAGAATCACCATTTTTTATTTTTACATTTTGGTCACAAATTATAGGTTCAATAAACTCATCAGTAGATCCATTTTTATAAAACTTTTCAACCGCTTCAAGAAATTTTCTTTCAACTAAACCATGTCTGTTTACAATTGCATCGTATGCTACCTTAACTCGGTCCCATCTGTTATCTCTGTCCATTGCATAATAACGCCCAATAATTGTGGCAATTTTTCCGATATTTAATTTTTTTATTTCATTTTGGCATTTTTGCAAAAAAACTTTTCCAGAAGTAGGTGGAGTGTCCCTGCCATCTAAAAAAGCATGAATATAAACGTTTGTCAACTTTAATTTTTTTGCCATTTTAAGAAGTGCAAAAAGATGTTCTATATGGCTGTGTACACCTCCATCCGATAAAAGGCCCATCAAATGCAGTGCCGAAGTATTATTTTTGCCGAATGTCATTGCCTTATTCAACACTTTATTTTTATAAAAATTTCCAGTTTTAATGTTATTATTAATCCTTGTTAAATCCTGATACACTACTCTACCAGCAGCGATATTGATATGTCCAACCTCACTATTTCCCATTTGTCCATCAGGCAAACCAACAGATTGTCCTGCTGCACTCAATAATACAGTTGGATATTTTTGGAAAAATTTATTTAAATGTGGTGCTGTTTCCATAGTTATTGCACTATTTTTTTTTTCTTTTGATATACCAAAACCATCAATTATAATAACTAATAATGGAGCCTGCATATATAATCACCTTAAGAAATCTTTTTTTATAAATAAATTATTAAATTTAATAAGATCTCAACAAAAAAAGGAAAAGAATAAATTAATGAAAAATGAGTAAAATGCTATAATTAAAAGAAGTGTTTCTATCAATAAATACAAATGGAATTATAGTCAATTTTCAAAATTTTATTCAATAAGATGCGAGTAATACAAACAAATTCTTGGAGGGAATAATTGCAGTATAGACCATCTAACTTAACAAAATTATTTCAGTAAAAACAAACTTATCGGGATATGTATATAGTATTAGAATCCATTAAGTTGTACTTAAGAGGGAGACCTAAAAAGATAAAAAGTTCTCTCCTCGAAAGGAGGACAGAAAATGTGCTAAATTACAATTTTATATTATATAGACCAAAAGAGAAATTTGCAAGAAAGAATATCGAGTGATATCAGGTAATGGTAACATAAACTTTACATCTGTACGATATTGTGTATATATGATTCTTCAGATGTTGTTTATTTAATGAGCTTTCAAAATAACAAAAAGCTTAGATCTAGTAACTTGTATATTCAACTCTCATGCAAAACTGATTTTTAACTCAGAGCGCGAGGCTTTTCAATATTTAAATCCTTATTATAAAATGAGGCAATCTATGTCTAGCCTAATGTTAAACACTGCCTTAACAATTTTCTAATTTACAACAATAAAAGATTTAATAAAGGTTTTAACATAAAAACTCCTATGAAAATTCAAAAGGTAAGGTTCCTCTTAGATTATGTTGCTTTATGGTCTATTCCCGAAAATAAAAGCCCCAAAATATGAGTCAAATTTTACTAAATGACAATGAACAAAATAAAAATGTTTCGCAAGATATACTAAAAAATTACCTAAAGACATCGTTTTTAAATGTTAATAAAATTCTAAATAAACATTGAAAAACGAAGTTACGAAAGATGCTAAAACTCGGGAAATTTTTTATGATATGTAAGAGCAAGAAAAAATATTAAATAATTAATAACATTGAGCTAAGTTTAACTATGATTTAACTGTTAATTATGAGTTATTGAATTTTTAAAATTGCATCAATGAGATATGGTGTAAAGTATAACTACAAATGATTATTTGTAAAAGAAAAATTAGAAGCATTTTTATTTGTCAGGCTAAGACTTATTTAGACATTTATAATGATTATATTTTTAAGTGTATTAGATATACATATTTTGGGGAAAGATTTAATAAAGCAAAAAGAATTATTTGTAAGTTAGTCTGGCTCTTGAGAAATGAGCAAAACAAGTTTTCAAAAAGCGAGTTTTTGCTTGTATTTAAGAAAAAGTTTATTTATAATTAAAGATAAAAAAGAATAGTTTAGCCTTTTACGGAATTGACTTTTGCTTTATGTGATAATATAATTAAAAAAAATATAAAATTTTGTTGGTTTTGGATGTGATTTGCTTGAGGTGGACTAGCCTTAATGAGTTAAGAGAGAAATTTTTATCTTTTTTTGAGTCAAAAGGACATCTTAAACTTAAAAGTTTTTCTTTAGTGCCTGAAAATGATAATAGTTTACTGCTAATAAATTCTGGCATGGCGCCAATGAAAAAATTTTTTACCGGAGATTTAACACCACCAAGTAAAAGAATTACAACTTGCCAAAAATGTATACGTACTTTGGACATAGATAGGGTTGGAATTACCGCTAGACATGGAACTTTTTTTGAAATGCTTGGAAATTTTTCGTTTGGTGATTATTTTAAAAATGAAGCAACAGCTTGGGCGTGGGAGTTTTGTACAAAAATTTTAGAATTGCCAGTAGATAGACTGTGGCTGTCTATTTATGAAAAGGATGATGATGCTTTTGATATCTGGACAAAAAATGTAGGGGTAGATCCTTCTAGGATTGTGAGACTTGGAAAAGACGATAATTTTTGGGAACATGGGGAAGGCCCGTGTGGTCCTTGTTCGGAGTTATACTTTGATAGAGGGGAGAAATATGGCTGTGGATCTCCAGACTGTAAAGTAGGCTGCGATTGCGATAGATATATAGAGTTTTGGAACTTAGTTTTTACACAATTTGAAAATGATGGCCAAAATAATTACTCAGATCTTGAACATCCCAATATAGATACGGGAATGGGGTTGGAGCGATTAGCCTGCATTATGCAGGGGGTTGACAACTTATTTCTTGTTGATACAGTCCAAAATATTATGCAGCATGTATGTAAGACCTTTGACATAAAATATGGTGAAAATTCTAGAGACGATATTTCCTTACGGGTAATTACTGATCACATTAGGAGCGTTACCTTTATGATTGCAGATGGAATTTTGCCGTCAAATGAAGGTAGAGGCTATGTTTTGAGAAGACTTCTGCGCCGTGCTGCTAGACATGGTAGACTTCTTGGAAAAAATGATGCTTTTCTTTCGGATTTGTCTGAGATCGTTATTAAGGAAAATATGCAGGCTTATCCAGAACTTTTACAAAAACAAAATTCTATTAGAAACTTAATTAGTGTTGAAGAAAAAAACTTTGCTAAGACGATTGACTTAGGCTTAGAACTTTTGAATGTCGAAATAAAAAAATCGAAAACGAAAGCTTTATCTGGTGAAGTTGCTTTTAAATTACATGATACTTTTGGCTTTCCTATAGATTTAACTAAGGAAATATTGCAAGAAAATAATATGTCGGTTGATGAGAATAGATTTAATGAATTGTTGTTGGAACAAAAAAATAAAGCTCGGATGGCAAGGTCAAGTTCTGCAAATCAAGCTTGGAAAACTAAAGGGCTGGATTTTTCAAAGATTGAAACAACAGGTTTTGTTGGATATGACAGGTTAGTTGAGCATGCGTGTGTTTTGAGAATAATTAAGAATAATAGTTTTATAGATACTGCAAATAAAAATGATGAAGTTGAAATTGTTTTGAGTAAGTCTCCTTTTTATGCCCAAGGTGGCGGACAAGTCGGCGACAGCGGAGATTTATTTTCAGATCATGTGAAAATAAAAATAAGTAATACAACTAAAAATTTAGACGAAATTTATTTGCATAGCGCAAAAATAATTGAAGGTTCAGTAAAAGTTGGAGACACTTTGGCTGCCTGTGTTGACAAAGTAAAAAGAAATAAAGTTATAAGGAACCATACCGCGGCACACCTTTTGCATGCCGCGTTGAGAAAAATTTTAGGAGACCATGTTCATCAAGCCGGACAACTCGTTGATGAATGCAAATTAAGATTTGACTTTACACATTTTTCTGCTTTAAAAGCGGACGATTTAAATAAGATTGAAAAGATTGTAAATGACGAAATTTTAAGCTCAAAAGATGTTGTAATTGAAAATATTAATATAGCTGAGGCAAAAAAAATTGGTGCAATGGCTTTGTTTAATGAAAAATATGGAGATATTGTTCGGGTTGTAAGGGTTGGAGAATTTTCTTTGGAGCTTTGCGGTGGAACTCATGTTAATAATACTGCTCAGATTGGTGTGTTTAAGATTTTATCTGAAAGTTCGGTAGCTTCTGGAGTTAGAAGAATTGAGGCAATTACTTCTTTGGAAGTTTTGAGGCTTCTCCATGATAAGCAAGTTTTGCTGGATGATTGTCAAAAAATTTTACGTGTAAATCAACAAGCAGAACTTGTTAATGAGTGTAAATTGCTAGTTAATAAATTAAAAAAAGAGGATCAAATAATTCGTAAGTTGAATGCTGAGATAGCTGCATCAAAAATTAATTATCTTGTTGATAGCGCAAAAAATATAGCAAGTCTGAAGGTTGTTATATCTAAGTTTGAATCATTTGATATTAATATATTAAAATCTATGTGTGATAATATAAAATCTAAATTCGAAAACGCTGTTATTGTTTTTGCCAATATAGATCCAGAAAAATCTAATTTGATCGTAAGTGCAGGTAATTTAGCTATAAAAAAAGGAGTAGACTGTGGAGCTTTGATAAAGAAAATTGCTAATTTACTAGGGAGCAACGGTGGTGGACGCAAGGAAATGGCTATGGCAGGGATAAAAGATAAAGCTAAAATCGATGCGGCATTAGGCAAAGTATGTGATTTTGTTTCTGAATTTGTAGACTGAAGTGTTTGCTTTTAAATAAATATTTGTGATTAAAACCTTGGATGGCTTGAACATTGTCCCAGCATAACTAAAAAAATTTTTAGTTATGCTGCAATTATTGCGAAGGTTCCGTAATGATTGTTCGATATTTCATCCATGAAATATTTGAAGGCTAGTGCGGCAGGCCAAAACTTTGCATGGAGGAAATTTATGGAGTGTATTTTTTGTAAAATAGCTAATAATGAAATTCCTAGTGAAAAAATTTATGAAGACGAAAAAGTTATAGCATTTAATGATTTAGATCCTCAAGCACCAGTACATGTTCTTATAATCCCGAAAGAACATATAAAAAGTATAGACGAAATTACAGATAAAAATAGTGACATAATTGGAAAGATATTTATAATAGCTGCTAAAATAGCAAAAGAAAAGAGTCTGGATAATGGATATAGGATAGTAAACAATTGTGGAAAAGATGGTGGCCAAACAGTAGAACATTTACATTTTCATTTACTTGGGGGAAGAAAAATGAATTGGCCGGCAGGTTAACTTTGAATATATGGTGAATTTAAAGGAGGGTTATTTGTGAAAAGACCTTTCGCAACAGTAGGGTTTACTTATTTAGCAGCACTTATTGCAGCTACTTATTTTAATACGGATATTTCTAAAATAATGATGATAATTTTTTTGATTTTGTTTTTATTTTCATTGTTTATTCGGAAGATAAGAGTCCAAAAAGTTTTACCAGTAGCATTTTTAACGGTTGCAGTAGCTTTATTTATGTATAATGTTTTTTCTTATGTTATAGTGAAGCCAATAGAAAAGTTAAATGATCAAGATGTAGTGATATCTGGAAGAATTTGTGACATCCCTTATAGCGCTTATAATCGGTATTATTATGTTGTAGAGACAGACAAGGTTGATTATCCTGGAACAAATCAAACAATGAAATTACGAATCTCCATGTCAAAAGCATTGGATGCAGATTTATATGATAGAATTTCTGGAAAGGTTCATATGTTTTTGCCAAATAATGAAGCGAGCTTTTCTTCAAAAACTTATTATGCAGCTAAAGGCATACATATGTTATCATATCTTTATGAATATGAGAATTATCAGGTTGAATCAGAATCAAGCAAGCCAATTTATTATTATTTTTTAAAAGCTAGACAGGCTCTAATAGAAGTTATTAGAACAGCTTTGCCTAAAGAACAAGCTTCTTTGGCTGTGGGAGTTTTGCTTGGGGATAAATATTTGATGGAAGAAGAGGTAAAATCAGATTTTAAGGAGGTCGGAATTTCGCATCTTTTGGCCGTTTCGGGTTTGCATACTTCTGTTATTGCGGCTTTAGTGCTTGCGATTTTGCAGGCGACAAAATTACCTAAAAAATGGGTATATTTAATTGTTTGTTTTGCAGTTGTTTGTTTTATGGCTCTTACTGGCTTTTCTGCATCAGTTGCAAGGTCGGGCATTATGTTAATAATGTTTTATTTAGGAAAGTTTTTTTATTCAAAAGCTGATTCATTAAATTCTTTAGGATTTTCGGCATTTGCGTTAACATTATTTAATCCTTTTGCTGCAGGAGACCTTGGTTTATTGCTTTCAGTCTCGGCTACTTTGGGGATAATATTGTTTAATGAATATTTTAAAGAAAAAATTATAAATTTAGCATCAAAAATAAAATTTGGCTCAAAAATAATTAACAAATTAGCGGGAACAGTTTCATTAACGTTAGCATCAACACTGGCGACAATGCCTGTTATTATGCTAAGTTTTGGAAGGATTTCTCTTATTAGTATTGTTGCAAATGTTTTAACTGTATTTCCAACTATGTTAATGATGCTTTTTGTCCTATTTTTTTCAGTTTTATATTTGATTCCGCTATTAAAATTTGTAGCTATACCTTTGGCTTTGTTTAGTGGAATTTTAATAAACTATGTCACTTTTTGTGCTAATATTTTGGCCCAAATACCTTTTGCATCAGTTCCAACAAATCAACCAATGGTTCTATTTTGGCTTGCTTGTACATGTATTTTGGTTGCACTTTCTTTAATTTTATACGAAAAATATAAGTTACTGAAATTTTCTGCAATTTTGTCTTGTATAATTTTATTTGTGGGTATTTTTTCTTATCAAATTTTTAATAGAGGTGTTACGCAGTTAGCTTTTTTGGATACCGGAAATGGGTGCTCTGCGGTTATCTCTCGAGATGGACATGCTTCTGTTTTATCTTGCGGAGGCGACGAAATAAAATCATCACAGATGATGAATTATTTGAATTTTTTAAATATAAAGAGTTTAGATTTTTTGTTGATAAGTGATTTTGAAGACTCAACAGCTATTTATGCAAATGATGTTATTAAAAAGTTTAATCCGGTTTATGTAGTTCTTCCAAATGATCCTGATTTAATCGATAGTAAGTTAGAAAGAAATATTTCTGACAGCAGTAACGCAATTTATTTTAACAATAAAACAGAAATAGATTTTTGGGATAATGTTAAAATAACAGCTATGAACTTTGATAACCAAAGTTATATTTATTTGACAATTAATGATGTGAATATTTTGATTAATCCTTCGGGAGGGAATGCACAAAACTTATTGGATAAGTTTAAATTTTGTGACATATTGCTCTCTAATGGAACACTTGAAAATTCAAATCTAATTTTAAGTTCTTATGGAATAATTAGTGCAGACTTAAGTGTTGCTTCACAAAATATAAGTACAGTTGCGAGGGAAAAACGCTTGCCAATAGCTACAGCCGGAGATGGGAACATAATTATTGATTTTAAATCTGGAAGGAATATTTCCATAAAAAGGATGGTTTGATTTGTCTGTTATAACAGAATTTGAATTAAAAGAGCAGATTAGATTAAAT
Organism: uncultured Clostridia bacterium; assembly: GCA_944380725.1. Classification (GTDB taxonomy): domain Bacteria; phylum Bacillota; class Clostridia; order Oscillospirales; family Acutalibacteraceae; genus CAG-557. The sequence continues at coordinate 14,250 of CALWIK010000020.1, forward strand.
AATTTTAAAAGAGCTTATCTTATTTATGGAGAAGAGAAGTATCTTGTAAAATATTATACCAATTTGTTAACTAGCGAAATTTTACAAGGAGATAATAGTCCTTTTAATCTGCAAAATTTTTTTTCTCCAGAACTGGACATTGATAAGCTCAATAGCTCTATTGAATCTTTACCTTTGTTGTCTCCAGTTAAATGTGTGAGAGTTTTTGACCTAGATGTAGAAAAAGAGTCTGTTAATACAACAAAAAAACTAAAAGAAATAATTTCTAATTTGCCGGAAACAACTGTATTGATAATTGCTTTAACAAGCATAACCTTCGATTTGAAACGAGCTGCTAAATGGTCTTCTTTTATTCAATTTTTTGAAAGGTATGGCGAAGTTTTAAATTTGCCATTGTTGAGTAATTCAAAATTGCGGAAACAACTTATAAAATGGGCCGAAAAATTGTCTTGTAGTTTGTTAGAAAAAAATGCACAGGTTATTATAGATAAGTGCGGAAACGATTTATTTGTTTTAAAAAATGAGTTAGAAAAATTATGTGCCTTTGTAAACAAAGGAGAAATAACAACTGAAATAATTAATAATTTGGTTTTAGAAAATTTTGAAACAAATGTTTTTGATTTAACAAAATCCATTATAAACAAAGATTACAGGTGTGCTTTTAAAATATTAAATACTTTACTTTTAAATAAAGAAGATCCTATTGCAATTCTTGCCGTTATGACATCTAACTACATCGATTTGTATAGAATAAAAGCAGCAGAGCAAAGTGCAAAAGATATTTATGACATAGCTAAAATTTTTGATTATAAAAGAAAAATGTTTAGATTAGAAAATGCTAAAAAATATTCAAAAAATATCTCTGAAGATTCTTTACGAAATTGTATAAATATATTAATAAAGACGGATTATAAATTAAAAAGTTCAAAAATCGATTCGAAAATTTTGCTAGAAAAACTTATAGTGAATTTAATTAATTGTTAAAAATATATTAAAATTATTGACTTGAGGAAATTATTATGGTAGAATATTCAAAAAGAAAGGGGTTGTAAAAATGAAGTTAGATAAGTATAGATTTGATGGTACAAAAAAATTTAAAATTAGCGAGTTCGATACAAAAGCAAAAAGTTTGACTACGGATAAGGAAATGATCCTTGAAAATAGTGAGCTGAATTTGAGAAAACTCGGAATTATGCAGGACAGATTTTATGCTCAAGGCACAGAGGCTATTTTGATAATTCTTCAAGCTATGGATGCTGGAGGCAAAGATGGTGCAATAAAACATGTTATGTCTGGTGTTAATCCTCAGGGAGTACAGGTTACTAATTTTAAAGTCCCTTCTAGTGAGGAGTTGGCCCATGATTATTTGTGGAGATGTATAAAACGTCTTCCTGAAAGAGGTAAAATTGGGATATTTAATAGGTCTTATTATGAGGATGTTTTGGTGGGAAAAGTTCATGAGCTTTATAAAGGCCAAAATCTTCCTGAAAGATGTAAGTCTTCAAAAATATTTGATGAGCGTTATGAGCAAATAACTAATTTTGAAAAGTATTTATGGCAAAATGGAATTCGTGTTCTTAAATTTTTCTTTAATATATCTAAAGAAGAACAGAAAAAACGTTTTATGAAAAGAATAGATGAAAAAAATAAAAATTGGAAGTTGTCGGATTCGGATGTTAAAGAAAGAAAATTTTGGAACGATTACATGAAAGCTTATGAGACTGCAATAAATAAAACAAGTACATCTTATGCACCTTGGTATGTTATTCCTGCAGATAAAAAATGGTTTGCAAGATTCTTTTTATCAGAAATATTGGTTGGCACTATGAACGATATTGATCCTAAATATCCTACAGTTACTAAAGAAAAAGAAAAATTAATAGGTCAATGCAAAGAATATCTTGTTAATGAAGATGATAAAATATTTGATAAAAAATAAAAAGAAAAAGTGTACACAATATATTATGATGTGTACACTTAATTTTTAAGTGATTTTTGTTATTTGGTGTGTTTTATGGTATAATTTAATAATAGTAAAAAAGTTATTTTGGGTGAAACGCTAATGTTAAATAAGCTAAAAAGTATGGATAATAAGGTGATCTTAAACGTAAAAAGGTTGCATAGAGATAAACTTAGCAAATGGATGGTGGTTATAACTAAATTAGGAAATAATGGAATGATTTGGTTTGCTGTTGCTATACCTTTCTTATTTAATAAAAGTTATAGAAATGTTGGTGTGAGAATAATTTTAGCTTTGCTTTTGAGTGGTTTTGCTGGAGAAATTTTGATAAAAAATCTTGTTGCGAGAACTAGACCGTCAAAATTTTTACTTCAGGAAGAAATGCTTATTAAAGAACCTGTAACATATTCTTTTCCATCAGGCCATACCTCATCTTCATTTGCTGCAGCTTGTATGTTAGCTTCGTGCTTTGGATTTTTTTCGATTCCGGCTTTTATCTTGGCTTTTTTGATAAGTTTTTCTCGTATCTATCTTAGAGTGCATTATTTTACCGATGTTTTGGCAGGAGCGGTTTTAGGCTCTGTATGTAGTTTGTTGATAAATGTTTTTATCCCATTTTGAACCGCTTGATCATATTATGTTTTTGTGTTATAATTTATCTTGATTTTTAGGCTTTTGAAGGAAAGGAAGTTACATAAAGTGAAAATACTTGGCATTGATCCAGGATATGCTATCATTGGCTATGGATCTATTATTTTTAGTGACAATAAATTTTTGCCTTTATGCTACGGTGCTATTCAAACTAACGCCAAATGCTCCTTTTATGAAAGATTAGCCCAAATATATGATGACATGAATGCCCTTCTAATAAAGGTTAGACCGGACGTGATGGCTATAGAAAAACTTTATTTTCAAAAAAATCATAAGACAGCTATTGATGTGGCGCAGGCTCGAGGCATAATTTTGCTTAGTGCTAAGCAAAAAAACATACCGATATTTGAATACACTCCTCTACAGGTTAAAACCGTTGTTACTGGGTATGGAAAAGCTAAAAAAAATCAGGTTATGAACATGACTAAGCGTTTGTTATCTTTAGGGAAAATGCCAAGTTTTGATGATACTACCGATGCTTTGGCTATTGCTATTTGCCATGCGCGTGCTTGTGGCTCGGATTTGAGATTAAAAATGTTAAAAAGGAGTTATAAATACAGTGTTTTATAGCCTTAGGGGAACGTTGATCGATATTAGTAATTTGACTATTGCTATAGAATGTGCTGGTGTAGGGTACAAGTGTATTGTTACACAAAATACTTTGAAAGAATTACCTGCTTTAGGTGAAGAAGTTTATATATATACTTATTTGAACGTGAGAGAAGATGCAATGGAGCTCTTTGGATTTTCTAAATTGAATGAGTTGAATTGCTTTAAACTTTTAACGTCAGTTTCTGGAGTTGGTGCTAAGGTTGGAATTGCAATTTTGTCTACACTATCTGCAGAACAAGTTGCGATTGCAATAGCTTCGAATGATAGCAAGGTTTTAACTATGGCGCCCGGTGTGGGCAACAAATTAGCTCAAAGAATTATTTTGGAGTTAAAAGATAAAGTTGCAAAATCTCAGGGTAATCTTAGTTCTACTTCACTTACAAATGTTACAATACCTGTGGGAAACGCGCCTGCTGCAATTAATGCACTTTTTGTTTTGGGATATTCAAAATTAGAGGCGACTGCGGCCATATCTAAGCTAGACGATAGCATGCCGGTGGAGGATCTTATTAGAACTGCATTAAAATCTATGGATAGGAGGACTTAATTTTTGGAATTTGATTTTGAAAATAGAATTTTAGATCCGGAAGAAATTCCTGAAGATTTTGATGTTGAAAACCCCTTAAGGCCAAGACTTTTGGCCGAGTATATTGGGCAGGATAAGGTAAAAGGAAATTTATCTATTTTTATTAAGGCAGCTCAGATAAGAAATGAACCGTTGGATCATGTTTTGCTATATGGTCCTCCAGGGTTGGGAAAGACTACTCTAGCTGCTATTATTGCAAATGAAATGAGTGTTGGGTTTAGAATAACTTCTGGCCCTGCAATAGAAAAACCTGGAGATCTTGCTGCTATCCTTACAAACTTAAACGAGGGTGATGTTTTATTTATTGACGAAATCCATAGGTTGCAAAGGACTGTTGAGGAAATCTTATATCCTGCAATGGAGGACTTTTCTATAGATATTATTACGGGAAAAGGTCAGATGGCGACTTCGTATCACTTACCCTTGCCTAAGTTTACGCTGGTTGGAGCAACAACTCGTGCGGGGCAACTTTCAGCGCCTTTAAGAGATAGATTTGGCGTGGTTTTACGATTAGAAATGTATACTCCAGAGGAACTTACTAAAATTATTATGCGCAGTGCAAAAATATTAAACATAAACATTGACAAGGATGGTGCATTAGAACTTGCTTCGCGCTCTCGTGGAACTCCTAGAATTGCAAATCGGCTTTTAAAAAGAGTTCGTGACTTTGCTTTGGTTAAAAGTGAAGGAGAAATTAATTTTGTTACGGCAAAAAAAGCGCTGGATAAACTTGAAATTGATGAGCTAGGATTGGATTCTAACGATAGAAGAATGTTAAAAGCTATGATAGAATTTTATAACGGGGGACCGGTCGGAATTGAAACATTGGCTTCGGCGATTGGCGAAGAAGCTGTTACAATAGAGGATGTTTATGAGCCATATTTAATGCAAATTGGTTTTATTAGCCGTACGCCCAGAGGAAGAATCGTTAATAAGGCAGCTTATTTGCATTTGGGGCTTAAACCAATTGAATAACTATCTTGAGGAGAGTATTACTTTTTATGGGAAAACTTTTTGGAACAGACGGCGTTAGAGGTATTGTAAACTTGGAATTAACAGCTGAAATTGCTATGAAAATAGGTAAAGCAGTTGCTAGCGCTTTTTTAAAAAATAAAGGTGAAAGAGCAAAAATTTTAATAGGTAAAGATACTCGTGTTTCTTGCGATTTGTTGGAGGGTGCTCTTATTGCGGGAATATGCTCTGTTGGAGCAGATGCGCTTTGTTTGGAAGTTGTGCCGACTCCGGCTGTGGCATATTTGGTAAAAAAATATAATGCTAGTGCTGGAATTATGATTTCTGCTTCACATAATTCATTTGAATTTAATGGGATAAAAATATTTGGTTCGGATGGATACAAGTTGTCGGATGAACTGGAGGAAAAAATCGAAAAAATTGTACTTGGAGATATTCCTGTTGATGTTTCTGGGCTGAAATATAAAGATTTAGGCAGAAAAATTTTTGTTCCACAGGCTGTTGACGATTATGTTGAACATGTATCTGGTTCTATAGATTGTGATCTGAAAGGTTTAAAAGTTGTTTTTGACTGTTCAAATGGTGCTGCTTCTGAATCTGTAAAAAAATTGTTTCTTAAATTGGGAGTTGATTGCGTTATTATAAATGCAGAGCCAAATGGTGTTAATATAAATGATAATTGTGGATCGGTTTATATAGATAATTTGGCAAAATACGTAAAAAAGTATGATTTCGACGCTGGGTTTGCTTTTGATGGGGATGCAGATAGGTGTTTGGCTGTGGACGAAAATGGAAATGTTATAGATGGCGATTTTATTATGGCCATATGTGCAAAAGATTTGAGTAAAAAAAAGAAATTAGCTAAAAATACTGTTGTAGGTACTGTAATGACGAATCTTGGATTTAATCATTTCTGCATCGAAAATAATCTGAATTTTGTTGCGACTAAAGTGGGAGATAGATATGTATTAGAAGAAATGCTAAAAAATGGTTACAACCTTGGTGGAGAACAATCTGGGCATATTATTTTTCTGGACTATTCGACTACTGGAGATGGCCAATTAACCGCTGTACAGCTTTTGAGCATATTAAAAGATAGTGGAATGAAGTTTTCTGAAGTTGCTAAAATTATGAAAAAATTACCTCAAGTTATGCTTAATGTTAAGGTGGATAATTTAAATAAATTGAAGTTTTATGCTGATGAAGAAATTAAAAATGTTATCGATAAAGTTAATAAAGAATTTGAGTTTAAAGATAATATAGGAAATAAGTTAAGTTGTAACGGTAGAGTATTGGTTAGAGCCTCCGGAACAGAGCCATTAATCCGTGTTATGCTGGAGGGAGAAAATTTAGAAAGAATTACAATTTTGGCAAATGAGGTTGCTAATTTGGTAAAAGAAAAACTTTCTTAGAGGAGTTTTAAATGAGAATTTCACGTTGGAAGGATTATGAACTTATTGATACTTCTGGTGGAGAGAGGTTAGAACGATGGGGAAACGTTATTTTGATAAGGCCGGATCCGCAGATTATTTGGAGAACTCCCAAAAATAATCCATTATGGAAAAATGCAAATGCGATATATCATCGTGCCAGCACTGGTGGTGGAGCTTGGGAAAATTTTAAAAAATTTCCTGAAATTTGGACTATAAGCTATAATGGGTTGCTTTTTAATTTGAAGACAATGGGGTTTAAACATACGGGGATATTTCCGGAGCAAGCTGTAAATTGGGACTTTATTGTTAGTAAGATAAAATCTACTGAGCGTCCGCTTAAAGTGCTTAATTTATTTGGCTACACCGGAGCGGCCACGTTATTTGCAGCAAAAGCTGGAGCAAGTGTTTGCCATGTAGATGCATCTAAAGGTATGGTAGGTTGGGCTAGAGAAAACGCTATTATTTCTAGTTTAGCTGAAAGACCGATTAGGTGGATTGTAGATGATTGTACAAAGTTTGTGCTAAGAGAAATACGCCGTGGCAACAAGTATGACGGAATTATTATGGATCCGCCTTCATATGGAAGAGGCCCTAATGGAGAAATATGGAAATTTGAAGATCAGATCTATTCTCTTTTGGATTTATGTGCAGAAATTTTATCAGATAATGCAGAATTTTTAATTTTGAATTCGTATACGTCTGGGCTATCTCCGGCGGTTATGGATTGTATTTTAAGACTCACTTTGGTAAAAAAACTTAAAGGGTATGTGCAATCTGATAATATTGGATTGCCTGTTACGGATCAGGGATTTGTTTTACCATGCGGTTCAACTGCAATTTGGCAGAATACAAATTAAAGGTTTTTTATTATGAAAAGTTTTATTGACATAATTGATTTGAATTTTAGCTATAATGAAGACAATAATGCAAAAAAAATTTTAAATGGAATAAATTTAAATATAAAAAAAGGTGAATTTTTAGCGATTTTAGGATGTAATGGTAGTGGAAAATCTACTTTGATAAAACATTTAAACGCAATGTTACTGCCTACTAAAGGTAATGTTTTTGTTAAAGGAATGAACACTAAAGATGAGAGAAAAATTTATGATATAAGAAGTACAGTCGGTCTGATTTTGCAAAACCCTGATAATCAAATAGTTGCAAGTATTGTAGAGGATGATGTTGCTTTTGGACCAGAAAATTTGGGTGTAGCTCCTAAAGTTATTAGAGAAAGAGTAGATATGGCTTTGAAATTGGTTGATATGTATGACTATAGAAAAAGTACTACTTATAGCTTATCTGGAGGCCAAAAACAGCGAGTTGCTATAGCAGGAATTATAGCTATGCAGCCAGAGTGTATTTTATTAGATGAGCCAACTTCTATGCTCGACCCCGAAGGACGAAAAGAAGTTTTAGATACGATAAAAAATTTGAATAAAAACTTTGAAATAACAATCGTATTAATAACACATTATATGGAAGAAGCTGTGAATGCGGATCGAATTGCTATTATTAATGAGGGCAAAATAGTTAGAGTTAACACCCCAAGAGCTATTTTTTCTGATATTATTTTTTTGAAGGAATATCAGCTATCGATTCCTCCAGTTGTAGAGTTAATTCATAAACTTAGACTAAATGGAATAAATTTGAATAATATCGCTTTAGACGAAAAAGAATGCATAAATATCTTAAAAAATTATTTTAATAGTTTTGAATAGATAAATCTTTTTTAATTCAATGTAAATTGAGTTTTGAAGACGATTTTGTATATTAATTTAACTTTGGAGATGTTTTTTGTGTGGCTAAATTAGAAATCAAAAATTTAACATATATTTATTCAGAAGGAACGCCTGCAGCTAAAAAAGCTTTAAATAATATAAATTTGAGAATAAAACAAAATGAATTTATTGGATTAATTGGTCGTACTGGTTCAGGGAAGTCTACTCTTGCCAAACATTTAAATGCACTGCTAAAACCTACAGAGGGCAAAATTCTGTTAGACGGTGAAGATTTTTGGCATAAACCTAAAAAAATCCGGAACGTAAGGTTTAAAGTTGGAATGGTTTTTCAATACCCTGAACATCAACTCTTTGAAGAGACAGTATATAAAGATATTGCATTTGGGCCATCAAATATGGGGTTGCTAGAAGATGAAATAGAAAAAAAAATTCATATGGCATGTGAATTTATAAATTTGGACTTTAATTTGCTTTATAAATCACCTTTTGAACTTTCTGGAGGAGAAAAAAGGAAGGTGGCTATTGCCGGAGTTATAGCTATGGATCCGGAAATTTTAATTTTGGACGAGCCAACTGCGGGGCTTGATCCAAAAAGTAGAGAACAACTATTATGTCAGCTCCATTATTATTATAAAAGTAGAGAAAAAACGGTTATACTTATATCTCATAATATGGACGATATCGCAAAATATTCTGACAGAATTATCGTGTTAGATGATGGAAATTTAATTATGTTTGATTCTCCTAAACGGGTTTTTTCTCAAATTGATTTATTGAAGAGTGTTGGGCTTGAACCTCCACAAATAACTTCTGTAATGCGATCTCTTTTGGAGGTAGTTCCGGGTTTGAGTGATGAAATATTAACTGTTGACGAAGCTGTTGAAGCTTTGTTAAATTTTGTGAAAAATAGGTGAAGATTTTGCTGAACAATATTACTTTGGGCCGATTTTTTCCTGGGAGCTCATTTATACATAGATTAGATCCTAGAGTAAAAGTTTTATTAATGATAGTTTTATTGCTGAATATTTTTTTATCTACAAATTATTTATCTCTTTTTATTGTTTTTTTTGTAGTAATCTTATTTATAATGCTAACAAAAATATCTCTAAAGACTTATTTTAAAAGCATGAAGTTTATATTGTTTGTAGTTTTATTTACTGGGATACTTAATATATTCTATGCAAAAGGTACGACTATATTTAGACTGGGGACATTCTCTATAACAGATGAGGGTATTAATAATAGCATTTTTGTTTCTATGCGATTAATAATGTTAATTTTAGTGAGTTCATTGCTTACTTTTACTACTTCGCCAACAAATTTAACATATGCAATAGAAAGATTAATTCGACCGTTAAATAAGTTTAAAATAAAAACACATGAATTAGCTATGATGATGACGATTGCTTTAAGATTTATTCCTACGCTTTTAGAAGAAATAGACAAAATCATAGATGCGCAAAAAGCACGTGGTGCAGATATGGAAACAGGTAATATATTAAATAGAATAAAAGCATTTGTTCCGGTTTTAGTTCCCCTTTTTGTGTCTTCATTTAGAAGAGCATATGATTTAGCTTTGGCTATGGAATGTAGATGCTATAATGGTGGAGAGGGGCGGACTAGTATGAGAATTTTACATATTTGCAGAAATGATATTTTTGCTATTTTAGTGGTTTTGGGCTTATTTGTTTTGGTTTTGATTATTAATAATTTGTTTTTGGCGGTGAGTTTATGAGAAATATCCTGCTGTCACTTTGTTATGTTGGAACAAATTATCATGGTTGGCAGATACAAAAAAATGCAGTAACTGTGCAGGAGGTTTTTCAAAATGCACTTTTTAAGGTTTTTGATAAAATTGTCGATATAAAAGGTTGTAGCAGAACAGATGCCGGTGTGCATGCCAATATGTATTGTGTAAGTGTTAAAACAGAATCTAATATTCCTTGCAATAGATTAAAATTAGCAATAAATAAATTTTTGCCTGGAGATATTGCCGTTAATGATGCGATTGAAGTCCCGATAGATTTTCATGCTAGATACTCTTGTATTGCAAAGGAATATGTTTATAAGATTTGGAATGCTCCGGTTATGAATCCGTTTTTATATGGACGAGCCCTTCATTATTGGTATCCTATTAATATTGAAGAATTAAATTTAGCTGCTCAATATTTTGTGGGAACACATGATTTTACTTCTTTTTGTACTTATGATAAAAGAAAAAGTCAAAATATGGTTAGAAACATAAAAAACTTTACTATGGAGAAAAACGGTTCATTAGTCACTATGCGAGTAACTGCGGATGGCTTTTTATATAACATGGTAAGAATTATGGTTGGAACACTTTTATTAGTTGCAAGAAAAAAAATTAGTTTGGAATCCATAAAAGATGTAATAGAATCTAAAGATAGATCTAAGGCTGGGCCAACTGCGATAGCTTGTGGGTTGTATTTAAATAAAGTCTTTTATTAGAATATCAATTTTAGTAGTTTTTAAGGGCACTTTGGAGGTGCACAAAATGATAAAATACTCTAGAAAAAAAGAATATTATAGAAAAATTTATAATAAGTTAAGTTTTGAGACAAGAAAAAGTGCAAATTTTTTAAGTAGAATAAAAAATTTTGTAAATAGGGTGCCGAAAAGATTTATAAATGCTTTTTTTATACTCATTTTAAGCTTTTGTTTTGTGCTAATTTTTGTGAATAGAGAAAAATTTTCGCCAGACTACATTGGTATTTTTTTTGAAGATTTGTTTGCGCAGATGCAGGCAGGAAGCGGATATCCTTATAAAATAGATGGGAATAAAGTTAGTAATGAAAATTTTAAGACTGTTAATAAGTCTTTATTTTTGGTTAGTGACGCTTATTTTACAACTCTAAATAATTCGGCAAGAGTAATGTTAAAAAATCCACATTGTTATCAGAATCCAATGATTAAAGTTTGCAAAACTAGAGCAGTCATTTATGATTTGGGAGGAAAAAATTTAAAATTAATCAGTAAATCCCAAATTTTAAATAGTATGGATACCGAAAACAATTTAATTTCTGTGGATATTTCGGATTATGGGACTTTTGCGGTTGTCACGGAAGCAAAAGGCTTTTTGAGCCAGTTGATTGTTTATGATAAAAATGGAAAAGATATTTATTATAAATATAATTTTGCAGAACATTATGTTACTGATGTTACGCTTTCTCCGGATGGAAAATCCGTAGCGGTATGTGCTTGTACTGCTAAAGAGGGTTCTATTTTATCGAGTGTATATGTTTTTGATTATAAAAGCGAAGTGCCTATAGTTAAATTTGACTATGAGGATAATGTATTTCTTAGAATAAAATATCTTTCAAATGGAAATATTGTGGTTTTGGGAGAAAAATTAACTAGTATTGTAAACCCTAAAAATTGTACAAAAGAAGACTTTTTTTATGATAATAAAAATCTTGTAGGTTTTGATATAAATATACGAGAAGGAGTATTGTTAACACTGTCTATTTCAGAAGATGGAAATAATTCTGAAATATTTGTGCTTAATAAAAAAGGAAAATTAGAGGCATCTTTTCGTATAGATCATGATGTTAAAGCGCTAAGTTTTAATAGTAGAAAAATTGCAGCTCTGTCTTATGGAAAAATATATATTTATAATTTTGCTGGAAAAAGAATAAAATCGCTTGATGTGGGAAACGATGCACAAAATATTGGACTAGTTTCTAACAAAGATTGTTATATTTTAGGAGTAAACGAAGTTAGAAAAATAAGATTTTAATAAGAATATTGCAGTTTTATGTCGATGTCGACAAATTTAGCTAAAGATATTGATTTTTTTTAACATTTATGATAATATATTATTATGCTGGTAATGTTAGTGTAGCTTAAGGAGAAATAAACAAAATGGGTTTATTTTTAGATTTTGTAGTAATTGTAGCAGCTTTAGTTTTTTTATGGAAAGGTTTAAAAAATGGCTTTTTTAAATCTATAATTGATTTAATAATTATGATTTTATCTGTAGTTGTTCCGTATTTATTTGCTCCGATGGTAGCAGAATATTATTACAATAATTTTGTGCAAAATGATTTGCTCAACAAAATAAATAATATATTAAATCAAGATGGTAATATAGTTAGTTCTGCAAAAAATATTTTAAGTCTAATAGGTAATATCCCTAACTTTTTTAAAAATAGTTTTATTTTGTCTGAAGTGAATATAAACGATATTTTAAAAGTGCTAAAATCTTCTGGGGATAAATCTTTAATTATTGCAGATTTACTAAAACCATCAATTATAAAAATAATAACGATAATTGCATTTGCAATATTAACAATATTAACTTTTATTGTGTTTAAACTTATATTCAAATATGCACTAAAATTACCCAAAATTCCTCTCTTTGGAATTATAGACTCTATTTTAGGATTATGTATGGGCACTTTAAAATTTGTCGTTTTTATGTTTATTTTTGTTGTTATATTTAAATCTGCCTGTTTTATAGTTCCAGAAACTACTTTTAGTCAGACTATAAGTTTGGGAATAAATGATTCAAAAATCTTTAAGGTTTTATATAACATAAATCTAGATGTTTTAAAAGATTATTTAAAATTACAATAAAATGTAGAACGTTGAGGGGAATAGTATGATTTTTTGGAAAAAAGAAAATTTTAATGTTCCAAATATGTTATCTTTTATTAGAATAATCATAATTATTCCGTTTGTGTTGTATTTTTTAAATGATGAATATTTATTAGCAGCCGTTATGCTTATATTTTCAGGCTTGAGCGATATGTTTGATGGAATTATTGCTAGAAAATTAAATCAAGCGACAAAATTTGGTAGAATATTGGATCCTGTAGCAGATAAGTTAACTTTGACTGCTGTTGTTGTTTGTATTGGAATAAAATTTCCGGAAACAATTTTGTTAGTTGTTATTTTAATTTTAAAAGATGTATCTATGTTAATTGCAGGGAGCTTTTTGCTAAAAAAAGGTGTGGAACCGCCAGCTGCAAAGTGGTATGGCAAATTATCGACGATATTTTTTTATATATCTGTTATAATTATAGTTGTATTAAAGGCTATATATGGCATAACAAGCCCTATAATTTCAGTTTTGTTGCTATCTATTACATCTTTTTTTATGTTGTTTGCTTTGTTTAAGTATTTTATCCTTTTTTTAAAGTTATTAAATGTTATAATTATAAAAGAAAAGAGTATTAATAATGTAAAAATTAATAAGTGAGGGGAGTAAAAAATGTTGTGTTCACGGTGTAAAAAAAGACCTGCTATGGTTTTTATAACAGTTGATAAAAATCAGTCTGAACCACAGGGGTTATGCTTGACCTGTGCTAAAGAGCTTGGGATAAAACCTCTTGGCGATATCATGGATAAAATAGGCGTTTCTGAAGAAGAAGTTGAGGCTATGGCAGAACAGATGAATGCTATTATGAACTCTAGAGAAGATGGATTAGAAAATTACGAAGATTTAATAGAAAAAACTTCAGAATCTTTTCCTTTTTTAAAAAATGCTTTTGTAGACAATGCTGAAAAATCTGTAAATACTTCTCAAAAGACTTCTAATAAAAAGAAAAAAACAAAAAAGAAGTATTTAGAACTTTATTGCACCAATTTGAATGAAAGAGCTCGAAAAAATGAATTGGATAGAGTAATTGGCAGAGATAAAGAAATTGCTCGAACTGTTCAGATTTTAAGTAGAAGAACCAAAAATAATCCTTGCTTAATTGGAGAACCGGGTGTTGGCAAAACAGCAATTGCAGAAAGTTTAGCTATCTCTATAGTTAAAGGTAAAGTTCCAGCTCGGCTGCAAAAAAAAGAGATTTATCTTTTGGACTTGACTGCACTTGTAGCAGGAACACAGTTTAGAGGCCAATTTGAAAGTCGAATAAAAGGGCTTGTTGACGAAATTAAAGAAACTGGCAATGTGATTTTATTTATAGATGAAGTTCATAATCTAGTTGGAGCGGGAGAAACAGAGACTAATTCTATGAACGCAGCGAATATTTTAAAACCTGCTTTGTCTAGAGGAGAAATCCAAGTTATTGGAGCGACAACATTTAATGAGTATAGAAAATATATAGAAAAAGATTCTGCACTTGAAAGACGATTTCAACCAATTACCATTATGGAACCTTCTATACATGAGACGATTGACGTTTTGAAGGGTATCAAGTCTTATTATGAGATATATCATAGGGTCAACATATCTGATGAACTGATAAAAAAAATGGTAGTTTTATCAGAACGTTATATAACAGATAGATTTTTGCCAGATAAGGCAATTGATCTTATGGATGAATCTGGCGCTTATGCTTCTCTTAAAAATAGAGAGATGGAAAAATATGATGAACTTAACCAAAAATTAAACGATTTAAATACAAATGAAGTGGAAATCACATCTCTTGAGCCAGATAATCCTGATAATATTGATTATGAAAAATTAGCTCAGGTTCGGTCGGAAATTGCAAAAATTAAAGACCAACTTAAAGATTTGTCTAAAAAAGCGTTCGGAATGGAAGTCACTGAAGATGATGTTGCTCATGTTATAGAGTTATGGACTGGAATTCCTTCTGCTAAAATAAAAGAAGATGAACTGAAAAAACTGTCTAAAATTGAGGAAAGATTAAAAAGTAAAATAATTGGACAGGATGAAGCAGTTGAATTGGTGGCTTCGGCAATAAAAAGAAGTAGAGTTCAGATTAGCCCGAGAAGAAGACCATCTTCATTTATCTTTGTTGGCCCTACTGGTGTAGGTAAGACTGAGTTAGTTAAAGTTTTGGCACAAGAATTATTTAATACACCAGAAACTTTGATCCGGCTAGATATGTCTGAATTTATGGAAAAACATTCTGTATCTAGAATAATTGGTTCACCCCCAGGTTATATAGGTTATGATGAGTCTGGTCAGGTTACTGAAAAGGTTAGAAGAAGACCGTATTCAGTTTTGTTATTTGACGAAATTGAGAAAGCACACCCTGACGTTATGAATATTTTGCTTCAGATTTTAGACGAGGGACGGATTACTGATGCACAAGGAAGAAAAGTAAATTTCGAAAATACAATTATAGTTATGACTTCTAATGCCGGTAGCGACAAGAAAGAAGGTGCAATGGGTTTTGCAAAAAGTCAAAACGATTTGACGAAAGAAAAAGCCCAAAAAGCTCTATCAGAATTTTTACGGCCAGAATTTTTAAGTCGTATAGATGAAATAATAATATTCCAAAACTTAAGTATAAATGCATTCGGAAAAATAGCAGATTTAATGTTGAACGAATATGTAGAAACACTTAAAGAGCGAGACATTTCTTTAAATTATGATGCTACAGTGCTAAAATGGCTTGCAGAGAAATCTTTTGGTGGCAAGAGTGCAGCAAGAGATCTAAGGAATTTGATTAGAAAAAATGTGGAAGACAAGATTGCAAATGTTTTAATTGACAACAGTGGCAGAAAAATCAAGAAGGTTACTTTAAAATGCAATAATGATATAAAGGTTGAATTATTTTAAGGATAAAATTGTGATAAACATAAAACAAATCTAAATTTTTGCAGATTCAATTTTTAGAAAAAAGATCTTGACTTTATCTCGAGTTTTATGTTAAAATATAACTCGTTGATGATGCGGGTGTAGTTCAATGGTAGAACTCCAGCCTTCCAAGCTGGTCGCGTGGGTTCGATTCCCATCACCCGCTCCATATTTTCACCTTGCGCCAATAGCTCAGCTGGATAGAGCAACTGCCTTCTAAGCAGTAGGCCGGGGGTTCGAGTCCCTTTTGGCGCGCCAAGCTTATGGTGGGTATAGCTTAGTTGGTTAAAGCGCCAGTTTGTGGCACTGGAGACCGTCGGTTCGACTCCGACTATCCACCCCACATCATGAGATTTAAGTTAACAATATTGGGGTGTAGCCAAGCGGTAAGGCAACGGACTTTGACTCCGTCATTCGCTGGTTCGAATCCAGCCATCCCAGCCATTATTTTGTAAGAGCCATTAGCTCAGTTGGCAGAGCACTTGACTTTTAATCAAGGTGTCCGGAGTTCGAATCTCCGATGGCTCACCAAAAAAAGAACCAGTTATTATTTATTGTAAGAACTGGTTTTTTATTTTTTTCTGTTATTTTTAAAAATTTCATTGGAACGCGCTTAGTAAAGACATATTTACAATATATTTCTCATATGAATAATTATTAAACAAACCCAGGAGGAATAGTATTTGCGCGAGGTAGTAGAAAAGAGAGTTGTTGCATTAGGAGAATATATTTTGAAAAATAGAGCTACTGTAAGAAATGCTGCGAAAAAATTTGGAATTAGTAAATCTACTGTACATAAAGATGTATCTGAGCGTTTAAAATACATAAACCTTAATCTGTATAGAGAAGTGAAAAATATATTAGAATTAAATAAATCACAAAGACATATAAGAGGTGGACTTGCGACAAAAAATAAATATTTAAAAGAAA
Source organism: uncultured Clostridia bacterium (assembly GCA_944380725.1). Classification (GTDB taxonomy): domain Bacteria; phylum Bacillota; class Clostridia; order Oscillospirales; family Acutalibacteraceae; genus CAG-557. The sequence goes on from CALWIK010000020.1 coordinate 30,652, forward strand.
GACAACATAAAACTAATTAAATAAAATCATCCCATGCTTTATTTATAACGTTTCCTGATTTTAGCCCTTTTTCTGCGGGCTTTTTTATTGTAAGAAGCCAGTAAAAATATATAAGTGAGAATCAAAATAATAGCCAAAACAAGTGCAAGTTTAAACCAAATTGAACTAGTAATATCAGTCATGCATTTTATAATGTAAAGAATAATGTTTCTGTCAACATCTTCTGCAGATATTAAATCTATACGGGATATTTCTTTGTTTGCATAAGATAATATAGCTGTGCCAATTTTTTGTCCGACTTTAATTGGAGCGTCAATTGATTCGGGCTTTTCTATTTTTATATCTATACTAGTAGTGTTCACTTTTTTTGGCAACAGTGCAGAATAATCGTCTGCAGGGTGAAGCAAAATAGAGTCTTTATTTGTGGTAAGATTAAGCTTTACTTCGCAAAGCGGATCAGTTTTCTTTAAAATAGGTTTTAATTCAAGATTAGTAAAAGCCCATTTATATATTGATTTTGAATCTAACATTGCATAATTATTATTAATTTTGTTGCCAGAAGTATCTTTAATCGGAGCTCCCAAAGCAACGCACAGGTAAGAGTATCCATTATAAACTGCAGACGAAACTAAACACCAGCCGGCTTCATCAGTATGGCCAGTTTTAATGCCTCGTGCATATTGATAATAATATTTTCCTCCACGGGCCTGATCAATCATACTATTTGTAGTAACTAACGGATACTTATCTTGCCCCATAATGTAGGATGTGGGAGAAGAGCAAATTTCCATAAAATTAGGTATTTCCATAGCATATTTGGTTATAGTAACAAGGTCTTTTGCGGTGGTATAATGGTCATCATCATGAAACCCGTGTGGATTAACAAAATGAGTTCCACTACATCCTAAATCTTTTGCTTTATTATTCATCATTTCTATAAAATTACTTATTTGCCCATTGCCAACATAATCGGCCAAAACTAGTGCGGCATCGTTGCCAGATTTTATCATAAGGCAGTGGAGCAGTTGCATAACAGACAATACATCGTTAGCTTTAAAGCCAGAAACCGAGCTTCCTGTACCTAAAAGACTATCCATTAGCTCTTTTTTGACTGTTATTTTGGTGTTATCAAAATCTTTTATGTGTTCAGCAACAATAATATAAGTCATTATTTTTGTTATTGAAGCTGGATACATTTTTTTTTCTCCGTTTTTGTCATAAACTACGGTATCAGTATCTAAATTATAAAGATACAATGCCTCACAAGATGGAGCAAAATCGATATTAAAATTTGCCGAAAAAACTAAGTTTAAATCGAAACAGATTAAATTAAATGCTGCAAAAAGTGTGCAGAGTATTTTTTTTAGCATAGAAATTCTCCTCTTAATGTGGTATCATAGTTTATATTTTATATTATATTTTATATTTTTCTGTTTATCAAACAATATGTATGCTTACGACATAATTATAAATTTTTTTCGCTGAGATGCATATTCTGCATTAGAAAAAGTAAATTTGGAGTGATCTTTTTGGATAAAATAAGAACTAAAGTTATATATAGAGTTAGTATAAATACTATTATTATAAATTTTTTATTAACAGCTATAAAGTTGGTAGCGGGCCTAGTGGGTAACTCTATGGCACTTGTTTCTGATGCAATACACTCGGCGTCAGATGTGCTTAGCACTTTTATTGTTATGCTCGGAGCTAAATTATCAAGCAAGGAGGCAGATGAAAAACATCCGTATGGTCACGAAAAATTTGAATGTTTGGCTGCTATTATTCTGGCAGTAATGCTATTTGCAACTGCTATAACGATTGGGTTTTATGGAATAGAAAGTATTTTTAATAATGATATAGCTGTTCCATCAGAAATGGCAGCATTGGCAGCGGTATTTTCCATAGCGGTAAAAGAGTGGATGTATAGATATACTAAAAAAGCTGCAAGAAAAATAAATTCTACATCTTTATATGCAGATGCTTGGCATCATCGATCTGATGCCTTGTCTTCAATAGGCTCATTAGTTGGGGTTGTGGGAGCTATTTGTGGATTCCCTGTTTTAGATCCAATTGCGTCATTTGTAATATGCATTATAATAATAAAAGTTGCCTATGATATTTTGAGAAAATCTTTGAATCAGATTATAGACTCTGCTGCGCCGGAAGAAGTTGAGAATAAAATAAGACAAATAATTTTAAAAAAAGAAAACATAAAAGAAATAGACATGTTAAAAACGCGACTTTTTGGTAGCCGAATATATGTAGATATAGAAGTTCAAATAGATAAAAATATGAGTTTTGAGGATGTTCATGATTTAATTCACGATTTGCATGATGAAATAGAACATAGCAATGCTTCGATAAAACATTGTATGATTCATGCTAATCCGACAATCTAATTCACCGTTAGACCCCCATCAGTATATACTAAAATAAGAGTATGTATTTTTGGGAGGGAGGTTTGTGAAAAAAAGAGGGTATAAGCAAAAAAAGTTATCTGTCAAAAAGAAAATTATAATAACTACTATTTTTTTGTCTGCGGCTGCATTTTTATTCGATATTCAAATGAGACCTCTTATAAAATCAGTAATATTTAATCAAGCACAAACTGCATCGATAAATATAATAAATAAAGTAATTGTAGAAGAATTGTCACGGTTGGATATGGATTATTCAGATATATTGGATGTTCAGAAAGATAACAATGGAAAAATTCTGGCTATAAGCACTGATATGAAAAAAGCGAATTCGTTAAAATCTTTGCTAGCTATTTCGATTCAAGAAAAACTGTCAAAACTAGAAAATCAAGAAGTAAAGGTTCCGGTGGGAACATTTACGGGTACGGAAATTTTTAATGGTAGAGGTCCCCGCATAAATGTGCATATGTCGATATCTGGTAGTGTGGTTATGGACTTTAAAAGCGAATTTATCTCGGCAGGAATAAATCAAACCAAGCATAGATTATATCTTGATGTAAGTACTGAAATTTTTGCAATTATTCCAGGGTATCCTGTTAATACAGTGATGAGTACGAGCATATTAATTGCAGAAACTATAATTGTTGGAGAAGTCCCAAAATTGTTTGCAGGATTTACTCAATGAATTTACGAAGGTAGGAAATAAAAATATGGAATTTAAAGAAGCTAAAAAACTGGTTGATAACCTAAAAACAGAAATTAATTATCACAACAAAAAGTATTATGAAGAAGATTCTCCTGAGATAGATGATTATGAATATGATATGTTGCTTAGGAGACTTGAAAGCATAGAAGCTCAGTTTCCAGCTTTGTTAACTAGTGACTCACCAACACAAAAAGTTGGGGGGTCTGCTGCAGCTAAATTTAAACCTGTAGAACATCTTATAAAAATGGAAAGTTTACACGATGCTTTTTCTTATGAAGAGCTAAAAGATTTTGATCGGCGGGTTAGGAATCAACTGAACGATGTTGAATATGTTGTTGAGCCTAAAATTGATGGCTTATCTGTCTCAGCTGAATATATAAATGGAATTTTTGTAAGAGGTTCTACTAGAGGTGATGGTGTTGTTGGAGAAGATATTACTGAAAATTTAAGGACGATAAAAACTTTGCCAATGCAGTTGAATGAAAAGATTCCGTTTATTGAAGTCCGTGGTGAGGTTTATATGTCTAAAGAAAATTTTTTAGATCTTGTAAAAGAACAAGAACTAAATAATGAGAAACCTTTTAAAAATCCAAGAAATGCAGCGGCAGGTTCATTAAGACAAAAAAATGCCAAAATTACCGAAAAAAGAAATTTAGACATTGTAGTTTTTAATGTTCAAAGAATTGAAGGCAAATATCTAGATAAGCATAAAGAGTCTTTAGAATATCTGCATGAACTAGGATTTAATACCACAAAAATAAATAAAGTTTTTGATAATATCGAAGATGTTATCAAAGAAATTGAACGGTTGGGCAACATCAGAGGCAACTTTCCTTTTGGAATAGATGGGGCTGTGGTTAAGATCAATTCTTTTGCACAGAGAGATAGACTGGGTAGTACTGCAAAATTTCCAAGATGGGCTGAGGCATTTAAATATCCGCCAGAAGAGAAGGTAACTAAACTTTTAAAAATAGAAGTAAATGTAGGCCGGACAGGAGCTATAACTCCGACTGCTGTTTTTGAACCCATTTTATTGGCTGGAACAACAGTGAGTCGTGCAGTTTTGCATAATGAAGATGTAATCCGTGAAAAAGATATAAAAATAGGAGACACTATAGTTATTAGAAAGGCTGGAGAGATTATTCCAGAAGTTGTTGCTGTAAAACAACATAATTCTGATTCTAAAGAGTTTTATATGCCCAAAAGATGTCCTTCTTGTGGCTCTCCAATTATAAGAGAAGAAAACGAGGCTGTTTTGAGATGCAATAACACGCAATGTCCCGCACAGCTTCTTCGGCATATGATCCATTTTGCTTCGAGGGATGCTATGGATATCTCTGGACTAGGTCCAGCTGTCTTAGAACAATTGCTCGAAAATCATTTTATATCTTCGATCGTAGATATTTACAAATTAAAAAGAGAAAAATTAATTGGTTTAGAGAGATTTGGAGAAAAATCAGTTAATAATTTATTAAATGCGATAGAAAAATCTAAAAATAACGAGTTTTACCGGTTTATTTATGCTTTAGGAATACGTCACATCGGAAAAGGTTCCGCAAAACTTTTGACGAAATCATTCTCAAGCATCAGCGACTTATTTAAAGCAAAAACAGAAGAAATTGAAAAAATTGACGGATTTGGGGCAGTTATGGCACAGAGCGTTTCTGATTATTTTAATATAGAACAAAATAGAATTTTTATTAATGAACTGGTTGATTTAGGAATAAACATGCAGGAGAAAAAAATAATAACTGGAAATGCATTGTCAGAAAAGACTTTTGTTTTAACTGGGGTCTTGCCTACGTTAACTCGTCAGCAAGCTACATTTATTATCGAAAAGAATGGAGGCAAGGTTACAAACAGCGTGTCTAAAAAAACAGACTTCGTTTTAGCAGGAAAGGATGCGGGCAGTAAGCTTGTTAAGGCAAAAAATTTGAACGTTAAAGTAATTTCTGAAGATGTATTTTTAAAAATGTGTGAGGAAAATAAAATCCACACTATATAATATAGCCTTTATTTTACAAACTTAAACAGTGCCCCTATTAAAGGCAGTGGCTGTTGAATTTGTTTTAAAGCGTTATTAATGCCAATAGCAGTAAATAAAACATAAAATATAAGCCAGAGAACTTCAAATAAAGCAGAAATGCTAGCTAAAATAGGTGCAATAGAATATAAAAAATTTGATAAAATATTGATAATAATTAAAGAGAAAAAAGACACAGCAGATAAAATAATTCCCTGATTAACGTGAAATTTAACAATAGAATTATTTTTCTCTGCCAATAATCCAACTATCCAAAGAACATATACATAAGACAAAACGCAGTATAAGATTTGGTTAGACATTTTAAAAGGCTTTATTTCTTCCGTTTTAAAAGGTTTGTTTTCATTTTGATTCATAAAAGTTACACCTCTTTATTACTTATTCTTTCAAGAAGTACTCCGATAATTGGCAAATGAGTTTTTGAGCCAGAAATAGCTGAAAGTATTCCCATAATAGATAAAATTACCCATGTGACACCAATTCCAATTTTAAACAAAAAACATATAATGCTTAATGATTCTGAAACAAAGTTAAAAATATAATCAAAAATTAAAGAAAACAAAACTAATATAAACATGGTGAAAAATAGAATTTCTCCCTGTCTATAATGAAAATTAACTTGATCAGAATCCTTTTCATAAGAGAATTTTCCAATTACAAAAAGAGGACCAATATAAGATACTATAGATAAAAATTTAATATTCATTTTATTATATGAATTCATAAAAATTAACCTTCAAATTTTATTATTTCTATTTTCTCTATAACTACGTCGTTTAAAGGTTTGTCTTTTTCATCCTTTTCAACAGACGCAATTTTGTTTATAATTTCTATCCCATCAAAAACTTGAGCAAAGACTGTATGCCCGTTATTGTGTGTGTTAAAAGCTCCATCAAGGTGAGGATTGCCACCATTGTTGTTATATAAATCTTTTATTTCAGCTGTTATTTTAGACATATCAATAATAGAAGCCCTGGGATTATCTTTATATTTATCATAAATTTGCTGAGTATAATCCCACCCGCCAAAAGCATCTTTTCCTCCTTGATTTATAAAAAATTGGCTTCCATTTGTATTTTTGCCGCTATTGGCCATGGATACAGCACCGGTAATATTAAATAATTTATCGCTAAATTCATCTTCAAAAGGTTGACCCCATATACTTTTTCCGCCAGTTCCATTTTGATTTGGATCGCCACTTTGGATCATAAAATTTTTGATAACTCTATGAAAAATCATACCGTTGTAGTATCCATTTTTAGAATGAGTTTTAAAATTTTCTACAGCTTTAGGAGCAGCTTCCGGAAAGAACCTTAATTTAAATTGTCCCATAGAACTAGTAACAATAGCAATCTCCTCATTATGTTGAGGAAGTTCGAGTTGGTAACCGACTTTTTTATTTACCTGAGCATTTAAATTTTTATTAGAACATCCACTTAGTGTTAAAATAGACGTTATAAGCATAAAAAAAGAAGATTTAAGGATTGATTTTTTCATAAAACAAAATTTCCTCTCGTATTTATAATTACAGATATATTTTATTATATTTATTTTAATATTTCAAGCATAGCTCAATTAGGCTATGACTTTTGAACTTGTATAATTATAAAAAATAGGAGGAAATAAAATGACAGATTTTTATCCGGAAGGATGGCTTATTGATACATTATCAAATAAGCTAGCTATGCAAAATCCGTCCACTTTAGCGCAGGCAAGCCACGAAGAAAAAATTCTAGAAGCAAGAGCCCTAGTTTGTGATGGGAACCACAACTTAATTGTTGATTTGGGCTGTATGAAAGGAATTATAAGCAGAGAGGATGGTGCAATTGGAATAAAAGAAGGTTTAGTAAGAGATATAGCGGTTATATCGCGTGTAAATAGACCGGTTTGTTTTATTGTAACAGCTTTAAAAAAAGATCAAAAAGGACGAATTTATGCAATTTTGTCAAGAAAAGATGCTCAAATAAAGTGTATGAACCAGTATATCAGAAATCGAAAAGTAGGTGATGTAATAAGAGCAAAAATTACTCATTTAGAACCATTTGGTGCTTTTGTAGATATTGGATGTGGAATCGTATCTTTTTTGCCAATAGACACAATTTCTATCTCTCGCATAGAACATCCTAGAGAAAGGTTTTCTATAGGTATGGACATAAAAGTTGTTATTAAATCTATAGAAAACGACAGAATAAGCTTAACTCATAAAGAATTATTGGGAACATGGGAGGAAAATATAGAATCTTTTTCTGTTGGAGAAACAGTAGCAGGAATTGTCCGATCAATAGAAGATTACGGAGTTTTTATTGAATTAGCTCCCAATTTAGCAGGTTTAGCTGAACCCAAAGAAGGTATTAGACCAGGCCAACAAGCTAGTGTCTATATTAAAAATATAATACCGTCCAGAATGAAAATAAAACTGATTATAATAGACACATTTGATTATGATTATAAACCTACACAGCCAAAATATTTCTTTAAAGATGAACATATGGGCAAATTCATCTATTCTCCAAAAAATTCGGATAGATTAATAGAAACCATTTTTACTAAAGATGATGACTTTAATCCTAAACCGACGGAAAAAGAATTAACCTATACATAAAAATTAAAACCGCTCAACAGTATTAAAAACTTTAAAATACTGTAAGCGGTATTTTTTATTGGGATATTTTAACTGGCCTCTAACGCTTTGCAAAGCCAAACTTCAGCAATATCTAAAGCTTCATATAGACCATTTTTTTCACATTTTTTTATAATTCTTTTTCTAGTGCGAAGTTCCTCATCAGTACTTAAAAGTTGTACAGAGATTTTATCTGAAACAATAGATTCAAACAAAGATTTATCGCTTAAAATTTCAAGCTTAATAACATATTTATCAGAACTATTTCCGTAATAAACAATATTTCCACAACGGACCAAAGGTTTATTTTTATAAACAGTTGTTTTATAATCCAAAGTATTTTTTTTAGGCAAAATAATTCCTCCAAACAAGAATAAAAAATAAAAATTATAAATTAATATTCAAATAAGATTTAACTAAAGCTTTTAAAAGATCATCTCTATCTATTTTGCAAATAAGACTTCTAGCATTGTTATGTGTTGTAATATAAGTTGGATCTTGAGATAAAATATATCCTACAAGTTGATTTATAGGGTTATAGCCTTTTTGCATTAAAGCATCGTAAACAATTTTTAAGGTATACTTAATAGACTCATTTTTGTTTTCGCTAACAGAAAACATCATAGTTTTATCAACCATAATAGATCCTCCTCCTTTTTATAATACAATGTTACAACAATATTTTAGTTTTTTCAAGTTGTCAAGAACGAAGACTTATATTATTTTTTTCAAATGCATCTATAATCTTTTTTATAGTAGAGTTAATTTGCTCATCAGTTAAAGTAGCATTAGTTGATCTCATAGAAATATTAACCGTGACACTTTTTTTACCTTTAGGAATTTGTTTGCCCTCATAAATATCAAAAACAGTTACATTTTCTAAGAATTTTCCTGCAGAATTTTTTACGATATTTTTAAGATTACCAACAGGAACCTCTTTATCACAGATCAAAGATAAATCGCGTTTAACAGCAGGAAATTTAATAATATGACTATAAGAAACGTTAAAGTATGCGTGATCAAATAAAGCCTTAACATCGAGATCAATAATATAAGCTCGTGTGCCCAAACCAAAATTTTCGAGCACAGTAGGGTGAATCTCAGCAATATTACCTAGTAAAACGTTGTTACATAATACATCAGCGCAGCGACCAGGATGAAAATAAACAATTTTAGAATTAGCTACAAATTCATACTCTTTAATGAATAATTTATCAAGGAATCCTTCTAAAAAGCCCTTTACACATCCAAAATTGATATTCGTGCCATAAAATCCTGCAATAAGTTTTATTTTTTCGGTTGGAAGATCGTTATTATTATTATTTAGAATATATTCTTTAGCAAGTTCAAAAAGCATAGCATTTTCATTTTTGTGATTATAGTTAGAAGAAAGCACTTCTAGCATTGATGCAATAGCAGTAGTACGCATTAAGCTGGTTTCTTCTCCAAGGGGATTCAAAATTTTTATTGAATTTCGCAAAAAATGATTAGGGGGCAATAATAATTTATCATATTGTTTCTGACTTAAAAACGAGTAAGTAGATATTTCACTCAAACCCAAAGAAATCATTGCATTAACAATTTTTTGTTTGAACTTTTGTTCTTTTGTGAATTTACCATAGTGACTACCACGAAGTGCAGTGGAGGGAATATTATTGTAACCATAAAATCTTGCAATTTCTTCTGCAATATCATTTTTATTTTTTAAATCCAGCCTAAAACTGGGAACAATAACATTATTGTCAACCACTTTGCAGTCAAGCCTAGACAAAATATTTTTCATTTCTTCGTAAGAAATATTTACATTTAAAAACTTATTAATGGATTCTGGATCAAAAGGGATTTTAATAATCTCGTCCAAAGAATTATCCACAATAAAAGTTTCAGAGCAAACCTCTCCAGCACCTGACATTTCGATTAATTCGCAAGCACGGTTTAATGCCGGAATACAATTATTTTTATCAATACCCTTTTCAAATCTAACACTAGAATCTGTGCGAAGGGCTTGCTCTTTAGAAGCTCTTCTCACAGCAATTGGGTTAAAAATAGCAGATTCAAGCACAATTGTAGTAGTATCTTTTTTTATCGAACTAAATTCTCCACCCATAACACCAGCGAGTGCAATAGGCCTTTTCGCATTAGCTACAACAAGATTATTTTCATTTAATTTGTGTTCTTTTCCGTCAAGAGTTGTAATACATTCATTCTTATTAGCTTTTCGAATATTAATTTGTGAGCCCTCAATATAACGCAAGTCAAAAGCATGCATAGGCTGTCCATATTCAAGCATAACGTAATTTGTAATATCGACAATATTATTGATTGAACCTACACCCATTGCCCTAAGTTTCTCGCGAATAAATCTAGGAGAAGTCCCGACTTTAACATTTTTAACAATTCTAGCAGAATAGAAAGGGCACAGGTCTTTTTCAAATACATTTACTTTTAATTCATCTTTATCCATTTTAGCTAAAGCCTTAACAACTGGTTTATGAAGCTTTAACTCTTTATTAAAGGTAGCTGAGACCTCACGAGCTAAACCGATAATCGAAAGACAGTCGCCTCTATTAGGAGTAATTTCAAATTCAAATTTTACATCATTAAAACCTATAGCGCTGCAGATGTCTTGCCCAATTTTACAACCCTCTTCTTGTAAAACAAAGATACCATTCTCAACAGCATATGGAAAATCACTAGTACTAAGACCCAGCTCTCTTAAAGAACACATCATTCCGCAACTTAAAACACCACGAAATTTATTCTTTTTTATTTTTGTCCCATCATTTAAAGTAGATCCATCAAGAGCAACAGGGACAAGGTCATTAACACACAAATTTTTAGCTCCAGTAACAATTTGAATAGCTTTGCTATCTCCTACATCAACCATACAGACAACAAGTTTATCAGCATTTGGATGTTTTTCTATGGACAAAACCTTTCCAACAACTATTCGATTTATTTTTTCGCCTTCAATCTCATATTTTTCAACTTTAGAACCGCTCATTGTCATCCTATCGGCAAATTCTTTTGGGGGAACATCAATATCAACAAAGTCTTTTAACCAATTCATAGAAAGATTCATAAAAAACCACCTTATAAATTTAATACTTTAGAAAATGAATTAAAATTGATTTAAAAATCTAACATCATTTTCATAAAATAAACGCATATCATCAATATTATAGCGGCGCATAGCGATTCTCTCTAATCCAACGCCAAAAGCAAATCCACTATAAATTTCAGAATCAATACCACAATTTTTAAGCACAGTAGGATGAACCATTCCGCAACCCAAAATCTCTATCCAACCTTCATTTTTACATAACCTGCAGCCCTTGCCATGACAGCCAAAGCATTGGACATCAACTTCTGCGGAAGGTTCAGTATATGGAAAATGGTGTGGCCTAAATCTAACAACAGAATCTAAACCATAAAGAGCTTGAATAAAAGTTTCCAACGTTCCTTTTAAATCTGAAAAGGTTACACCATTATCTACAACCAACCCCTCAATTTGATTAAAGAGCGGAGAATGGGTTGCGTCAATAGTATCAGACCGATAAACTCTCCCAGGAGATATCATTCTAATAGGTGGCTGAGTTTTTTCCATTGTACGTATTTGCACACAAGATGTTTGAGTTCTTAGTAAGATATTTTCGCTAATATAAAAAGTATCTTGAGTATCTCTTGCTGGATGATATTTAGGCATATTTAGTGCTTCGAAATTATAATAATCGTTTTCTATTTCAGGGCCTTCAACGATGTCAAACCCCATACCTATAAAAATCTCCTTAACATCATCCAAAACTATGTTTAAAGGATGTTTATGCCCAATAGACCTGTATATTCCTGGCAAAGTGACGTCGATTTTTTCTTTATTTAATTTTTGCTCAAGAATGGAGTCTTTAATTTCTTTTATGCCAGCTTCAATACTATAATTAATAAAATCACGAACTTCGTTTACTAATTGTCCGATTATTGGCTTTTCATTATCCGAAAATTTGCCTATTTGCTTTAAAATAGCAGTCAACTCGCCTTTTTTGCCCAGATATTTAATTCTCAAATTTTCAATATCTTTTAGTGTCTTTGTAGCTAAAATTTCTTTTTGTGCAGTATTTTTAATCTTTTCAATTTGATTCTTCAAAAAAACACCTCATATATAAAAAAATAAAAAAGTTCACTTTAATCCCTAAATAGGGACGAAAGCGAATTTCCGCGGTACCACCCTAATTTTTGCACGAAAACGTGCAAACACTCTAAAGAATTTAACGGTTCTACCCGATGTTCTCTACGTATCAAGAACACAGCTCAAAAGTGAACTTCATTTTCGTTTTGCAGATAAGCTTACAGCCAAGGCTTACCTCTCTAAAATACAAACATCAGAAAATTACTCTCTTTATCATAGCTATTAAATTAAGTATAGCATATTTTTTTGTTTTTTCAAATAATTTTTACTTTATCTTGAACAAGTAGGGTGAATGTATTATAATAAGTCAACATTATAAAAGAAAGACCTTTTCTAAATAAATAGAAAAGGCCTTTATAAAAATTTAATGCTACTGTGTGCAATTATTAATTTATATAAAGAAGAAATTATACAGCTTCTGCAGCGAGAGAAAATTCTTTTAATTTCTCTTTAAAATCTGCCGGACAATTTTCAGAAACTTCGATTTTAATTGGCCTTGACAAATCCAGTGCAAAAATCCCCATAATAGATTTTCCGTTGATTATGTATTTGTCAGAAAGAATCGTTACAGGAAATTCATACTGATTTGCAAAAGATACGAATTTCTTTACAGTTTCAATGTCAGGTAATAAAATATCCTCTTTATACATTTTGTACCTCCAAAAGTCAAACAGATAGTAATTACAAATATATGTTAGCAGGATAATTTACATAGGTCAAGGCAAATATAAAAATTTAAAATGAAAAAAGAAAATTTCTTAGAAAGTTATAAAAAAGGAGAAAAAATATGAAAATTTTTATTATAACTTTAGGCTGTAAAGTTAATCAGTATGAATCTCAGGCTATTTTAGAGAAATTTTATGCAGCAAGTTATACAAAAACAGATTCGACAAAATATGCAGATGTTGTTGTTATAAATTCTTGTACAGTTACAGACGAAAGTGATAAAAAAGTTAAAAAATTGATGCATAAAGTTCGAAAAATAAATCCTTCAGCAATAATTGTTCTTGTAGGTTGCATGCCACAGGCTTTTCCAGAAAAAATGGCTTCTATTAATGAAGTGGATATAATTTTAGGCAATTCAAATAAAAATAATATTTTAAAATATATATCTGATTTTATAAAGTCTAAAAATAAAATAGTAGCGATTGATAATGCTACAAAATTTTTAAAATTTGATGGCCCAAAAATAACAAATTTTAATGATAGGACAAGAGCTTTTTTAAAGATAGAAGATGGCTGCAATAGATTTTGTTCTTATTGTATAATTCCATATGCCAGAGGAAGCGTGCGCTCTAAGCCTATTGATGAAATTTTATTAGAAGCACAAAATTTAGCTCAAAACGGGTATAAAGAGATAGTTTTGGTTGGAATAAATCTTTCATCATACGGAATAGACTTAGGTTTGAACTTATGCGATGCGGTTGAAACAGTGTGCTCTGTGAATGGCATCAAAAGAGTAAGATTAGGATCTCTTGAACCAGAATATATGAATAAAAAAGTTATAGAAAGATTATCAAGACAGCAAAAGTTATGCCCACAATTTCATTTGTCACTTCAAAGCGGTTGTGACGAAACTTTAAAAAGAATGAACCGACACTATAATTCAGATGAGTATTTTAAAATTGTACAAAATTTAAGGTCTAATTTTAAGAATGTAGCAATAACTACTGACGTTATGGTAGGCTTTGCTGGAGAATCAGATGAAGAATTTGAAAAATCACTCATTTTTGTAAAAAAAGTTGGATTTTCTAAAGTTCATGTGTTTTCATATTCTATCCGGGAAGGAACCCGTGCGGCAATATTTAAAAATCAAGTCAAGAATTGTATAAAAAAAATGCGTAGTAAGATAATGCTTGATGAAACTGAAAAAAATAGAATTGAATTTTTAAAATCTCAAGTAGGAACTTTAGAACCAGTTCTTTACGAAAGTTGCAATAAAAATGGCGTATTTGAAGGATATACTCCAAATTATACGCCAATAAAAGTGATTTCGAATTTAGAATTGCGTTCCAAAATAATTCTCACAGAAATTACAGAGGCAAAGTCTGATTATTGTGTGGGAAAAATAGTTGAGTAGTTTAATTTAAAACAGACATAACATTTTGAATTTCGTCATTAGCCTTTTCATTTTTTAAATCTTCGAAAGAAAAAAACATAAATCCATCACAGCCAAGCTTACGACATTGTTCGACTTGAGACTTTAAAATATCGTTGCGATCTTTCCACGTTCCGGAATCAGCTGTAGGGCTACCTGCTTTATACATAGCTAAACCAAAATACATTTTTACTTTATTACTTCTAGGTAAATCTTGCCAATCATGGACTGCTTTTGAAGATGGCAGTGCGGGATGTTCTGGACTAAAATAAATCTGTGGACAGATGTAGTCAATATAGCCAGGAATTTTGCACCAAGTAGCAACATCTGCTCCTATTTTTGAGTTGTAAGAAAGGTTGCCAGAAGGTGAGATTCCAAAAATAATATTGGGATTTATGCTTTTTATTGCACTGTATGTACTAGAAACAAGGGAGTTAATATTTGCAAATCTCCAGTCTTTGAGTGTAATCGGTTGAGAATTATCTGGCAGACCACAACAATATTCTTTATAACTTATATCGTCTAGATTAGGATTGTCGGAAGGATAAAAATAATCGTCAAATTGTACACCGTCAACAGAGTAATTTTCCACAACTTCTTTAACTCCGTTAATTATGAGCTTTCTTACTTCTGGATATGCCGGGTTTAGATACTTTCCTGTGGCTGTTTCTAATATAATGTCTTTTGCGTTACTGCTATTTTTCAAAGAAAAATAAACATTAGTTTTGCAAAAAAAATCAGGGCGATTATTTACTTGTATTCGCAGGGGATTTATCCAAGCATGAAATTGTAGACCAGCTTTGTGAGTAGTTTTTACCATGTAATCAAGGGGGTCAAAGCCAGGAGCTTCTCCTTGTTTTACACTTATTAAATGAGACCAAGGATAATATTTTGATGGATACAAAGCGTCACTAAACGGTCTTACGTGGACAATTAAAGCATTAAATTTGTGTTTTAGAGCCTCAGAAATTATATTGTTGAATTTAGCTTTAAATTCAGATTCACTGTAATTTGTATCTTTCATATCTAAAGACATAAATGGAACCCAAACAGCTCGCATTTCAGCCGTATTGTTATAGATATTTTTTTCAGGAGTAAAAAAGCCTTTTGGTTGAATGTTCTCTGGTGAAAGTTCAGCATTTATTTTATTTGGTTTTGTTGTTGCATTGGCAGATAAAAAAATTGCTGCTACTAAAGAAATTACAGAAAAAGTAAGAACCTTGTTTTTCAATATTATCACTATCCTTAAAATGTTTAACTTTAATTATTCTAACATATAGACAAAAACGTTTAAATGTTTCAAAGGCTAATTTTGATATTTAAATTTTAATCAGAGTGTGATATAATTAGGAAAAATTTAAAAATATTTGGGGAGAATTTATTTGAGAGCGTATTTTGAGACTTTTAAAAGGTATAAATATCTTCTTATAAATCTTATTACAAAAGATGTAAAATTAAAATATAGAAGATCTGTGCTGGGTATATTTTGGAGCGTGCTAAATCCTTTGCTTATGATGATAGTTATATCAGCTGTTTTTTCTAACATATTTAGAGTAAATATTGATAACTTTCCGATTTATTATTTAACCGGATCAACTTTATTTAACATGTTTTCTGAAACGACAAACTATTCTATGATGTCGGTTTTGGAGGCAAAAAGCCTTATAAAAAAAGTTCATATTCCTAAGTACATATTCCCGTTAGAAAAATGTATGTTTGGTTTTGTAAACTTTCTTTTTTCTATGATTGCGGTAGCTTTTATGTATATAATTTTTGGGTATCCAATATATTGGACGATTTTGCTTTTCCCTGTTCCTGTAATTTACACGCTAATATTTTCTATAGGGTTAGGCTTAATTTTGTCTGCTTTGAGCGTATTCTTTAGAGATATTGTTCATTTATATTCAGTTTTGCTGACTGCTTGGACTTATTTTACGCCAATTATGTATCCTTATGATATATTAAATGATAAAATAAAGTTAATTATGCATTTAAATCCAATGTTTCATTATGTAAAATATTTTAGAGATGTTCTAATGTATAAAACCATCCCAAATTTGGAAACAAATTTGATTTGCATATCAATATCAGTTGGAACTTTAATTTTTGGACTTTTGTTTTTTAAAAGTAAACAGGATAAATTTATTCTTTATATTTGAGGTTAAAGGTGAGATTTTGGGAAACGCAATAGAAGTAAAAAATGTTGAAATGCATTTTAATATGAGTAAAGAAAAAGTAGACAATTTAAAAGAGTATTTTATAAAATTATATAAACGTCAGCTAATGTATGAGGACTTCATAGCGCTGGATAAAGTTAGTGTGGACATAAAAAAAGGTGAAGTTTTTGGAATAATAGGAAGAAATGGGTCTGGAAAAAGTACTCTTTTAAAGGCTATTTCTGGTATTTTAAAACCCACCTCCGGCACAATAAAAGTTTATGGCGCTGTAGCGCCTTTAATAGAGTTAGGCGCTGGGTTTGATTTAGATTTGACGGCACGAGAAAATATTTTTTTAAATGGTTCTGTGTTAGGCTTTTCTAACAAGATGATACATGAAAAGTTTGCTGAGATTGTCGAATTTTCTGAGCTAGGAGAGTTTTTAGATGTTCCTGTGAAAAATTATTCTTCAGGTATGGTGGCAAGAATAGGTTTTGCTGTGGCTACTATGGTAAAGCCAGATATATTGATTGTAGATGAAATTTTGTCTGTTGGAGATTTTCTTTTTCAGCAAAAATGTGAGAGAAGAATAAATGACCTTATGCAAGGTGGAACTACCGTTTTAATAGTTTCTCATATGTTAGAACAAATTAGAAGACTTTGTAATAGAGTTATGTGGTTAGATAAGGGAAAAACCAAAATGATTGGTGAGACCGAGTCTGTTTGTAATGCTTATGAGTCCTGTGTTTGATTTTTAAAATTGACATAATTTAGGGGGTCTTTTTGTGGAGTTTACTGGAGAGAGATTGGTTCCTGGCAAAGTCGATTTAGAATTAGAAACAGAACATATGAATAGATATATTTTTGCCAAAAGTTTAGTAAATGACAAAAATGTACTAGATGCAGCGTGTGGAACAGGGTATGGTTCTGCAATTTTAGCAGAGAGGGCCCAAAAAGTTTTTGGTATTGATATTTCTAAAGAGGCAATTTTGTATGCGAAAAGTAACTATCAGATGAAAAATTTGAAATTTAAGGTTGCAGATATAGAAAAATTGCCATTTGAAGATGATTCTTTTGACGTAGTTGTTTCGTTTGAAACAATTGAACATATTGAATGTGAAAAGCAGAAAAGTTTTTTGGCTGAAATAAGAAGAGTTTTAAAAAATAATGGCTTACTCGTGATTTCTACACCAAATCGAGAAACATATAAAAAAAGAGAAAAAAATCAATTCCATGTTGCTGAATTTTCTTTTGAAGAATTTAAACAAATTCTTAATGATAATTTTAAAAATGTGAAACTGTTTTATCAAAAATTTGAAGTGAGCAATATCATTGTTTCGAATGAAGTTAATTGTGCACAGTTTTATGGCAAAGTATTGCCTGAAAACTCTGAATATATAATAGCGCTGTGTTCACAAGAGGATATTTCTGAAAACATAAATAATATTGTTAATTTTTATACAGAAAATAAATATAGTCAAATAATGGATTGGGCGATAGAAAATCATAAACAAAATGAAAAAAATAACGAAATTATAAAAAGATTATTTGACGAAAATAAAAATTTAAAAGCTGAGACTATTAATTTAGACTCTGAGAATGATTCTCTGGAAAAGAAGTTATTTGCAGAGAAGATTAAGTTAAAAAAAATAAAATGTGAGTTAGAAAAAGTTTATAATTCACGAGGTTATAAAATGTTAGAAAAATTATACAAATTGGAAGGCTTTATTATTCCGCCAGGATCTCGAAGAAGGTTTATTTTAAAGCTTATATTAAAAATTCTTCGACACCCAGTTGTTTATTTAAAAAAATTAAATCCTACAAATGTTAAAAAGTTTTTTTTATTGATCTTGCATGGAAATATTTATACTTTGAGTGAAAAAGTTGATATATTAGAAGATGCGAAGTGTACGTTTGTTTTTGAGCCTGTAGATCTTGATAAAACAGAATTTGAAAAGTTGAAACTGCCTGACTGTGAAGAACCTTTGGTTTCAATTATTATTCCTGTATATAATCAATTTCACTATACGTATAATTGCATAAACGCTATTATAAATCACACACGAGGAATAAAGTATGAGGTTATTTTAGCGGATGATGTTTCAACTGATAAAACCCAAGAAATTGAAAATATTGTTGAGAATTTAAAAGTTATTCGTAATGAAAAAAATTTGGGATTTCTTTTAAATTGTAATAATGCTGCAAAATTTGCTAAGGGAAAGTATATACATTTTTTAAATAATGATACTAGCGTTCAAAGAGGCTGGCTATCTAGTTTATTAAAATTAATTGAAAATGATAAAACTACTGGTCTGGTGGGTTCTAAGCTGGTCTATCCTACGGGGCTTTTGCAGGAGGCTGGAGGAATTTTATGGAATGATGCGAGCGCGTGGAATTATGGACGGAATAAAAGCCCTATGGCTCCAGAATATAATTATGTAAAAGAAGTTGACTATATTTCTGGTGCAAGTATTATGATTTTAAAGTCACTTTGGGATAAAATTGGCGGATTTGACTTGCGCTTTATTCCGGCTTATTATGAGGACAGTGACTTAGCCTTTGAAGTGCGACGACATGGTTACAAAGTTGTTTATCAGCCTGAGTCTGTTGTTGTGCATTTTGAAGGAACCTCTAATGGCACTGATATAGCTAAAGGAGTAAAGTCCTATCAGCTTGCCAATAAAAATAAGTTTTATGAAAAATGGCAAGATATTCTAAAAAAAGATCACTTTGAAAATGGAAAGAATGTTTTTTGGGCTAGAGATAGGTCTAAAAATAGAAAATGCATACTGTTTATTGATCATTACGTGCCGACTTTTGACAAAGATGCGGGGTCACGAGCTACGTACCAGCATTTAAAATTGATGGCCAAACTTGGATACAATATTAAATTTATAGGAGACAACTTTTTAAAATATGAAAAGTATACTAAGGCCTTAGAGAATTTAGGAATAGAAGTTCTCCATGGACAAAAATATATGTTAGGTTGGAGAAGCTGGATAAAAGAAAACTCTGAATGTATTGATACAGTGGTTTTAAGTCGACCACATATTTCTAAAAAATATATCGATTTTGTTAGGCAAAATACAAAAGCAACAATTATTTATTATATTCATGATTTACACTTTTTGCGTGAATTTAGAGAATATGAATTAACAAAAGATCCTAAAATGAAATTATCATCAGAATATTGGAAAAAAGTAGAATTAGATCTGATGAATAAATCTGATGTAGTGGTTACTTTTAGCTCATATGAGAAAAAAATTATTGATGAGTATTTTTCAAAAGATAAATCAGTAGTAGTACCTATATTTATATTTGATAAGTTCGACTATACTCAGAAAAATTTATTAGGGAAAAAAGATATATTGTTTGTTGGTGGTTTTAATCATAAACCAAACGAAGATGCGGTACTTTGGTTTGTAGAAGAAGTTTGGCCAAAAATTTTAAAAAAAGTTCCTGAATGTAAGTTTATTGTAGTAGGATCAAATCCTACAAAAAAAGTTCGAGAAATAGCCTCAGAAAGCATAATTGTGACGGGATTTGTCACAGATGAAGAATTGAAGGAATATTATTCTCATTGCAGAGTTTGTGTAATTCCTTTAAGATATGGTGCGGGTGTAAAAGGTAAAACGATAGAGGCTATATATAATAAAATTCCGATAGTTTCAACATCTATTGGAGTTGAAGGCCTTGATGAGATTGAAAACTACGTTTCAGTGGCAAATAACTCATATGATTTTGCAGACAAAATCTTAGAATATTACGAGAATGATCAATTAGTAATTGATGATGTTTCAAAATATCATAAGTATTTAAATAAATACTTTTCTGAGGAACATACAAAAAAGATTTTTGGAACTATTTTTTGAAAGGGGAGAAAATGTTAAAAACATTTATGAAGAAGTATAAAATAGAAATTTTATTTCTATCTATTGGTTGTGTATTCTTTATATCTTTTTGTAACAGCTTTATGATAGAATTGCCACATCTCAGCTGGTTTGGGCACTTTCAGCTTATAGAACCATTTTTTAAAGGTAAACTTGAGTTTTTAGATTTATTAAGAATTAGAAGCGGTTCTTGTGGTTTGTTAGGCTATAACTTGCTATTTTTATTTAATACTGTTTGTTTTAAAATGACAACTTTTTTTGATGTTTACTTAAATGACTTAATAGTTTTGATTGTAGGGATAGTTAGCGTATACATTTTGCAAAAGATAAAAATAGAAAAAGATATAAGTTATCTCATGTCTGTTGTTTTAATATTTATAGTAGATTTTAGTGCAATTCAGCTGTCTTCTGGGGCTATGGAAACACAAGTAAGACTAGGGATTTTGTTTTTTGTTTTTTCCAGTGTATACATTGATAGAATATTAGTTGACAAATATTCTAAAAAGGATTTAGTTTTATCAATAATTTTAATTTTTCTTAGTATAAATGTATTTGGAACAGCGTATAGTTTTGCTGATATGCCCATGATATTTCTAATATGTTTTATAATATTTATAAAAAATAAAAGTATTGATATAGCGAGACTATCTATAATATTATCTTATACGTTATCTGCAATCACGTATTTTTGGCAATATTTTGTATTAGTCCAGGGGCCGTGGAGATTAAAAGAGGGTTCATTTTTTAGTTGCGTAGCAAATGTTTTAACTCATCCGTTTGAAGTTTTTAGAGCAATATGTGGATATAATGCGAGTGGCTTAATTGGTTCGGCTGGATACTTAGATGGTAAAATTTCTTCTAATTATTATTTTATTTTGGGCCTTGCTGTGACAATTATTATGATCTACTCTGTGGTTAAATTTTTACAAATAAGATTATACAAGAAGACTGTTATTCCATTGCTGTTTATGGGTTATTCCTTTTTTGTTCCGATATTAGTAATGTTAGACAGAGAGATTTCATTGGAATGGGTTATAAATGAATGGTATGTTGTCAACACTAAGTTGGGGATAATTGGAACTATAATGATTCTTTTTTATGTTGTTCAAGCTACTAAGTTTAAAAATATAAGCAAATTTTTGTCAGGAATTTCTTTAATTTTGATATTTGTTTTTTCTATATATGGAAATATGCTTCATATTAACAGATCAAAATATGTTAGAATATATTATGAATCAAAACAGCCGTACCTTTTTGTTCAAAACATAAATGAATTACCCGTTGATGGTAATGGATTAACTCCTTTGATTGCTACACCAGAAGATACAATGAATGCTATTAATATTATGAGAAAATATAGGCTCAGTGTTTATAAATATTACGATGCGTTTGAGAAATATCTAAAAATAAAAAATACAGAGTATTAATATTTGATAGAGGAGGAGGAGGATTTATGTCAACTAACTTGCTTAAGGGCGATAATATGAAACGAGTTGCTTTTTTTGATGCCAAAGCTTACGACAGAATTTGGTTTGATAAGCTCAACACAGATTATGAAATTCTGTACTTTGAAAATAAGTTAAATGAAAAAACAGCTTTTATGACGCAAAACTGTGATGCTGCTGTGGTTTTTGTAAATGATGAAATTAATGCTGCCACAATAAAGGCATTGGCAAATAATAAGGTGGGCGTTATAGCTTTAAGGTGTTCTGGGTATAATAATATAGATTTAAAAGCAGCTAAAGATAAAATAAAAATAGTTAGAGTTCCAGAATATTCTCCTCATGCTGTTGCAGAACATGCAATGGCACTGCTACTATCTTTAAATAGAAAGATTCATCGTGCATATATTAGAACTCGTGACAGGAATTTTAGTTTGGATGGCCTAATTGGTTTTGATTTGTATAAAAAAACAATTGGCGTAATTGGTACAGGAAGAATCGGCAAAGTTTTTGTCGATATTTGTAAAGGGTTCGGGATGAAAGTTATTGCTTATGATCCAGTGCCTGCGAAAGACAAAGATATAAATTATGTAACGCTGGAAGAGTTATTTGAAAATTCAGATATCGTATCATTGCACTGTCCACTTACTAGCGATACATTTCATATTATAAATAAACAGACTTTTGTGTTTATGAAAACTGGAGTTTATATTGTTAATACATCAAGAGGTGCACTAATTGAGAGCGAATCTTTAGTAGAAGCTTTAAAATCAGGTAAAGTCGGTGCAGCAGCGTTGGATGTTTATGAGGAAGAATCGGACTTTTTCTTTAAAGATCTATCAAATTCTATAATTAATGACGATGTTTTAACTGTACTTTCTTGCATGCCAAATGTTTTAATAACTTCTCATCAGGCTTTTTTTACCAATGAGGCACTGGAGAATATTGCAAAGACGACGTTAAAAAATTTAGATGAATATTTTGAAAATAAAAAGCTTACAAATGAGGTTAAATTAAAAAAGAATGATTAAAAATTATATGAAAAGTTGTGGTTGATATTGTATACTAAAGTAGAAAAGGATTTTATTGTTTTTAACTTTAGTGGAATTTGTTATGTTTTTATAGAGATGATGTGGCGAGGCAGATCTCACTATACTATGTTTTTTACTGGTGGACTTTGTTTTTTTATTCTCTATAAAATTTATAATAAATACAAAAAGTTAAAATTTTTTCAAAAATATTTAATAGGTGTAACGGTTATTACTTTTATCGAATTTTTATCTGGGTGCATAGTTAATCTGTTGCTTGATATGAAAGTTTGGAATTATTCTAATTTGCCTTTTAATGTGCTTGGACAAGTATGTTTGATATATTCTTTTTTATGGGGATTCTTAGGAGTGTTTATAGAATACATTGTAAATCAAAAAAAACTGCTTTCAAAATGAATTTGTTTGCAGTTTTAATTTTTTGAGGTTAAGTTTTTGTCAATTTTGTCCGTTGAAGAAAATATTAAAAAATGTTAAAATATAGTGGTATAATGTAAAGTGGAGGATTTTTATATTGAAAAATAGCAAAAGTGCTGATAGTTTAAATGACTTTGAAAAATATTTTGACTCAATAAAAAGTTTATTGCTTCAGAGGTTTAACTTTAACATTCCAAAAGCTTTTGTTAAAACTTATGGATGCCAACAGAATGTTTATGATTCGGAAAAAATAAAAGGTCTTTTACATAAAATGGGCTGTAATTTTGTGCAGACTTGTGAAGAAGCTGATATTATTGTCTTTAATACTTGTGCGGTGCGCAAAAATGCGGAGGATAGAGTTTTTGGCAATGTTGGAGCCTTAAAAACTTTAAAAAAGAAAAATCCTCAAATGATTATTGCTTTATGTGGTTGTATGACGGAACAAGAACATATTGTTAATAAAATAAAAGAGACCTTTCCTTTCGTAGACTTGGTATTTGGAACTAATTATATTCGTAGGTTTCCGGATTTTATTTATGAGTTTTTGACCCATGAAAAACATTTGTTTAAAACAAAAATAGATGATGATTTGCTTTGTGAAGGGTTACCGATAAAAAGAGAAAATAAGTTTAAGGCTTTTTTACCCATTATGTATGGATGCGATAATTTTTGTTCTTATTGCATAGTTCCTTATGTTAGAGGAAGAGAAAAAAGTCGAGCATCAATCGCAATTTTAAATGAATTTTCTCAACTTGTAGAAAGAGGATATAAAGATATTACTCTTTTAGGGCAGAACGTTAACTCTTATGGAAAACATCTTGATGAAGATATCAATTTTGCGCAGCTTTTAAAGCGATTAGATAGTATACCTGGTGATTATTGGATAAGATTTATGACCTCACATCCAAAAGATGCCACGAGGGATTTAATTGATGTGATGGCAGAAGGTGAGCATATTTGTCATCACTTACATTTGCCGGTTCAATCGGGAAGCAACAGAATTTTAAATTTGATGAACCGCAGGTATACTCGAGAAAAATATTTAGAGATTGTTTATTATTTAAAAGAAAAGATTCCGGATATTTCCATAACTAGCGATATTATTGTTGGCTTTCCGGGAGAAACTTATGATGATTTTTGTGAGACTTTAAGTCTTGTAAAAGAAGTTGAATTTAGCTCTATTTTTACCTTTATTTATTCTAAAAGAGAAGGAACACCTGCTGCAGAGATGGAAGACTCGATACCTTATGAAGAAAAATCTGCTTGGTTTAAAGAGCTTTTAGAATTACAAAATAGTTTAACAGGAAAAATTTGCAAGAGGCATATTGGCAAAATTGTTAAAGTTTTAGTAGAAGGTAGGTCTACCAATAAAAAAAGTTTAACCGCTAGGACACAAGGTAACATTATAGTTGATTTATCAGGAAGCAATGAATTAATTGGTAAATTTGTGAAGGTAAAAATTACTGATGTGCAGGGTTGTTTTTTAAAGGGAGAATTAATTTAAATGTGATAATGAATGGAGACGTATATATATGAATATTATTGATTTGGCACGTGAATTTGGAGAAAAAATTCAACAAAATGAACTTTATTTAAAATTTAAAATTGCTTCACAAATTAATGATGAAGACGAAAATTTGCAGGATTTGATAAAAAATTTTAATTTAAAAAGAATTAATGTAAGTAATGAATTGTCTAAGACTAATCATGATGAGGAAAAAATAAAATTATTAAACAAAGAATTACAAAAATGTTATAACGATATTATGAAAAACGAAAATATGATTAATTATAATAAGGCAAAAGCCGAATTTGACGAGCTTATGCGAAAAATAAATTTGATTATTATTAAAAGTGCCAATGGAGAAAATCCTCAGGATGTAGATATTTCTAGCTCTGGCTGTTCGGGAGAATGCTCTGGTTGTGCTGGATGTCATTAAGATTTTTACGGTTTGGTTTATTGGTAAAAAGGAGGGACGTAAAAATGGCAGAATTATCGCCTATGATGAAACAATATTTTGAACTTAAAGAAAAGTGCAAAGATTCTATTTTATTTTTTAGGTTGGGCGATTTTTATGAAATGTTCTTTGATGACGCTATTTTAGTTTCTAAAGAACTAGAGCTCACGCTCACGGGACGAGACTGTGGTTTAGAAGAACGGGCACCAATGTGTGGAGTGCCTTATCATAGTTGTGAAGGCTACATTGCTAGACTTATTGACAAGGGCTATAAAATTGCAATTTGTGATCAATTAAGCGAACCTTCATCTAAAGGACTTGTGAGAAGAGGTATTACTAGAGTTATTACGCCTGGTACGGTTATTGAAGGCACTATGTTAGATGAATCTAAAAATAATTATATTTGTTCTTTATATATTTTTGAAGAGGATATAGGAATTTGCTTTTGTGATGTTTCTACTGGAGATTTATCAGCTACGCGGTTATTTGGTCTAGACATTAATAAAAAGCTGATTAATGAACTATCAAAATTTAACCCAAGAGAAATGCTTGTCAGTGGAAATATAGAGAAGTTTAAAGAGTTTAATGATTTTATAAATAATCGTCTAAGATGTAGCACAGAAATAAGGTCGGCTGACAAAGATTTCGATTTTTATAAACAAGCTGTTTTACAGCAGTTTGAAAATAAATCTTTAGAAGAACTTAGATTATCTAATAATATCGAAACCACAATAGCCTTGGCAATTTTGTTTGAATATTTGGCAGAAACTCAAAAAATTGGGTTAGAACGTATTAATACAGTGCGTATGTATTCAGAAAATGAATTTATGCGAATAGATATTTCTACTCGTAGGAATTTAGAATTGATAGAAACAATGAGGAACAAAGAAAAAAGGGGATCGCTCTTATGGGTGCTAGATAAGACTAAAACAGCTATGGGCAAAAGATTGCTTAAAACATATATAGAACAACCATTACTCAATGTTGAAGGTATTTTAAAAAGACAGGTAGCTGTTGAAGAAATTTATTCTGATATTGTTTTTATGGATACATTGAAAGAGCAGATGAGTGGAGTTTATGATTTAGAAAGATTAATGACAAGGGTAGTTTATGGTTCTGCAAACGCTCGAGATTTGCGCTCTTTATGTTTTGCACTTTCAAAATTGCCTGCCATTAAAGATAGCTTGCTTAATGTAAAGTCTGACTTTCTTATGGAGATAAATAATGATATTGATACTTTAAAAGATATTTGTGCATTGATTGATGAATCTATTGTGGATGAACCTCCAACATCTGTGAGGGAAGGTTCAATAATAAAACATGGGTATGATTCTGAAATAGACCTTTTAAGAGGAGATATGTCTAACGGAAAGGGCATAATGGCGGAATTGGAAATTAGAGAAAAAGAAAAAACTGGGATACCAAAGCTTAAAATTGGTTATAACCGTGTATTTGGATATTTTATCGAAGTTTCGAATTCGTTCAAGAACAAAGTCCCTACAGATTATATTAGAAAGCAAACGCTGTCTAATTGCGAAAGATATATTACTACTGAATTAAAAGAAATTGAAGGCAGAGTTCTGGGGGCAAAAGATAGAGTTATTCAATTGGAATATGAACTATTTTGTAAAATTAGAAGTAAGGTTGCAGATAATTTGATTAGAATTCAAAAAACGGCAAGAGCTATTGCTAAATTGGATGTTATGCTTTCTTTTGCTATAACTTCTTACGAAAATGGATACATAAAACCGATTGTAAATAATGGAGATAAAATTATTTTAAAAGATTCTCGACATCCTGTGGTTGAGGCTTTAATGCAGGAGTCTTTGTTTGTACCGAATGATGCTATTTTAGACAATAACGAAAACATGATAGCGGTGATTACTGGTCCCAATATGGCCGGAAAGTCTACTTATATGAGACAGGTGGCTATAATAGTTTTGATGGCGCAAATTGGATGTTTTGTTCCGGCTTCTTTTGCTGAAGTCGGGGTTGTAGAGAGCATTTTTACTCGAGTTGGTGCTTCGGACGATCTTGCAAGTGGACAATCTACTTTTATGATAGAGATGATGGAAGTTGCACAGATTATGGATTCTGCAACAAAAAAAAGTCTAATTATTTTAGACGAAATTGGCAGGGGTACCTCTACTTTTGATGGAATGAGTATAGCTAGAGCGGTAATTGAGTTTATTGCTGACCGTGAAAAATTGGGAGCAAAAACGTTATTTGCTACACATTATCATGAATTAATTGAGTTAGAAAATCTTTTGCCTGGAGTTAAAAATTATAATATTGCAGTAAAGAAGCGTGGAGATAATATTACATTTTTGCGTAGGATTGTTCGTGGCGGAACAGACGACAGCTTTGGTATAGAGGTTGCTAAATTAGCTGGTGTGCCAGAATGGATCATTGAGCGGGCTAAAGTTATTTTAAAGGATATAGAAAATAGTAGTTTGGTTAATAATAAAAATTTTAAAATGAAGGATAATGATTCAGGAATATTAACACAAGAAGTGGAGTCTCCTAAAATAGAAAAAGAAGTAATTGATAAGCTTTTGAAAATTGACGTCAATACGCTTACTCCTATTGAGGCAATGGAAACTTTATTTAAATTGGTAAATCTACTTAAAAAATGATTTTAGAGGGAAAATTATGGGAAAAATAAACGTACTTAACAAACATATTGCAGAATTAATTGCTGCAGGAGAAGTGGTAGAAAGACCGAGTTCGGTTATAAAAGAGCTTGTAGAGAATTCAATTGACGCAGGCGCCACGACTATAAATATAGAAATAAAAAATGGTGGCGTTACATATATGCGAATCACTGACAATGGAATCGGAATTGAAAAAGACGATATAAAAAAAGCTTTTTTGAGAAACGCTACAAGTAAAATAAAGGTTGAGGATGACCTTAATAATATTTCTACATTGGGTTTTAGAGGAGAAGCACTTTTTTCGATTTGTGCTGTTTCTAAGGTTGAGTTAATGACAAAGACAAATGGAGAAGAGATTGGGACACATTATAAAATCGAAGGAGGAGAAGAAGTTTTATTTGAAGAATGTGGATGTTCGTCGGGGACGACTATAATCGTTAGAGATCTGTTTTATAATACTCCAGCCAGGATGAAATTTTTGAAAAAGGATAGCTCAGAAGGGACTTTGATTGCTAAAATTCTTGACAGAATTGCTCTTTCTCATCCAGAAGTTGCCTTTAAGTTTATAAGAGAAGGCAAATTAGAACTTAATACTCCAGGGAATGGGCAGGTAGCATCAGCTATTTATGCTGTTTATGGAAAAGAGTTTTTCTCTTCTTTGATGGAACTGGAATATAAATTAAATGGTGTAAAATTAAGTGGATTTATAAATAAACCAACTTCACCTAGGGCCTCAAGAAATATGCAGCACTTTTTTATAAATGGACGATATGTTAAGAGCAGAACGGCTATGGTTGCGTTGGAGGAAGCTTTTAAAGGTTCTATTATGGTGCAGAAATTTCCGGCTTGTGTTATGTATATAGAAATACCTTTTGATTCTGTGGATGTAAATGTACATCCATCTAAAGTTGAAATTAGGTTTGTAGATGAACGGCCAATTTTTGATGCGATATATCATGGAGTAAAAAGTGCTTTATTAAGAGGAAATTCGTCGGCACTCTTAAATGAAAGAAAAATTGCAAGTAATGATAATAAAAAAAGTGTCGATAACATTCATTATGGTGTAGAAAATATTAACAGCTTTGAAGACAAAAATTTAAAAAATAAAAATGATATTCAAGCAATAAAATCAGTAATATTGAACAGAGATTTGAACAAAGAAAGCTTTAGCAATATGGTAGAAGAAATAACAGCTGAAGCACCTGAAATTTATCTGCCCAAAAAATCTGAAAATGTATATGCAAAAAAATTAGTTTTTGATACAGATAAAGATTATAATATTTTAAATTTAGAAAAAAGTGTTTTGAAATCAGAAAAAGAAGATAATATTCAAAAAAATGTTTTAGATAGCAATATTGCGCCACAAGCAAAAAATAAGAATGATCATTATGAAGTAGAAAAAAATGTACAGCTTGGATTTGAAAACAAGGATGATATTGATATTAAAATTAAAGGAGAAATTTTTAATACATACATTATTGTTGAAAAAAATACCGATGAAGTGGTGTTTATAGATAAACATGCTGCACATGAAAAAATGATTTATAAAGAACTTAAGTCTAGTAAGAATGCGCCATTGCCGCAGATATTTTTAGAACCTGTAGTTGTTTCTTTGAGTAAGGATGAATATACAGCTATTGTAGATAATATTAGCATGTTTATTGAGTCTGGATTCGAAATAGATGATTTTGGCAATAGCTCAGTTGTTGTGAGAGCAGCCCCTTCTTACCTCGATAACGTTAGCATAACCGATATTATAACAGAAATGGCAAATTACATTTTAGATCACAAAAAAAATATACAGAGCAATTACGTAGAGTGGCTGTATGAAAACATCGCGTGTAGGGCAGCTATTAAGGCTGGAAAAGAAGCAAAGTTAGAGGAGATGCAAGTTCTTATTAAAAGAATAATTAAAGAAGATCCACGGTTTTGTCCACATGGCAGACCAATTGCAGTAACGATGAAACGGCATGAAATTGAAAAAATGTTTGGTAGAGCGTGAGTAGTTTTAATGATAGATAGAATGAATATTCAAAAAATAAAAGTTGTTGTAATTGTTGGTCCTACTGCTTGCGGTAAGACCAAGCTTTCGATTGAACTTGCAAAACTTTTTAATGGAGAAATAATTTCTGCCGATTCTATTCAAGTTTATAAGAAGATGAATATTGGAACTGCAAAACCAACTAAGCTTGAAATGGGGAATGTTCCGCACCATTTAATAGATTTTTTGAATGTAGAAGAAGAATTCAGCGTTTCAGACTATATAAGGCTTGCAAAAATATGTATATCTGAAATTACAAGAAGAGGTAAAATTCCGTTTGTTGTTGGAGGAACAGGTTTGTATGTTAACTCTTTAATTGATAATGTCTATTTTCAGGTAGAAAAAAAAGACCCTGAGTTGAGAAGATTTTTAAATGAAAAATTAAAAACAAAAGGAATTACAGCCTTATTAAAGGAATTAGCTACTTTTGATAAAGAGTCTGCAGAGAGAATACATCCTAATAATACTATTAGAATTATTCGTGCAATAGAAATTTATAAAACAACCGGAATTACTATGACTGAACATATTGCTAATTCTAAAAAAATAGAATCCAACTATGATCCGATATTTATTGGGTTAGCTTACAGAGATAGATCTTTTATGTATGCTAAGATAAATAGACGGGTAGATAAAATGATTGACTCTGGATTGATAGATGAAGCTAAAGAAATTTTGTCTTTGCACTGTAGCAAAACAGCAATGAATGCAATTTGTTATAAAGAATTGATACCTTATTTTAATAATCAGTGTTCTTTAACTGATGCAATTGAAAAAATAAAAATGAATACTCGAAGATATGCAAAGAGGCAGCTAACTTGGTTCAAAAGAGATTCGAGAATAAATTGGATTTTTGTTGATGAACATAGAGACTTTTATGATATTTTAAATTGTTGTGCAAAAATTATAGAAAATTTTAAATATGTGTGATAAAATATTATATGATAATGTTATTATATAAAATAAATTCTAAAGGATGTCTAAATTGACAAGGAAATCTATAAGAAGATTTATTTATTTTATTTTAAGTGGAATTATTATTGTGTATGCTTTATATCATTTATGGAGGGCTTTTGGGCCAAACATAAAAACAGAAACTGCGCATACGATTAAGGTTTTTGATAATATTGATGCGCAAGCGTATATTATTAGAAATGAAAACATTATTGAGAATGATTTATCTGGGTTTTTAAATTTTAAATTGAAAAATGCTGAAAAAATAGAAAAAGATGGTGTAATTGCGTTAGTTTATTCTTCTGAAAAAGAAGCAATAACAGATAAAAAAATAGACTTTATTAAAACAGAATTAAAAAGGTTAGAAGACTTAAAAATTTTTGGCTTAGAAATTTCTTTTAATCCAGAATCAGTTGACTCGAGAGCATATTTAGAAATTAATGATTTTATAAAAAATGTAAATAATTTTGAGTTTAATAAATTAAAAAAAAATAGAGATAACCTTCTTTGCCTTTTAAATGAAAGACAAATATCTGCTGGTAAAAATTTAAATTTGAATGAAAAAATTAATAAACTTAATGATGAATTATGTAAATTAAATTTGCAAAAGAGTAAAGATATAAAAAAAATTTTAGCCCAAAATGCGGGATATTTTCTTGGTCATACAGACGGTTACGAAAATTCATTTTCTTATAATGATGTACTTAGCATTAATGCAGAGCAGATTGACTCGTTAATAAAAAATTATTCTGCTAACTACAATAATAATTCAGCCAAATTAGTTACGGACTCTAAATGGTTTGTTGTATGTAATCTGAAGAAAAATGACGCTATAAAATTAAATTTAGATCAGTATGTAGAATTATTTATGCCACTTATTAGTGCAAATAAAATTAAAGCTAAAGTTGTTTCTATTAACCAGCAGGACAAAAATTCTGTTGGGGCGGTTGTCTTTGAATGTGATTATATAGATGACAATATTTTATGTATACGTAGTGAGCCAATTAAAATTAGTATTGCAGAATATAGTGGAATATACATAAGTAAGGATGCAATACATGAAAAGTTGTTGACTCGGAATATTGTTGACAACGAAACAAAAAAAGGAAAAAATGAAGAGAAAAATGTTAAAGGTGTGTATGTTAGGCGTGGTAGGCAAGTGGTTTTTAGAGAAATAGATATTATTTTTTCTGATAAAGATTATATTATCTGTAATTCAGATGAAAACAATGCTAACTTATTTTCTGGTAGAACAATAAAAGAATATGATGAGATTGTTGTTAAAGGAAGAGATCTTTATGATGGCAAGTTTATTTGAATTTTATGACTGTAAAAGTTGCTGAAAATAGAAAATCTTTTTATAAATCATAAAATTTATTGACATTGATAGTAAAATTGTTCATAATATTATTATACAGTTATGATTTTTTATATTTTTCTTTTGATATATTATATAAATTTCATGTTAAGAATAGCTTTGCTGTTTTTAGATAAATTTTTGTTTAAAATTTTTAGGAGGTTAGAAATATGTCAGGATTAGTGCAAAAATTTAAGGAAATGTTAACTCCACCGGAGGATGAATTCGATTATGAATATGAAAATGATAATTATGAAAATTTAAACAAAAAAAACGATTCTAAAATTGCTCAAAATCGTGCCAGCGCTCAGAATAATAAAGTTGTGAACATTCATGCAACAGCTCAGTTACAGGTAGTTCTTTTTAAACCAGAACGTTTTGGAGAAGACACTAGAGCTATTGCAGATGAGCTTATAAAAATGCATACTGTTGTTTTGAACCTTGAAAATACTAATAAGGATGTTTCTCGTCGTATTATAGATTTTTTAAGCGGTGTAGCGTACGCTAATAGTGGTCAGATAAAAAAAGTGGCTACAAACACATTTATTATTACTCCTTATAATGTGGGTTTAACAGGTGACGATCTTTTGGATGAACTTGAAAACAATGGCGTTTATTTCTAGTTTTCACCAGAGAAGCTTGGAGGAGTAATTTATGTTAACAGTTAATGATATCAAAGATGCTAAATTTAGAAGAACTAATATTGGTGGCTATAAGGCTGAAGATGTTGATAATTTTTTGGATGAAGTTCAAATTTCTTATGAAAAACTTCAGAAGGAGAATTTAAATCTGACTCAGAAGATTAAAATTTTAGCAGATAGAGTTAGTCAGTATAAAAAAGATGAGGATAGTGTAAAAATAGCACTAGTAGGTGCACAAAAACTAGCTAATTCTGCAATTGCTGATGCTAAAAAAGAGGCTAATACAATTATAGAAAACGCTAAAAAGGAAGCAAACTTTATTGTGAATAATGCTAATAGAGAGATAATGAGCCAAAAGGAAACTTTAATTAATTTAAAAAAGGCAGTTAAGGATTTTCGTTCGAATATTTTGTCTTTATATAAAGAACACCTTAAATTAGTAAATTCTTTTAATGCAGAAGATAGATTGCCAGCTGATTTTAAAGATAAAATCAAGAGTCCAAGTAATGATGACTTTAACCCGGAAGAATTAGATATTCATTCTGATTCTGGATTTGAACAGGATGATTGTAAAACTGAACCTGAGAATGCGCAAGAAAATATTTCGTCTGAAAAATTTTCTGATTTAAAATTTGGAGAAGATTACGACGTTAGTAAGGACTTGAATGAAGAACCTGTGGGACTGTTAAGTTGATGCAGTCCCTAAAATTTTTAAGGAGAGTTTGTTATAAATGCCTAAAGACTATAATGATACATTAAATCTACCACAAACTAAATTTTCCATGCGTGCCAATTTGCCGCAGACTGAACCTCTTTTTTTGCAAAAATGGGAAGAAAATAAATTATATTATAAATTAATGAAAAAAAATCAAGGTAAGCCGACTTATGTGGTACATAATGGGCCTCCCTATGCAAATGGAAGTATTCATATGGGGCATGCTTTGAACCATATTTTGCAGGAATTTGTGGTTAGGTACAAGAATATGTCTGGTTTTAAGGCGCCTTTTGTGCCGGGGTGGGATACTCATGGGTTGCCTACTGAACTTAAGGCAAGAAAAAAAGCTGGAGTAAATAATTCATCGGATATATCTGATATAAAACTCCGTGATTTGTGTAAGGACTTTGTTGTGGATTATATAGAAGA
Source organism: uncultured Clostridia bacterium (assembly GCA_944380725.1). Classification (GTDB taxonomy): domain Bacteria; phylum Bacillota; class Clostridia; order Oscillospirales; family Acutalibacteraceae; genus CAG-557. Next base: position 64,420 of record CALWIK010000020.1, read on the forward strand.
TCAAAAGACGCAATTTAAAAGACTCGGAATTTTAGCAGACTGGGATCATCCTTATGTTACATTACAAAAAGAATATGAAGCAAAGCAGATCGAAGTTTTTGCTAAGATGGCTTGCGATGGATATATCTATCGAGGTTTAAAGCCTGTTTATTGGTGTTCGGATTGTAAAACAGCCCTTGCTGAAGCTGAGATAGAGTATGCAAATGATATTTGTTACTCTATTTATGTTAAGTTCAAAATAAAAAACGATAATAGTAGGATATCTAAGTTAAATAATGTAGATTTAAGCAGGACGTATTTTGTCATTTGGACAACTACAGCTTGGACCTTACCGGGAAATGTTGCTATTTGCGTTGGCTCAGAATTTAATTATAATATTGTAAAATGTGAAGACGAATATTATATTATTGCTGATAGGCTTTGTGATTCTGTGATGAAAAAGGCTGGAAAAGAAAATTACAAAGTAGTGACTTCGATAAAGGGATCAGAGCTTGAGTTTATGACTGTAGAACATCCGTTTTTGGACAGAGATTCATTGGTGATTGTGGGAGACCATGTGACGTTGGATTCAGGAACAGGTTGTGTGCATACTGCTCCTGGCCATGGTGTAGAGGATTTTGAAGTTTGCCAGAAATATGGAAATATTAACGTTATTGTTCCAGTTGATGATAATGGAATTTTAACCGAAGAGGCAGGAAGGTTTGCAAGACTTAGTACCGAAAAAGCCAGCAAGCCAATTACACAACATCTTGATGATATAGGGGCTCTGTTTGCGACAGAAAAAATTGAACATCAATATCCGCATTGCTGGAGATGCAAACATCCTGTTATATTTAGAGCAACTGAACAATGGTTTTGCTCAATTGATGATTTTAAAGATAATGTGTTATCTGAAATAAAAAAAGTTAGGTGGATTCCGGAATGGGGTCAAGAAAGAATCTCTTCAATGGTTCGTGAACGTAAAGATTGGTGTATTTCTCGGCAGAGGAAATGGGGTGTCCCTTTGCCAATTTTCTTTTGTGAAGATTGTGGGAAACCATTGATAGACAAAGAAGCTATGTTGAATGTAGCAAAAATGTTTAAAGATGAAGGCTCAGATTCTTGGTTTGTAAGGCCGGCTGAAGAGATTTTGCCTGCCGGGATAGCATGTAAAAAATGTGGAAGCCGTAAATTTAGAAAAGAAACTGATATCATGGATGTTTGGTTTGATTCTGGCGTATCGCATGCAGCAGTTTGTGAACAGAGAGAAGACCTTGCTTGGCCAGCAGATTTATATTTTGAGGGTGCTGATCAATATAGAGGCTGGTTTCAGTCTTCACTTTTAACGTCTGTTGCGACAACTAGAAAGGCTCCTTACAAAATGGTGATTTCTCATGGATGGGTTGTTGACGGAGAGGGAAAAAAACAATCTAAATCGTTGGGCAACGGAATGGAACCACAGAAAATAGTTAATCAGTACGGTGCGGATATTTTAAGATTATGGGTGGCTTCTTCAGACTATCACGCGGATGTTCGGCTGTCGCAAGAAATATTAAAGCAATTGTCTGAGGCGTATAGAAAAATTAGGAATACGGTTCGGTATATGTTAGGCAATCTTTATGATTTTAATCCAAATAAAAATATGCTGGATTTAAACAAGCTTTTGCCTTTAGATAAATGGGCTATTTGTAAATTGAATAAGCTTATTAAAAATGTTTTGACATCTTATGAAGAATTTGAATTCCATAAAGTTTATCATAACATACACAGATTTTGTGTTGTGGATATGTCTAATTTTTATCTTGATGTTTTAAAAGATAGACTTTATGTTGAACGTGCAGATGGATTTTCTCGAAGATCAGCTCAAACGGTAATTTATTTAATTTTGAATGCGATGACAAAACTTCTTGCTCCAATTTTAGCATTTACAACTGAAGAAATCTGGCAGTGTATGCCTCATGTAAAAGGTGAGGAGACTGAATCGGTATTATTTAATTCTATGCCAGAAATTTTAAATATAAATGTTTCAGAAGAATTTGAAAAAACTTGGGATCAAATTGTTGATATAAGAACCGAAGTTCAAAAATCTCTTGAAGTGGCTAGAAAAAACAAAATCATTGGTTCTTCTCTTGAAGCTTGTGTAAATTTATATTGTAATGACGGTTTATATAACTTTATTTTACCTTTAATTAGCGATTTAAAGGATATTTTTATAGTTTCTCAAGTAAATTTAGATAAAAATATTGGAGGAATTGATGCTACGACAGATATAAAAGGACTAAATGTTACTATAAGTTGTGCAAAGGGAGAAAAGTGTGAACGTTGTTGGGTTTTTAGTGAAACTGTGGGAAACAATACTACAGGTGAACAGATCTGTAGCCGGTGTGCAGAGATATTAAATAAATAAACTTTATATTGTGGTGTATCGAAAGATACACCGTTATTTTAATTTTGAAAAGTGAGGATAAATGAATGTGGCTAACTTTTTTAGTAGTTATTCTTGTTGTTGTCGATCAAATTTTAAAATATATTGCTAATGCAAATTTAAAAGATGCGGGTGATATTACAGTTATTCCCGGTTTTCTTCAACTAGTTTATATAGAAAATAGCGGTGCAGCATTTGGAATACTTCAAAATCAACGATGGTTTTTTATTATTTTTGCTGTTGCTATGATTTTGGTTTTTGTTTATTTGATAAAAGTCAGAAAAATAAATGATAGACTTTTTTTAGTCTCTGCTGCCTTAATAATTGCAGGAGGATTAGGCAATTTTATAGATAGGCTTTCTTTAGGCTATGTGATTGATTATATAAAAATATCTTTTTTTCCTCCAGTTTGTAATTTTGCAGATTATTGTATAACATTTGGTGTGATAATTTTAACCTTTTATATATTATTTTTTTATAATAAAAAGGACGTTTTAAAATAGGAGTAAAATTTTTTGGAAAAAATCATTGAAATTTTTATTGATGTGAGTTGTTTAGGAGAACGGCTAGACAAAGTAATTAAAACAAAGAGCAACGATGAAATTACTCGATCTTATGCTCAAAAACTTATAAAAGATAAATGTGTACAAGTTGATGGGCGATTAGTTGAAGATAAGAATTATAAAGTTCAGTTAAACCAAATAGTAAGAATTTTCATTCCAGAACCTGAAATTTTAAATCTAAAACCAGAAAATATACCATTAGAAATCATTTATGAAGATACTGATATTTTAGTTGTTAATAAGCCTAAAGGATTGGTAGTGCATCCAGCATCGGGCAATTACTCTGGAACTTTAGTTAATGCGCTTATGTATCATTGTAGAGAAAACCTATCGAATATAAACGGTATAATTAGGCCAGGAATTGTTCATAGAATAGATAAGGACACAAGTGGTCTTTTAATGGTTGCTAAGAATGATTTTTCTCACAAAATGTTATCTGAACAAATAAAAAAACATTCTTTTTTGCGAGAATATGAATCCGTGGTTTACGGTACGTTTAAAGACTTTAAAGGAACAATTAATGCACCAATTGGAAGACATAAATATGATCGAAAAAAAATGGCTGTAATTAAAGAAAATTCAAAGAATGCCATAACTCACTATAAGGTTTTAAAACAGTATAATGGATTTGCCCATGTTAGGCTAAAATTAGAAACAGGCAGAACTCACCAAATACGTGTACATATGGCTTATATTGGGCATCCTGTTGCAGGAGACAAAGTATATGGTCCAAGGCGGCAGGTTATTAAAAGATTGTCCGGGCAATGTCTGCATGCTAAATATATCGGATTTTTACACCCAAGAACATTAAAGTATCTTGAATTCGAAAGTGATTTGCCGCCGTATTTTAAAAATTTTTTACGCACACTTTCTTTTAATATGCCAAATATGTAGATAACAGGATGAAAAAATTTTTGCAACTTATCTTTTATTTTTTGGTTAACACATGGTAGATATAAGCTTATAAACCTTGTGTGCTATTTTTTCTACGACAGATTTCATCTTTTTTTACTTTCAGGAGAAATTATAATTTACATTAATCAAAATTTCTACAACCAAAAAGGAGAAAGAGCATCCAAAATCTTACCAATAGTTAGATTTTGATTTCAGCTACAAAATAAAGTGGCTGAAGCGCGCGACTTTGTCGGGCAGATGCCCTAGTGCTTTTTTATTTATAAAAATAACATAAAGAAAGGGACGAACCAAATGTCTCAAAAAAAGTTAAAAGAAATAGAGTATAATGTAGATTATAGAACAGGAGATAAAACGTTAGTACAAAAATCAAAAGCAATAACAACATCTATCCCAAGAGAAAATTTATCAAATAAATATTTTCATAAAGATAAAAATGCAAAAATACCGCTAAGTTTTGACAAAGAAAAAGAAAACAAAAAAACATCTACATTAGATGTAGGAAGTATAAAAGTTTCACGTTATACGAGTTCACGAATTAACGTTTATAGATTCATTTTAGCAAGCATAACTATAATTTTAGCCGTTATTGGTATTATAATTTTATTTTTTGCAATCAATCGTTCTACTTCAGTCATAATGGATTCTTCTACATATGCAAAATATAATAATTATATTGCACCCGTTGTGATGCATGACCCAACTCCATTTAATTCTCCACAAGAAGCAAAACCAGATATGATAATATCCTCATGCATATGGCGAAATATCTTTCAAAATGGTGCTGATTACTACAAGGAGGTTGACGAGCAAGGTTTAACGTTGATGCCAATATCAGAGGTAAAAAATGCGGCTATAGACTTATTTGGAACAGAATCGGTTGTAAAGACAACAGAAAATATATTTGGCAATTTTTACTCATATACGCAGGGGGAAGATTTTTTTCATATCGGCCCAATTAGTAATTTAGGGACATTCGTGCCACATATTGAAGAAATAACCGAGAAAAATGATGAATTAAATTTATTAGTTTCTTATTTATCACGAGATGACAAAAATACAGGTGAAGATAGGTCTGAAATGTCTGTGCCAATTAAGCAAATGATATACAAACTAAAATTAAATGATAAAAATAACAAATATTATATTTATGCAGTAGAGAAACTATGATGCTAAATTATTAAGTATATTAGTGCAAAGATAAGACTCAAATCACAACCTTCATCGATTAAAAGCATAATTAATAACAAGATTAAACTTTTTTCCTGATCTTTTAAAAGATCAGAAAAAATGTCAAAATTATTCTGTTTGTTTGATGTTAACGGCTGAATTTGTTCTTTATTGTAATCATATAAGCTATTTTTGATATTTTGTGGATTGGATATTTTTTCATCTTTTTTTAATTGTCCTGTTGTTTCTTTTTTAACTGAGTTGTGATTGTTAGATTCTTTTAATTCGCTGATTTTTTCGCTTGATTTTAGTGACTGCTTAGCTCGTCTTTGCATTTCTCTAACACGTCGTACGGCTTCTTGCTGCATACGTTGCATATCTTCTAAATTTTCAAAACCATTATTCATAGTATTACCCTCAATAAAATTTATAATATTTGTTAATTGACTTAAAATATGCCCTGATTTTTTAATATTGGTAAAATTTTGAACATCTGCATCATTTTTATCGATTCATTAAGTTTTATTTGTCGTTTTGTGCTTAAATAAGGTCGTAGAGCTGAAAGTAAGCGTGTGTTGTCGTCTTCTTTATTTATAGAAGAGAGAATTGGCATAAGCTTTATTATTGTTTGCATAGCTTCTATTGGAAGAATTTCATCCTGACTAGTTTGTTCTGAATCCTCTTTTTTTGTTGAAGAATTTTTTTCTAAACTGTCCATACTAGAATTTATAATATTGCTTAAATTTTTTATATTGGATATATTTTCTTTGTTGGAGAGCAAATCTATTAATTTTCCTGTTAAGTCATTCATTTTAACTTTCTCCCAGCAGTTTTTTTATTAAATTTTGAGCTTGCGGTGTGGCTAAAATTTTATTTGCCATATTTTTATTTGCCAATATTTTTTTTATTTTTTGTGCATCGGATGGATTTAAATTTTCTAATAAATTTTCTATATCTCCATTTTGAGAAGCTTGTTTTAGCTCTTCGGGACTTTTTCCTAATTGGTTAGACACCGATTTAAATAAATTTTCAAATTTTTTATTATTTTCGTTAGACATATTATATATCACCTCTTGTATTATGGTATGATATAATCAGCAAAAGTATGAAATTAAAAATCTTATATTAAAATCTTAAGCTAAGTGTATATAATTGTATACACAGGAAATAATTAACTTGAATAATAGATTTTATTTTTTGAAGAGATGATATAATTATGGACGAAACTATAAAAGAGATAATGACAAAAAACATTGTAGCGATTATGCCCGACGATACAGTTGAAGTCGCAGCAAAACTTATGTCTGATTACGATATGGGGTCATTACCGGTTATATCAGGTGGGCAGCTAAAAGGTCTTTTAACTGATAGAGATATTGTGACTCGCTGCATTTCAAAAGGAAAGTCAGCAAATAGTACCAAGGTAGGTGACTTAATGTCGACAAATGTTGCCTTTGTTACACCAGAGCAAAGTGTTCATGACGCTATTAGTATGATGGCAGCGGAATGTGTTCGACGTCTGCCAGTGGTTAAAGAAGGCTTTGTTTATGGAATGGTTAGTTTAACAGATATAGCTAAAATCCATTCTGGTCCTGAAATTGCGTTAGCTTTGACAGATTTTGATAAAATGTAGGTAGAGTACATGTGTGTAAATAAAGCAAAAATAACTTTATTTGCGCTGATATATTGAAATTAATACGAATTTTATTAAATATTAAAAAATTTCAGCAAAAAAAATATAACTGCATCTTATGCACTTACATAAGTGCTCGAGGTGCTAATAATTAAGGATGAAAGAAGGGTAGATATTTATGAAAAATTTACCGCTTTATAGTGCACTAACAAGACAGCAAAAACTAAATCGAATATCATTTCACACTCCGGGGCACAAAAACAACAGCCAGTTTCAAGCAATAAAATTTTTTAATCTAGACTACACTGAACTTCCTGAAACAGACAGTTTATATGAAGCACAGACGGTTATAAAAAGATCAGAGAAACTAATGTCGAAGCTTTTCAAATCAAAACAGACAATTTTTTCTGCTGGAGGATGTACATTGTGCATCCAAACAATGTTGAAATTAGCACTGCCATATGGAGGAAAAATAATTGCATCCAGAATGATACATAAAAGCGCAGTTAACACAATGGCAATTTTAAATGCAAAAGTTAAATGGATAATGCCTAAAATAAACAAAAATTCTGGAGAGATTGAGCAAGTTGAAGCAGTTGAAATAGAAAAAGCTCTATTTTATAATAGAGATGCTTCATGTGTATATATAACCAGTCCAGATTATTTTGGCAAAATTGCAGACATAAAAAGCATTGCTAAAGTTTGTAAAGAATATAATGTTCCCCTACTTGTCGATAATGCTCATGGTACGCACTTGAAATTTTTATTCAAAGATATTCATCCTATAACGCTAGGTGCAGATATCGTAGCAGACTCGGCACACAAAACTTTACCTGTATTAACAGGTGGAGCGCTTTTACATATTGCAAATGAAAAATACATCTCAAAAGCAAAAGATTCAATGTCTATATTTGGTTCAACTAGCCCTTCATATCCTATAATGGCTTCACTTGACGTTTGTAGGGGGTGGCTAAATAAAAACGGAAGAGCGGCCTATTCAAAATTAGAAAAAAATTTTTTAAAAATAAAGGCTGTAGCATCTAAAAAAGGCCTTTTAGATAATTATGAAAACACTGATCCGATAAGACTTTCTTTGAATACAGCCAAAGTTGGTGTGTTGGGCATAGAAGCTGCTGAATATTTTAGAAAAAATGGAGTGGAACCTGAGTTTGCAGACAGAGAACGAGTAGTATTTATTGCTACACCTATGAATTCTAATGCTGACTTGACAAAGTTAGAAAATTTAATTATAAGTTTTCCATCAGCTAAAGCTATTCCGAATTATATTCCTATTTTTGAGGAACCTATTGTAGCAAAAACACTACATAAAGCCTTGTTTAGCCAATCAGAAAAAATTAGTTCTGTTAACTCATTAGGAAGAATATCTGCGGGCACGATTTGTCCATGCCCGCCAGGAATTCCTATTTTGGTGCCGGGAGAAGTTATTACTGAAAATTCTATTCAAAATTTGTTGCACTATGGAATTCTTTTCTTAGATGTGATAAAATAAACCTATAAATTTTATTTCTTAGGGTGATCATTTTGAAATTAGTTTTTTCAATTATAAATAGTGATGACGCCAATGCAGTATCTGATGCACTTACTGACAACGGTTTTTCTGTTACAAAACTTTCTACAACTGGAGGATTTTTAAAAGTCGGAAATACTACTTTTATCACAGGAGTTGCGGATGACCGTGTAGATGAGGTTATAAAAATTATTAAAAGTAAAAGCAATAAGCGTAAACAGAGCGTTCCTAATGCTACGCCGCTTGAAGCCGAGATGTATAGTGCTGTTCCTTTCGAAATTACTGTGGGTGGTGCAACAGTGTTTGTTTTAAATATAGATAGATTTGAAAAACTTTAGGTAGATTATCTTTATGCGTTTTAATAATTTTATTGGAAATGATTATATAAAAAAACAATTATTACCATTGTTTTTACAAAATAAAGTTCCTCATGCTATTATATTAGTGGGAGAAAAAGGCTTGGGAAAAAAAACTTTTGCAAAAATAATTGCACAAAGGCTTGTATGCAATAACACAATTGATAATAATCCCTGCGAAATTTGCTTAAATTGTAAAAAAGTGGAAAATAATACTCACCCGGATGTTATATACCCTGAAAAAAGTGGTGCTTTACAAAGTTATAGCATTGCTACGATAAGAAAAATTCGATGGGATGCATATGTTGCGCCAAATGAAGCAAGCAAAAAAGTTTATATATTTTCTGATATAGATAATATGGGGATTCCTGCTCAAAATGCGCTGCTAAAAATTTTAGAAGAACCACCTAAAAATGTATTTTTTATATTTACTTGTGTTTCTTTGTCGAATGTTTTACCTACTGTTTGTTCTAGAGCACAGCAATTCGCGTTAAGCAATGTGGATACTTTAGATTTACAAAACTATTTATTAAAGAGATATTCTGAAAAATCTGAAGAAAATTTAAAAAAGATAGCAAGAATTTCTAAAGGAAATATTGGTCTGGCTAATAATTTACTTGAGTCTTCTGATGTTGAAGTCTTGATGGATGGAGCTAAAAAAATTGTATTAGCATTATGTTCAGCTAAAGAATTTGATCTGATTGAGAGTGTTGGTAAAATTTCTGAAAATAGAAAGGACTTTTTTTTTGCACTGGATTTTTTGCTTGATGTTTTTAGAGATAGTGTGATTTTGTCTGTGAATCATAAAGGATTTAATGAGAGCGAATATGCTAAAATATTAGAAAAAAAATTCTCTATTAAACAAATTTTAAAATTGATTGATGTTGTTTATAAAACTAAAAATTACCTAGATAATAATGTGAATATGTCTATTTTATCAACATATTTTAGTTCTATTCTGTTTGGTGAGGCTTATATAAAAAAATAATTATAAGTATAAGGAGGGAAAAAATGCCTAAAATCGTAGGTGTCAGATTAAAAAAAGGTGGAAAAATTTTTTATTTTTTGGCCAATAAGCAAAAGTTTAATGTTAATGATTTTGCTGTTGTAGAGTCTACAAAAGGGCAAGATTGTGGTAAAGTAGTGATTATTAAAGAAAAGCTGGATGATAGTAAGTTAGAAAAAAATTTAAAAAAAGTTATAAGGAAAGCAGATTTTAAAGATATTGAACGGTTAAAAAAATTAAAGGAAAAAGAAATTCGTGCCGCAAAACTTTTTAATGAAAAAATTCAAAAACATAGTCTTAATATGAAGCTTATTCAAGTCGAGTACACTTTTGATGGAAGCAAAATTTTGTTTTATTTTATTTCAAACAGCCGCGTTGATTTTAGAAATTTGGTTAAGGATTTAGCTGCTATTTTTAAAACTCGTATAGAGCTTAGACAGGTTGGAGTTCGAGATGAAGCTAAATCTTTGGGTGGATTGGGAATATGTGGAAAGCCTTTTTGTTGCGCTACTTTTTTGTATGAATTTCAGCCAGTTTCAATAAAAATGGCTAAGGGACAAGGATTATCACTAAATCCTGTAAAAATCTCTGGAGCTTGTGGCCGTTTGATGTGCTGTTTGAACTTTGAACAAAAGGCTTATGAAGATTTGCTAAAAAAAGCTCCTAAAATAGGTGCTGTCGTTGAAACTCCAAAGGGAATAGGGACAGTTGTTGAGCAAAATCTTTTGATTGGTTCTTTAAGAGTTTGCATAGATTCACACCCACAAGCAGCTCCAATTACATTTAATTTGAAGGACGTAAGAATTATTAAAGATGCAATAATTCATGTGGATAAAGACGAAATAAATGAATTTAAAAATTTGGAATAATTTATTTGTTTGAAAACTTTTTATAATCATGTTAAAATTATTGTATTATATTAAGGAGCAGATGTTTTTGAAAAATAATTCTAAAGAATCTTTTTGGACAATAAGCTTTATAACGCTTCTTTAAAAGATATTTCTGGTGGAAATGGAGGAAATGCTGATATGCCTTATAAAATTAGTAATGATTGTATATCTTGTGGCGCCTGTGCGGCAGAATGCCCTGTGGAAGCGATTTCTGTTGGTGATGGCAAGTATGTTATTGATCCTGAGAGGTGTATCTCTTGTGGGGCATGTGCTGATATTTGTCCTGTTGATGCACCTTCTCAAGAGTAGAAATTTACTTTCAAAGTATAAGGCGAGCAGGGACCGTTGCTTATGCAGTGGTTAGGCTCGCTTATATAATTTTGATAAATTTTTATGAAACCAATAAGACTATTAGGGACTACGGCCGCACGATTTTAATCGTACAAAATTGCCAGAAAAAATGTTTTCTGACAAATATTGCGGTTTGATTACTCAAACCGCGTAACCTGAGTTTGAGAATAATGCTTTTAGATAAAAAGGAATGATAAAATTTGTTATTTTCAGGAGAAAAAGTAGAAAAACTATCACCTAAAGTAAAAGTGATTATTTCAAAAGAATTCACGTTTGGCACGGATACTTTAATTTTAGCGAATTTTGCTTTGCCAAAAAAATATGAAATAACTGTTGATATTGGGACAGGATGCGGAGCAATTCCATTATATTGGTTGAGTGTGACAGAAATAAATAAGATTTTTGCAATAGATATTCAAAAAAAAGCTTGTGACCAGTTAAAAAGATCTATGAAAATTAGCGATATAGAAGGTAAAATAGAAATTATAAATGAAAGTATTAAAAATGACATTCCACAAATTTTGAGACATAGTTGTGACTTGGTTGTGTGTAATCCGCCCTACAAAAGCATTGGTAGCGGTATTACTAGCAAAATTACTGAAAGACTTGTTGCAAGGCACGAACAAGAGTGTACGATTGATGATGTTGTAAAAAGTGCAGAAAAATTTTTAAATTTTTGGGGCAGGCTCTGTATGTGCCATAGAGTTGAACGGTTATGCGATGTGATTGGAGTTATGAGAAAATACAAGATAGAACCTAAAAAAATTCGCTTTGTTCAACAGAGAAAAAATACTCCTTCAAAGTTATTTTTAATAGAGGGCAAAAAAGGTGCGAAACCAGGGTTAGTTGCGCTTCCAACACTTTTTATTGAAAACGAGTTTAGAAAATTATCTGACGAAATGAACGAAATTTATAAATGCTATGGAGAAAAATTATGAGTGGAAAATTAATATTAATAGCGACACCAATCGGCAATCTTTTAGATATTTCTGCACGAGCTTTAGAAACTTTAAAAACTGCAGATTTTATCGCTGCTGAAGATACTCGCGTAACGGTAAAACTTTTAAATTATTTTAATATAAAAAAGCCTCTAACAAGTTATTTTGAGCATAATAAAAATAATAAGGGAAAGTATATTATAGATAGAATTTTGGCAGGAGAAACTTGTGCTCTTGTAAGTGATGCTGGTATGCCAGCAATTTCTGATCCTGGAGAAGATCTGGTGATGGAATGCTACAAAAACAACATAGAAGTTTCTATTGTACCCGGAGCCTGCGCACTTGTTTCTGCTCTTGCAATATCTGGACTACCGACAGGGAGATTTACCTTTGAAGGTTTTTTGAGTGTAAATAAAAAAAGTAGATTTGATCATCTTGAATCTTTAAAAAATGAGTCGCGTACAATGATATTTTATGAGGCACCACACAAATTGCTAAGAACTTTGAAAGATTTTTATAAAATTTTTGGTAATCGAAAAATTTCAATTGTACATGAAATTACAAAAATTCATGAAGGAGTCTTGTTAGCGACAATAAAAGAGGCATCAAAAATTTATGAAAATAAAGTTATTAAGGGAGAATTTGTTTTAGTTCTTGAAGGAATCAAAAATGATAAATCTCCAGACGAAAAAGTGACTTTAGAAACAGCAATAAAAATGGCACAGACTTTATTAAAAAAAGACTGCACCATATCGGATGCCGCTAAACAGATTTCTAAAATTACAGGTTTTAGCAAAAGTGATATTTATAAGGGACTTATAAAAGGGTAAATAAAAAAAGCTCATATCGATTTATTTTAGCGGCATAGTAATATTATAAAACCTTAGCACTAATTTTGAAAGATAAAATTAGTGTTTTTAAGTGCTATTATTTTCTAGTAAAATAGTTGCATGAAGTGAGTTTTATGCTGATAATAGAAAAATGACATAATTCAATATCAAAAACATTTAGGTTGCCCATAGATTTGGTGAATGAAATGGAAAAAATTGCAGATAATAATAAAATTTCTTTAAATAACTTAGTTATTCAATGTTTAGAGTATGCTGTAGACATATTGAGCCAAATGATAAAAAAAATAGAAGTGTTGTCTCTTTAAAACACAAAAAATAACAGAAATAACCAAATTGCTTTTGACTTTATAAAATAACCTTAATATTTTTATATGCATATCATAATTACTAGCTAAAAACTAGTTTTGTAAGAAGGTATTTTTATGGTCAGCTTTGATATGCTTATGCGAGAGAATTTTATAAGAAACCTTTGCAATAAATATAAATTTATAGAATATGGGACTATTGGGAAAAGCCTATGTGGTAGAGATATAAGCTGTTTAAAAATGGGTTCACAAAAAGAACCAGTTCTTTTTGCAGCAGCCTTTCATGGTATGGAATGGTTAACTAGTTTATTGGTGTTAACTTTTGTTGAAAACTTGTGTAATTTTATTTACAACAATAAATTTATAAAGCAATTGGATGTAAAATCCGTATTAAATAAAAATGGTTTGATAGTTGTTCCTTGTGTTAATCCAGATGGAGTAGAAATTTCTATCAACGGAGCTAAAACAGCAGGAGAATACGCAGATTTAATTAAAAAGATCATGAATTATGGCAGTACTAATTCATGGCAAGCCAATGCTAGAGGGGTAGATTTAAATCACAATTTTAATGCTAATTGGAGTGCACTTCATCAGTTAGAGGGAGAAAGTGGAATAACAAGTCCGGCACCTACTAGATATGGTGGTCTAAATCCAGAAAGTGAGCCAGAAACAAAAGCTTTAGTTAATCTTTGTAAGAATATAAATTTTAGGCATGCGATTGCTTTTCATAGTCAAGGAGAAGAAATTTATTGGAATTTTGGCAAAAAAACACCAGAGAAATCTAAAAAAATGGTGGAATCGATGGCAAAACTTAGTGGATATAAAATTTCTTCACCGGAAGGGCTAGCTGTTGGAGGAGGTTTTAAGGATTGGTTTATTCAAAAATTTGGTCGCCCAGGTTTTACTGTAGAAATAGGAAAAGGCAAAAATCCACTGCCAATGAGTGACATTAAAAATATTTATAAAAAACTTGAAAATATGCTATTTTATTGTTGCTTTATTTAACTAATAAATAAAAAGTCTTATTTTATTGAATTAGTTAAAATGAAAAGAGTACTTTTGATTTTAAACTGTCAAATATGATTTTTTACTTTATTTAGTGCGCATTTTTCTAATCTGGATACTTGTGCTTGGCTTATACCTATTTCTGAGGCTACTTCCATTTGAGTTTTTCCGGCTAAAAATCTCAAATTGAGAATTTTTTTTTCTCGTTCGTTAAGCTTTGCAATAGATTCTTTTAACACAATCTCATCTAACCAATTCGTTTCTTCGTTCTTGTTGCCAATTTGGTCCATAACATAAATTGTATCACTGCCATCTGAAAAAACAGGTTCATAAAGAGATACAGGTTCCACAATAGACTCTAATGCTACTACAAGGGTTTCTCTTTTAACATCTAGTTTTTTTGCGATTTCTTCAACAGTTGGTTCATAATTGGAGCTTGCCAGCAATCGTTCTTTTATCTGCATAGCTTTATATGCGATATCTCTCATTGAACGGCTTACTCGCACAGAATTATTGTCTCTTAAATAACGTCTTATTTCTCCTATTATCATCGGAACACCATAAGTTGAAAATTTTACATTAAGATTAATATCAAAATTATCTATAGCTTTTATTAAGCCAATACAACCTACCTGAAATAAATCGTCAAGATTTTCTCCTCTATTTGTGAATCGTTGAATAACACTTAAAACGAGTCTTAAATTTCCATTTACTAAAGTTTCACGAGCTTTTTTTCTTTCTTTTTTTGTTCCTGTTTTCATTATTTTTAAAAGGTCGAGCTTTTCTTTTTCAGATAAAACTTCTAGTTTTGCAGTATTAACTCCACATATTTCCACTTTATTATATTGCATCTAATAAAGAACTCCCTTCAACTCTTTTCTTTTTAAATATAAGTATTGTCTTTTGAAGTCCTTTTAATGCAAATTTTAAAATAAAAAATAAAGTACTAAATTAAACAACTTTCTTTATTATAAGAATAAATTTACAATTTAGAATATTATCGGTAAAATAAATTTATTTTATAGACTTTTTATTAAAATGGCTATCATCAACAGATGGAGTTTTGTTAGGGGGTAGAATTTGTATTTTGAAAGTTGCTATTAGACTTTTTTTTATTTTCTGATTGTAATTTTTTGTTTTTTTCATTAGAATTTGTAATTTGATAAGGTTTACTCTTAATAGAATCTTCATATATAAATTTTGCAAGATCATATCTTGCTTTATTTAAATCGCTTATAACAAGCACAGATGCACCGTTAATGTTTTGACTATTAAAGTTTCCTTCTTCCGGGAGCCTAAACTCTGCAAATTCATATTTAAGGTATTTAGGTGCATTTTTGCTAAGAGTTATAATTTCATTTTTTCTAAAATTAGTGTTTATATATGGTCCAGCCTTTTCGATTACACTGATTATCTGAGGCAAACTACTAGACTTAAATTTTTGCAAAACCAAAGATATTACATGTCTTTGTCGAAAAGTTCTAGCATAGTCATCATGAAGACCTTCAGCAGTAGGAACTTTACGGCTTCTTGCATATTGTAAAGATTGCGCTCCATTTAAATGCTGTATCCCGTCGACTTCTTTAAGAAGTGGCGACTTAAATGGTGTTAGCCCGCCTTTAATCAGTGCAGAGTCTAACTCTATAAGCAAAGAGTTTATATGTCTGGCCTCTTTGGCAGTAATTTCGATATCAAGACCACCAATAATATCGATAATATCTTTAAATCCTTCAAAATTAACTGTGCAGAAGCGGTCTATTTTTATACCAAAATTGTGTTCGATTGTTTTTATTGCAAGTTTTTCTCCACCGAGGGCAATTGCTGTATTAATGCGGTTGTTTTTATATCCAGGAATATTAAGCCACATGTCTCTCATTAAAGAGGTGAGCTTAATTTTTTTTCGCCTACTGTCGAGAGATAAAATCAAAATAGAATCACTTCTGCTGTGCACATCAGCTTCTTCATGTCGATCTACACCGAATAAAGCCACATTTAAAACCATAGGATCCTGAGCTGATCCTGAAACGTATCCCGACTCAGTTCCTTCTATAGGAGTGTAATTTAAAGCATCCAACATCTTGTATGCATATATTAAAGCTCCACCAATTAATCCTATAATAATAGAGATAATTATTCCAAAAGAAAAAACAATTTTTCTTTTTCGAACTTTTTTAAAATTAATATTTGAATTATTATTTATATAATGCTTAGAGCTACTATAGATATCTTTTTTTTCACCCAAATTTTCGAATCCATCGTTATAATCCGAATTTTTGTTTTTATGCGACATACAAAACTCCTTAAATTTTTTATTTGTTTAAATTTTTTATCTTAGAAGCCAAAAAAGTAAAAATAAACCACAAAATTGAGTATATAGTTAACTCAAGTGTATGTAAGTAAGTAACGCTTGAGCTAAAAATTAAATATAAAATAAAAAATATATTTAAGAATAACTGCAAAATTTGTAATGATGCGACCAAAACAATGTTGTTTTTTGCAAGGCAACAAATACTGATAGTTTTAATAAACGAAATGCAAGAGCCTAAAGTTGACAAAAAAGCTTCAGATTTTGGCGTTGTTTTGTTGTAGAGAGCATTTATAATTTGTGCATCTTTATGCGAAAGGATCTTTAAAAACTTTTTATCAATGCCGAAATCCTGCGATATTTTATGAACATTTATATTTCCATCAGATGTCTTTATAAAAATTTTTATATTTTTGTTTCTTATACAAGAAATTAGTATAGGTGCTAGACTTTTTGAAGTATTATATTCTAAAATAAACATAGCAACCAAATTTTGACCAACAGCAAAATAAGTTAATTCACATTTAGGTACTCTGTATTTCTCTTCATAATCTCTGCTAGGAGGCATGATTTTAAAATCTTTTAAAAGTTCACGATTGCCAACTAAAATCCTTTTACCATTGACCCAACCAACAACACCTTTTTCTTTATTATAAACGATATTTGAAGCTTTCGTCAAAATTTTTCGTTTCCCAAGTATTATTTTGTCAAAAACTCTGCTAATAGGAGAGTTTAATTGACAAACAACAGCCGCCACATAAAGTATCGCCTCATCTATACGTTGTCCATTAAAAGTTTTTATTCCTCTCAAGATAACATTATTAGGGGGGTAAAGATCAGAATCATTTAAAACAATACATCTAATTTTTGATAATTTATTCACTGCGCTTTCGCCAATAATCATAGAATGGGCTTTTAGTGCGTAATTACAAGCAGAAGAAATAACTGTATTTATTATAAAAGAAAAAACAATAGGAGTAAAAATTAGAGCGCAGATATTAACCGTTTCTAGAGATAATATTAGATTTTTGCTGGAGGCAAAACTAAAAAAACCACAAAGTATAGAAAAGATTGTACTTATAGGAATAAAATTAGAAATTATAAAGTCAAAAAAAGTAGCTTTAAAAGAATTATTAATAAAATTATTTAAGACCTCTGTTTTGTACTGATAAGCTGTTAAAAGTTTATTTTTAGTTTTTATTAAATTTAAAAGTTCTTTTAAAGAATAAATATCTATATTATATTTAGGATGTGGCGAGTTAATAAAATTAAAATTGTAAAGAACCCGTTTTTTTATCGATAATGAATTTAAAATAGTGAGCAGAAAAACAAATATAAAAAGACTTGTAAGAGTATTTTCGCAAAAATAACCATAGAAAAAAGAAAAAACAATCAAGATCGTATTATAAAAAAAAGTCAAAATTAAAGGGAAAATAATTGCAGAGTCAAAAGTAAAAATAGCACAAGAGATATGCACAAAAGCAGATTTTAGAATTTTAAACCCTACCAAACAACTTAGAATTAATAAAATTGTTGAGGAACTTAAATATATAATAAAAATATTTGAATAAAGTTCCATCAAAAGTTTTGGCTTCATCCTAATTAAAATATCAAAACAAATGGAAATAGAAAAAAGAAAAAAAATTATTAGAGCACTTATTTTTAGAGATTTTACTTCTCTTTTTAATTTTTCTTTTATACTTTTATCTTCTTCTGAATATAAAAGTTTAGTTTCTTCAGATAAAAATTCAGCCAACCTTGTTTCGTTATAAAATTCATCATTTAAATAAGATTTAACTTTAGAGGTGTTAAAAGCAACATTTTCTTCAATAAATTCTAAAGGAGTTGTATTTTTTAAATTTAATTTATTTTCTGTTGTACTAAAAATCTCTTTATATTTTACTTTATTTTTATTTTTAAAAAAATTAATTACACTATCAAAAAATCGATTCAAAAATAAAAACCCTCCTTAATCATAATTATATAGAAGAGAATCCAGATCTTTGTTTAGCAATTTCATACATAAGAATCCCAGCTGCAACAGAGGCATTAAGAGAGCTTGTCTTTCCCAAAAGCGGTAGAGAAACTAGAAAATCACATTTTTCTTTTACAATTCTACTAAGACCGCAGCCTTCGTTGCCAATAACGAGTGCCATAGCATCTTTAAAATCTGATTGACAATAATTTTTTCCATCCATATCTGCACCAAAAATCCAAAGACCGCGCTTTTTTAATAGTTCTAAAGTTGAAGCAATGTTACTAACTCTAGCAATTTTTATATATTCGACAGCACCAGCAGCAGTTTTTGATACAGTAAAAGTTAATCCTGAGGCTTTTCGGTTTGGTATAATAATTCCATGAACACCAGCACATTCGGCAGAGCGTATAATCGCGCCAAGGTTATGCGGATCATTAATTTCGTCAGCAACTATTATAAAAGGAGGTTCATTTTTTTTGTGTGCAACATCAAATATTTCGTCGATGCTTACATATTTATGTGCAGCAACAACCGCAATGATCCCTTGGTGATTAGTGTTTTGGCACAAAGAATTCAATTTTTTGGTATCGGATATTTTTATGGGAATTTTAAGTTTTTTAGCTCGGGTAATAATATCGGTAATAATACGGTTATGAGCGCTATTAGAAATTAAAATATATTCTATAGATCGTCCAGCATTAAGGGCTTCTTTTATAGAATTTCTTCCAATAATAAATTCGTTTTGAGTTTTTTTAAGTTTATTTTTCAAAATTATCCCTCTTGAATTTATCTTAAAAACGTTAAATTTTATTTTTTATTATAGCATATTTTACAAAATTTTAACATACAAACTAATGACAAAATAAAAAATATTTTTTAAGCAACTATTGACAAAGAAATATCGAGTTGCTATAATGATTTCATTGTGTTGACAAAAGGGCCATTAGCTCAGTTGGTTAGAGCAACCGGCTCATAACCGGTTGGTCCGGGGTTCGAGTCCCTGATGGCCCACCATAAAAATTGTTTTTCTAGTTTTTTATTAAAATGCTGTTTTTGCAGATTTTATTTAATAGAGAATGAAGCCGTCCTAATAGATTAGGTCGGTTTTTATTTTACATTTTTGTGGCAATATTATATTATAGAAACATACTATGTTTTTAAGTTTATATAATTTGATTTTTAAAGGTGACATGATATGAAACTCGCGGATTTAGTCAAAAAAATAGATTTTTTACTTGTTCAAGGTAATTTGGATGTGGAAATAAGTGATATTTTTTATGATTCAAGAAAATGTACAAATCATTCGGTTTTTGTTTGCCTTAAAGGCTATGAGGCTGATGGACATAAGTTTATAAATTCGGCTGTAGATAAAGGTGCTGTGGCTTTGGTCGTTTCGGACAAAGTACAGGTGAAAAAGGACGTTACAGTTATTAGAGTAAAAAATACTAGAGAAGCTTTGGCTTTTATGTCTGCAGAGTTCTTTGGTAACCCAGCTTTGCAGCTAAAAACCGTAGCAATAACTGGAACAAAAGGCAAAACCACAGTGTCTTGTATGATAAGAACAGTTTTGCAAAAAGCCGGAATAAAAACTGGGCTTATAGGGACTTTAGGCGTAATTATTGATGACGAGGTGACTAAAACTATTAATACAACTCCAGAATCTTATGAAATTCAACGTTTTCTGAGAAAAATGGTTGATTCTGGATGTGAATGTGCTGTTATGGAAGCTTCTTCTCAGGGGCTAAAGTGGCATCGTATGGATGGATTTGTTTTTGACTATGGCGTGTTTACAAACCTTTCTGTAGACCATATCGGAGGTAATGAACATAAGGATATGCAAGAATATTTGGAGTGCAAATCTCTGCTGTTTAAAAAATGTAAAGTTGGTATTGTAAATATAGATGATAAAAATTATAGAAAAATTTTAAAGAATCACACCTGTAGCATAGAAACCTATGGGTTTTCGCATGATGCGGATATTGTTGCGTTTAATGAAAAATTAATATCTAAGTCTTGTTATATTGGTATTCATTTTGAAACAAAAGGAAAAATAAATTTAAACATAGATGTAGATATTCCTGGCAAATTTAGCATATATAATGCTTTGGCTGCTTTATCAGTTTGTCGACATTTTAAACTTCCTAAAGCTGCCATAATAAAAGGGTTAAACGAGGTTAAAGTAAAAGGAAGAATAGAATCAGTGCCTGTACCGGGGAACTTTACACTTTTAATTGATTATGCTCACAATGCTTTGAGTATGAAAAATATTTTGACAACGCTTAGGGAATATAGACCAAATCGATTAATTACACTATTTGGAGCAGGTGGAAATAGACCTAAAATAAGAAGGTACGAAATGGGAGAAGTTTCGGGCCGGCTTTCGGATTTATCGGTAGTTACGGCGGACAATTCTCGTGACGAGGATGTTATGGATATCATTTCGGATATTGAGGTGGGACTACGAAAAACTCGAGGTAAATTTATTGTTATTCCTGATAGAAAAGAAGCAATCCGATATTGTATTTCTATTGCAAAAGATAACGACATTATTGTTTTAGCCGGTAAGGGGCACGAGGATTATCAGGAAATAAACGGAAAAAGAATTCACTTTGATGAGCGGGAAGTTGTTACGGATATCTTAAAAGAACTAAGTGAGGTTCGATAGTTATATGGAAAAACTGTCTGTGAGAGAGGTCTTAAAAGCAACAAAAGGTGTTTTGCTTGATGGATCGGCTGAATTTTTGGTTGATTCTGTGAGTATAAACAGCAAAAAAATTAAAAAAGGGGCCGTTTTTGTTCCAATAATAGGAGAAAATGTTGATGGGCATGGATTTATAGAGGAAGCGTTTGAGGCTGGCGCAGTGGCGACCTTAACCTCAAAAAATGATGTTGTAGCTAAAAAGAAGGATAAAGCTTACATAAAAGTTAAAGATACTAAGTTGGCTTTACAACAATTGGCTGAATATTATCGAAAAAAATTTGATATTCCGATTATAGGAGTAACTGGCAGTGTGGGCAAGAGTTCTACAAAAGAAATGATTGCCAGTGCTTTATCTGCAAGATTTAATGTTCACAAAACTTATGGCAATTTAAATGGTCAATTGGGCCTGCCACTTAGTATATTAGAACTGGAACATAAACATGACGTTGCAGTTATAGAAATGGGAATTAGCGAGCCTAAGGAAATGGATAAACTTGTTAAGATAGCTATGCCAAATTGTGCTGTTATAACAAATATTGGTGTAACGCATATAGAAAATTTACATACAAGAGAAAATATTTTTAAAGAAAAATTTAAAATTACAAACTATTTTAAAAATTCGAATTGCCTATTTATAAATGGAGATGACCCGTTACTCTGCAAAGTTCAAAAAAACAACCAATTTGAAGTTGATTTTTTTGGAATAAAAAATGATTGTAAGTTTAGAGCAAAAAATATTTTTTGCCAAAACGGAATGACAAAATTCGAGCTTATTTGCAACAATGTCTGGAGAGAATTTATAATTCCTATAATAGGAGAACATAATGTCTATAACGCTTTGGCAGCAATTGCAGTGGGCTCTTTTTTAGGCATGAGTTTAAATGAAATTCAACATGGATTATTGCAGTTTAAAAATTTAGCAATGAGGCAGAATGTGTATCATTTAAATGGGATAATATTAGTAGATGACACCTACAATGCAAATCCTGATTCTATGAAAAGCGCGCTAAATGTTTTAAAGCAGATATCAAAAGATAATGGAAAAAAAATAGCCGTTTTAGCAGATATGTTGGAGTTAGGTGATTTAACTCAAGAACTTCACTTTGAGGTGGGAGAAAATGTAGCACATGCCGGTGTGGATATTTTAATAACTGTTGGAAATTTGGCAAAATTTATTGCAAAAGGTGCGATGCAGCATAAAAAATATATGAAGATTTATTCAGTTTGTTCTAATGAAGAGGCAATAGATTGCTTGAAAAAAGTTGTTTCTAAAAATGATTCAATTCTAGTTAAAGGATCCAGGGGAATGCACGCAGAAGAAATTTCTAAAAAAGTTATTTCTTTATACAAAAAATAAGCTATTTTTTAAAGTTGGCTGTGATATAAGGAAGAAAGAAGTGTTAGATAAGGAGTTTTTGTAATGTGGTTTAATAATTTTTTGGATGATATTAGCAACAATTTATACGCTTATATTTTAATTCCGCTGTTGGTTTTTGCTGGGCTTTATTTTACTATTAAAACTAGGTTTGTACAGTTTAGACTTTTAAAAGATGCTTGCCAATCTTTGACTGAAAAAGCAGAAAAAGGAAAAGTCTCTTCGTTTAAATCATTAATGATATCTACAGCGTCAAAAATTGGAGTGGGGCATATTGCAGGGATCTCATCTGCGATTATGATCGGAGGCCCGGGGTCTGTATTTTGGATGTGGATAATGGCTATTTTAGGTAGTGCCTCAGCTTTTATAGAGAGTACTCTAGCGCAGGTATATAAAGTTAAAGACAAAAATGGCGGATTTAGAGGTGGACCGGCTTATTATATGCAAAAAACTTTGAACAAAAAGTGGTTGGGAATTTTATTTTCTTGCCTACTTATTGCTGGATATGCTTATGGATTTAATGCGTTGCAATCGTTTCAGTTATCTTCGGCTTTAACTCCGTATATAGAAAATTATAAAAATAGTGTTTATCCGGCTATTGTTGGCCTGATTTTAGTTGTTTTTACAGCACTTGTTATATGGGGAGGTACATATAGAATTGGCTTTATTTCGGTATATATTGTGCCTGTGATGTCGATTATTTATATTTCTTTAAGTTTGTATATTAGCATTAAAAATTTTGAGAAATTTCCGCAGATAATTTCACTAATTTTTAAAGAAGCATTTGATTTTAAAGCTATGTTGGGAGCTTTTTTTTATAAAAGTGCGTTGATGATGGGAACAAAAAGAGGTCTATTTTCTAACGAAGCTGGCATGGGTAGTGCGCCTAACGCTGCGGCTACTGCGGATGTTTTACATCCGGTTAATCAGGGACTGGCACAAATTTTGTCGGTATTTATAGATACATTGCTTATTTGTACAGCAACTGCCAATATTGTGCTGTTTTCTGGCGCAGACCTTAATTCCGGCCTTGATGATATCCCGTTTGTTCAAGAAGCGGTAAAGTGTCAAGTAGGCCCCGTTGGCGTACATTTGATTGCATTTTCTATTTTTGCCTTTGCGTTTACGTCTATAATTGGAAATTACTGCTATGCAGAAACAAATGTGATTTTTATAAAAAATAGTAAAATTTTGCTGAGTATTTTTAGAATAACTTGTCTCATAACAGTATTTTTGGGGGCCAACGCTGATGCTAGGACCGTTTGGAATATTGCTGATTTTCTTATGGGACTGATGGCTGTAGTAAATATTGTGGTAATTTTAAAAATAAGAAATATTGCGATCAAAGCACTAAAAGATTATATAAGACAGAAAAAAGAAGGCAAAGTACCAGTATTTATAGCAGAAAATGCCGGAATAAAAAATACGGATGTCTGGAAATAAAAAAGAGGCAGCTTGTTGGTGAGCTGTCTCTTTAATCTTAAGTTAATCTTGAAATTCTATTAAATTGTGATAATTATTATTAAAATTAATCAGCATATTTTTCTGCCCAGTCTGTAGCATCTTTTATGTTATTGAAAGTTTTTGAACCATTTTTACCAGTGACAATATACTTATATATATTCACATACTTATGTGTGCTTGTACGCGTCCCAGGATCTATAGTTCTTACAATTTTTCTTTTGACAAATTTTTTATTTATTTCATAACCGCCAGAAACGCTGCCAAGTGCCTCATTATTTATTTTTTTTAGGTTTGTTGTATGTTGTTCTTTTTTAGCCATATTAGAAGTCGCCTCCCTTTAATTTTGAAGCATAGATACGTTATTAAAAATTATCAGGGAATCTACCTATTTCTCCTGTCCCTCCATGTTCAATATCTGCTTTAATTGCTTCTTCTCTAGTTTTAAATGATTTTTTTGCTGCAGTTGATTTCCACATTTTTGTATTATGATTTTGGTACACATTTCCGCCCGCAATATTTTTTAAATTAGCATTATCATTTATTTGTTGTTCTTTTTTAGCCATATTAGAAACCTCCTCTCTTTAGCTTCAATATAATTATACTAAATTTGAAATAAAAAGTCAACTTTTTTGTTCATAGTTTCAAAAATATTTCTCTCTGCGCATAATATCGCACGATAAAAACTTAATTTTAGACATTCGATTAAATCTTTTTAATTTTGTTCCAGTATGAATTAAAGGAAGACTCAGTTTTATTTTTGTCTGGAATATAATATTTTGTATTTTTTAGCTCTCTGGGCAAATATTCCTGAGCGACCCAATGATTTTCAAAATCATGCGGATATAGATAGAATTGTCCTTTGTTTTTCACATCAGAAGCGTCACAGTGATTGTTTTGTAATTGACGAGGAAAAGGAAAAATTTTGCCAGAAGAAATATCACTCATAGCGTTATTTATTGCAGCATATGCCGAATTAGACTTTGGCGCTAGACAAACCATAATAACAGCATCAGCTAAAGGAATTCTAGCTTCGGGCAGACCAACTTGCATTGCTATATCTACACAAGATTTTACAATTGGGATGATTTGTGGATATGCTAATCCAACATCTTCGCATACACAAACCATTAAACGTCTGCATGCAGAAATAAGATCACCACTAGATAGAAGTCTTGCTAAATAGTAAATAGCAGCATTTGGATCAGATCCACGCATGGACTTTTGATATGCAGATAATGTATCATAGTGCTCATTGCCAGCTTTATCGTATCTGATATTGCCAGAAAAATTGAGTTGGGTTGCAGTATCTAAAGATATTTTTTTTGATTTATTTTTTATTGTTGAAGACAAATTACAAAGCTCTAAAAAATTTATTGCTCTGCGAACATCTCCTGCTGCGAGCGTAGCAATATAGTCTAAAACATCGTCAGAGGCAATAACCTTGACTTTTTCTTCTTTTTCGATAAACTTAATAACTCGGATAAGAGCTTTTTTTATTTCATTAGAATTTACAAACTTAAATTCAAAAATAACAGATCGACTCAATATAGCATTATAAATATAGAATGACGGATTTTCTGTTGTTGAGGCAATTAAAGTTATTTTTCCGGTTTCTATAAATTCCAATATAGTTTGCTGCTGCTTTTTATTAAAATACTGAATTTCGTCCAGATACAGCAAAATTCCGTTTGGAGCGGTAAATGTATCAATTTGAGCAATAATATCCTTTATATCTGCAGTAGAAGCAGTGGTTGCGTTTAGCTTAAAGAGCCTTTTGCTTGTGTGTTTGGCCAAAATTTTTGCAAGAGTTGTTTTGCCAACGCCAGATGGGCCATAAAAAATCATATTTGGAAGAGTTTCAGAATCTATAATATTGCGCAACAGTTTGCCTTTGCCCAAAAGGTGCTCTTGACCAACGATATCTTCAATAGAAGAAGGCCGAATTTTATCGGAAAGCGGAGGGGCCATTTTATAAGGGTTCCTTTCTAAATTTACATCAATAAAAACAAATATAGTTTAAACACGCCTATTTTGCGTATTAATTTAATTATATATAGGATATTTTTTACAAATTTCTTCAACTGATTTTTTTATGTATTCTTTTTTATTTTCAAAGTCATTAACAGCCCAGGTGATAAATTTAGCAATCTGCTTCATTTCCTCCTTGCCAAGGCCTCTGGTTGTAATCGCGGCCGTACCGATACGGATTCCGCTAGTAATAAGTGGGCTTAGAGGTTCATTAGGAATCGTATTTTTATTTACAGTAATGTAAACCTCGTCTAAGCGTGTTTCTAACTCTTTTCCAGTGACGTCAGTCCCGCGTAGATCTAATAGAGCTAAATGATTGTCTGTTCCGCCAGAAACCAAAGTTAAGCCATTGTTAAGTAATTCTTTAGCAAGGGTTTTACAGTTTTCTACGACTTTTCTATTATATTCTTTAAATTCAGGAATTAGCGCCTCGCCAAAACAAACAGCTTTGGCGGCAATAATGTGCATCAAAGGCCCCCCTTGTGTGCCCGGAAAAATTGCTTTATCAATTGAATTTGCGTATTTTTCTTTGCATAGAATTAAGCCTCCACGCGGGCCACGCAAAGTTTTGTGAGTAGTAGTAGTAACAAAATCGGCAAAAGGCACGGGATTAGGGTGCAGTCCGCTTGCTACAAGACCTGCAATATGTGCCATATCTACCATCAAATAAGCGCCAACAGAATCTGCAATTTGTCTAAACTTTTCAAAATCAATTATTCTAGGATAAGCGCTAGCTCCACATACAATGAGCTTTGGAGAAACTTCTTTTGCAATTTGAAAAACTTTATCATAATCGATAAAATGAGTCACCGGATCTACGCCGTATTCAACGAAATTAAAATACCTTCCAGAAATGTTCACAGGAGATCCGTGAGTTAAATGGCCACCTTCAGAGAGGTTCATTCCCATAACAGTGTCACCAGGATCTAAAATAGAAAAATATACCGCCGTATTTGCCTGTGCTCCAGAATGAGGTTGAACATTGGCATGTTCAGCTCCAAAGAGTTTTTTTGCACGATCTCTTGCAATGTCTTCTACAACGTCAACATATTCACATCCACCGTAATACCTTTTGGAAGGATATCCTTCGGCATATTTGTTTGTAAGAATGCTACCCATAGCAGCCATTACAGCAGGAGAGACGATATTTTCGGAGGCAATAAGTTCCAAATTTCTTCGCTGACGAGCAAGCTCATCTTTAACAGCAGATGCAATAGGAGGATCATAGGTATTTAAAAAATCTAAGTTGTTTTCGACATAATTCATAATTAAACACATCCATTAAATTTAAATTATGACTATTATAAAACATTTAATTTATTATATCAACTTATATCAACACAGATTAATTTTGCTGACGGAAATAAAGAATTTGAATATAATATATTTGGGAATATAATAGAAAAAGAGATTTTTGAAAGAAGGTTTTTTTATAATGGATCATTTTTTTAGAAGAACTTGGGCACAAATAGACTTGGATGCAATAATACATAATTATTGGCAAGTACGAAATAATATATCAAGCAAAACTATGCTTATGTGTGTAATAAAGGCAGATGCTTATGGACACGGTGCGGTTACACTTGCAAAAGAGTACGAAAAGCTTGGAGCCGATTGGTTTGCAGTTTCTAACTTAGAAGAGGCTGCTCAGCTTAGAAATAACAACATAACAAAACCTATACTAATTTTAGGATATACTCCTACAGATATGGTTTATAAACTTGCAAAGCTGAATATTTCTCAGGCAGTTTTTTCTAAAGAGTATGCTATAGACCTATCTAAAAAAGCTTCGAAAGTTGGAGTGAATATCAATGTTCATTTAAAAATAGACACAGGAATGAGCAGAATAGGTTTTGTTTTTACAAATAAAGAAAAAAGGTCTGATTCTATAGAGCAATTAATAAATGTATGTAAGCTAGATAATTTAAAAATAGAAGGTATCTTTACTCACTTTGCTGTGGCTGATGAACCAGGTAGAAACGTAATAACTACAAACGAGCAAATAGCTTCTTTTAATGCTGTTTGTAAGGCTTTAGAAGTTAGAGGTATCAATTTGAAAATTAAACATTGCAGTAATAGCGGTGGAATTTTAAACTATCCGCAAGCGAATATGGATATGGTAAGAGCAGGAATAATTCTTTATGGACTTTTTCCGTCAAGCTATGCCAAAAATAAATTAGATCTGTATCCAGCTATGAGTTTAAAAACAGTTGTATCACAGGTAAAAACAGTTGATGTAGGAAGCGCTGTGAGTTATGGTGGAAGCTTTGTCACAAAACGAAAAACTAAAATTGCTACAGTTCCAATAGGTTATGCAGATGGATATTTAAGAGCATTTTCTAACAAAGCAAGTATGCTTGTAAGTGGCAAAAGAGCCTTGGTAATTGGTAGGGTTTGTATGGATCAGACTATGTTGGATATAACAGATATTGAAAACGTACAAGAAAACACCCAGGTTACTGTTTTTGGTAAAGATAATGAAGCAGAGGTAAAAGTTGAAGAACTTGCAGAGCTTGCCCACACAGTTAATTACGAGATTTTATGTCTGATAAGTAAACGTATCCCAAGAGTTTATATAAAAAATGGAGAAAAAATTGGACAGTTAAACTATATTTGCCCATCGAATTAATTTAAAAAAACTTGCAGGAGGAAAATACTTGCATTATGCACAAAAAAATGATATGATTTTGTTAATTAAGTTTGACTAAGGGATTGATATTTTTTATGAAAAAATTTTTATCAGTGCTTTTATTGCTGTCTTTATTGATGTGCGCTGCAACTAAAAGTCTTGCTGATGAGGATAATGATACGGTGGAAGCTTTATTTGTTAAGAATAAACTTTTAGAAGATAACAATTATTTTAATATGTTTCCTCTTTTATTTAAGGGTTCGAGTGTGATGTGGAATCAAACTCAAGGATTTACTAAAAAAATTATAAATGGCGTAGAACAATTTGGACAGTTGGGATTTAGACTCAGTGGAATCAACCATGGGTTAACTGCATTTATGTCTCTATATCTTGCCACAAAAGGTTTATATGATAAAATAAAACTGAGAGCTTCAAAAATTAACCAAAATGTGGATACAGTTAATGAGGATTTTGATAAAGAACTACAGTGTATTAAGGGACAAGAAAAAGCTAAAAAAAGAATGAAAGAACTTGTAGCTTCAGTTATTGATGCTAGGAATGAAGCAAATGAAAATAATAAACCGTATGGCAAAGGTGACGTTATATATATGATTGGTCCATCAGGAGTTGGCAAAACGTTTTCTGCAGAGTGTTTAGCTAGAGCAATAATGGGCAGCAATGCTCAGCCGATTCGCATAGATTCATCTTGTTTTGAAAAAGACTCAGCTACAAGTGTAAAAAGTCAGATTCTTTATATGCGAGAACAACAAAAAAATACTAGTTCTTCGAATTACTATTATGTGGATAACTCTATTGCAGCGCAAATAGCTTCAAACCCAAAAACTGTGCTTATGTTTGACGAATATGATAAGTGGTGCACGCCAGATACGGATGAGTTTCTTAGAGCTATCATGGATAAAGGAATAATTTATAGAGATGGAGAAAAAATAGATTGTTCTGGAATTCTTGTAATAGTTATTTCAAATGAAGACATTTATTCTGTAATGTTTGGAAATAATTGTCCAGACTTTGAAGATGATGGAACTGGTTCCAGAACACGTGTAGCGCATGATAAGTCATTTTTAAATAGGCTGAATATCATAGAGTTTGAAAATTTAAATGAGGATGCTTATGAGCAGATTGCTCAGAATCAATTGGAAATTATAGCCAATAGATACCGCAGTTTGTTTTCTATAGATCTAGAGTTTGGCGACACGGCGAGAAAAATTGCAATTGCGACAGCTAGAAGAAATCAGGGTGCAAGAGAAATAGAGAAAATACTGGCAAGCCTAAAAATGGCTATAATTTCTGCAAGGCAGGATACTCAAAAATCCTTGGGACTATTTAAACGCAAATTGTTTAAAGTTGATTATAACTATAATAATGACGCTTTTACGTTAAAAGAAAATAAAGATAATACTGACGAAAGTAAAGAAGATTTATTATTAAAAAACAAAGATAATGTAAAAAATGAAAACACAGCATTGCAGCCGAAAAGACAGGAACTAAATATTTTACCAGAAGAAAATATTAATGAAGATTTTTTAATCCAAAATTTTGACTTAAATGAAGAAAAAACAGATAAAATTGAAAATGTGATAGAAAAAGAAGATTTTTCTCAAACTATAGATATTGATAATTATACTTTAGAGAATAATACTGTAAATAAAAAAGTTAAAACTATATAATCTGTAGATAAAATAACAAAATTATCCGTATAAAGTTTACACGCAATGGAGTTTAAAAGTAACAATTTACTTGCTATTATATAATCAAAAACCCCTCTTATCAATTGTAAGGGGGGTTAATTCTATAGAATATTTAAATTTATCAGATTCTGAATCTAAAGCTAAAAGATAGGGGATAATGCATGAAAAATAACGTTAGTATAGCAAAAATAGAAAAAAACGCAGCAATTATTAGCCAGATTAACATAGAACGCGCATAAGCCTTTAAATTATCATTTATGCCATTTTTTAATGACCAATAAATTATAAAAAAAACATTTAAAATAGGAATTAAAAATAAGAGTTGAATTAAAAAGAAATTTGTGGTAGTTAATGGTTTAATGTATTTATCTGAGTAAGAACTTTTATTTGTATTGCAAGCTTTAGTATTACAAAGTTTAAAGTGATTTTTTTTGTTATTTGAATCCGAATTAAACTCTGTACTGTCTGGGATGTCGAGTTTAAATCCGCAATTACTACATATTTTTGAGCCGTCAGGAAGTTCTTTACCGCAATTTGTACAGAACATTTTTATACCTCCTTTAAATTATTTTTTATTATATATTTATATTTAAAATTTTTCAACTAAAATATAAATTCATTAATATAGTTTCCAAAGCTTTTTTATTATATAATATATTAAAAAGTTTTTTGAGGAGGAATTATTGTTTGAAAAAGTCCAATACATATAATGTAGTTATGACTAGTATTATGGCAGCTTTTGTGTTGCTTTCGACCTTTTTAGGAGTAGTAATACCTGTTGGTAATTCTAGTACGACTTTTCATCTTGGAAATACAACTTGTTTGTTATCTGGAATAATTTTGGGGCCATTTTATGGAGGCCTATCTGCCGCAATTGGATCGGCACTTTTTGATATTTTAAACCCTATTTATGTGAGTTCCCTTCCATTTACTTTTATTTTTAAATTTATTATGGCATTTGTGTGTGGATATATTGCAAGAAGAAACAGGAAAAAGGGCAGAGATCATTTTTATGATATAGTAGGAGCGGTTGTGGGTAGTTTAATTTATATAGTACTTGGAGCAATGAAAGCGCTAATAGTTAATTTATATTTTTTAAAAATGGAATTTTTAACAGCATTATTATTTACTTTAAATGGAGCATTAATTTCTTTGATAAAAACAGTGTTTACAATTATTTTTCTTTCCGTGCTACTGCCGTTTTTAAAAGAAAAACTAGAGAAAAATAATTTATAATAATAAAATTTTTACATATTGACTAATAAACTTTCTAAAAAATTTATAAAGTATTTGTAAGTGCAACTTCACAATAATATGTGATTTTTATTCACAACGACTTTTATTGTTTTTTCTATAATATATACTAAATTTAATGGATATTATTTTTAAATTATATTAAAAACAAAGGAATGATAAAATGAAAAAAGTTTTTTGCCTTATGCTGTTGTTAATAATTACTATTTTTTCTTTTGGTAATAACTCTAGAACTTATTCGGAGCAGGAGAACCAAAAGCTGCGAATAGGTTATGTCGAAAGTGAACGGCTCGATAATTTTTCTAGAAATTTATCAGGAATATTAGCAAACTTTATAGATTTAGGGCTAATCATTAGTAATTATAAAGCAGATCTAAATGAGGTGGATACTTTAAAAATTTGGAATGATATTTGTAATAATTATAGCTCAGATAAAATTGAACTTGTAAAAGACATGTATTTTAATGTAAAAGAAATGCGAGATAGTGAATACTCCAAGATGGTAAATAGAGATGATGTAGACCTTATTATTGTGATGGGAACTGTGGCTGGAAAGTATTTTTTTGAAAATGAAACAAAAAATAAATTTATGGTTTTTGCTTGTGCAGACCCGGTTTCTGCAGGGATAATCAAAAGTGAGGCAGAACGATATAAGGACAATTGTTTTGCGCATCTAGATAGAACCCGTTATGAAAGGCAGATAATTGCTAGTCATAATATTTTAAAATTTAAAAAAATAGGCGTAGTTTATCAGGATACTGCAGAAGCATTTTCTTACTCAGCTATAGACAAATTAAGAAAACTCTCTAATGAACTTAACTTTGAAATTGTGGAACGACACGTTGTAGAATCTCAAAACGAAAATGACTACAATAGATATTATAAAGATTTAAAACAGGCTTATAAAGAATTGGTAGAAGAGGGAATAGATAGCTTATATATAACTACTGCCACAATAGAAAATGATAAGTTACTTGGCCTATTAGAACCAGATGTTTATGCCAATAATATTCCTACAATTGCTCAGTTTAGTGAAGAGCAAGTTAAATACGGAGCTTTGATGGGTTTTGTAATAAATGATGCTATGGAACAAGGATATTTTGCTGCAACACAAATAAAAGCCTACTTAGAAGGGACACCGTTTAATGAGCTGGAACAAGTTAATGATGATACACCTAAAATGTCTTTAAATTATGACATAGCTAAATGTATAAATTTAAAAATACCTTTCTCAACATTGTTAATTATCGATAAAATATATGCAGATAAAACAAATAGTTAGGAGACAAAAAAATGAGTAGTAAGTTATCATATTCTAGATTTTTAATGATTTTTATTGTTGTAGCAATTCCTTTGGTATTTTTATCATCAATATTAAATGTTATGTCATATTCTAACATGATAACCGAAGTTTATGTGAACGCAAACTCCACCAGTACAATAGGCACAGTCCAACGGATAGATTATTCTTTGAGCTTTGGCAAAACTATAGAGAAGTTTTATGGGTTAGAAGATCTATTAAACGATACGTTAAGCATATCTGAACATATATTAAGCGTTAGCGTTATAAATTCTAAAAATGAGATTTTATCTTCAGTGGGGCAGAGCGACGTTAAAATTCCTAAAACCTTAACTGTGGACAGCTATGTTAGCAATAGTTCTGGAATATTTTGTTCCGTACCTATTAATGACGAATATAAAATAGTTTTAATGCTTTCTCCAAAATATATAAATGATTTGACTTTTGAATATATTAAATCGATTTTAATAACAAGTGCTATCATTTTATTAATTATCATTTTGCTATCTTTTGCTATATATAATATTATTGCTAAAAATAGCATAATTGGCGGAGTTTCTATAAAGTCGTTTAAAAATTTATTGATGACTTCACTTATATTTTCTCAGGTAGCACTTGGTGGCTATGTCCTTTCTAATTATACAAGTGAGTACCAGAAGTCTTTAAATGAAATGGTGCATATTGTTTCGAATGTTATAGATAAAGACATTGAATATGTAGTGGGCCAAGGGGTTCCTTTTAAAGAGTTGACAGGTATTGAAGAGTATTTAGAGAATATTTATGGCAATATAGAAGAACTTGTTAAGATAAATGTTACTGATTCGTTACAACGGAATTATCAAACTAAAAACAATTTTATATCAAATAAAATTCAAATTTTAGACCAAGATTATTATATAAATGTTGAATACAAGGTAAATCAAGATCTTGTAAACAAAAATATAATTAATCTGCTAATAGAAGCTTTAATTTTGATTGTTGTTACTATATTAATATCTATTGAAATTAGTTTGTTTATCAGTAAATCTCAGAACAAAAATAAACTCCAAGGTCAAAAAAAATCTTTACTTAGCCAAAAAGAGATAAGCCAGAGTGGAATAAGAATATTTTACTTTATTTTATTTTTAGCTTTAGGTCTGGACTCCAGCTTTGTGTCTATTGTTTCCTATCAATTATTTAATAAATTAGGATCTGCACAAAACTTCTTAATGAGCTTGCCAACTACAATAAGTGCGGTGGCAACTATAATGGGGTTATTGATCTGCTTGTTTATTGTAAGCAGAATAGGAGTACAAAAACTAATAATATTTGGCTCAATATTAACAGCAGTAGGGTCTTTGTTATCTGGCTTTTGCGATGATTTATTTAAATTTTCGGTTGCAAGAGGAGTTTTAGGTTTAGGAATGGCTGCTCTGATTTCATCAACAAAACTGTGTGCGGTATTCGAAAAAAATACCGATTTAAGGGTTAAACTTTTGGCTACAGTTGCCGCAGGCAAAATTGCAGGTCAAAGTTGTGGAATCGTTATTGGAGGTCTTATTTCAGAGCGATTGTCATATTCTTTTGTATTTATCTTAGAATCTATATTAGTTCTAATAAGTATTTTGCTTATTGGAATTACCAATTTAAAAAGTAGCAAGGATAACCAAAAGAGTTTTTCTTTCTCTAATTTAATAGATATATTTAAATCAATAAGAGTAATTATGTATATACTTTTGATAATAATTCCAATATATATGGCAAGTATTTTTGTTTCCTATTGCACACCATTATATGGAAATGAAATTTCACTTTCTCAGTCTTTAATTTCTGGACTGATGATGTTAAATTTTATGCTCAGCGCATACACTTCTGGAGTAGGCAGCAAGCTGACCATGAATTGGATTGGAGTACAAAAATCCACGTTCTTATATATTTTGCTTATTGTGTTTTCAATTGGAATATTTTCTGTATTTAACAATTTAGCTGTAGCAATATTTGCAATAGTTTTATTAGGAATAGCAGATGGATTTGGATTAAATGTAATTTTTGAGGAAATATATATAATTCAGCCTAAGATTGATAAGGTAACGGTTACATTTTTATTTTTACTTGCTTCAAAAGTTGGAGAAGCAATTGCTCCAGTTTTGGTTTCATCCAATATCGGAGAAGGAATTTCAAAAGCTTCAGCAATTCTAATATATATAATAGCTGGTGGTACAATATTATACTTTTTGTTCTTGCTGTTTAATCATATATTTAGCAAAAAATTAGAACAAGTATAAAAAAAGATAAAAGTTCGGTTTAAATTTACCTGCCTTGTTTTTTTGATTATTCTGTATTTAGCATTTATTTTAACATATAAAGCGATAAAAAGTTGCCCAACAAGGCAACTTTTTTGGTGGGAGATGGTGGATTCGAACCACCGAAGTCATAGACAACAGATTTACAGTCTGCCCCATTTGGCCGCTCTGGAAATCTCCCGTAATGCACATTATTTATTTTTAATTAAATTTACTCGCCTATTTATGCACTGGAGCTGGTGGACGGACTTGAACCCCCGACCTGCTGATTACAAATCAGCTGCTCTACCAACTGAGCTACACCAGCATAAAAAGCTTTACAGTTAACTACTATACCATGATAATAATAAATTGTCAATGAATTTTTTACTTTAATTTATATTTTTACACGTTTATCACCAATCAGCCCCATTTTTCATAAATAATAATAGGAAGTAAATTAAAATGGAGTGAATATGTTATGTCATATAAAGGAGTAGATGTAAGTTTTTATCAAGGAAATATAAATTGGAAAAGTGTAGAAGCTGCAGGAATCCAGTTCGCAATGATTAGGGCTTCTTATGGGAGTGATGGAGTAGATTCAAAATTTGTTGAAAATATTAATGATATCTCTAAAACATCCATAGCAAGAGGTGCCTATCATTACTGTTATGCATTATCAAAAGAAGAGGCAGTTGTTGAGGCGGATCATTTTTTAAATACGATTAAGCCATATAAATTTAATTATCCTCTGGCTTTAGATCTTGAATATAAGCCACTTTTATCATTAAGCAAAAAAAATTTAAGTGAGATAGCTCTAGCCTTCTGTGACACTGTAGAAAAAGCAGGATATTATGCAATTATATATTCAAATTTAAATTGGCTGGTCAATTATCTTGATATGAGTGTTTTAAATAGATTTGATGTATGGCTTGCACAATGGGGGCCACAACCAACTTTTAGTGAAGCTTTTGGCATGTGGCAATACTCTTCTACCGGAAGTGTGGCAGGTATTATTGGCGATGTTGACCTAGATATTTCATATAGAGATTATCCATCAATAATCGAAAAAAATAAATTAAATGGCCCAAATAACTTTTCAGAAGGGCCTCAACCAACGGAACCAGATGATTCTTCTATACCGGTAGTTAAAGACACTTTTAATTACACGGTGAAAGATGGCGATAATTTATGGGATATTTCTCAAAGATTTTTAGGCTCTGGAACAAAATATCCAGAAATAGTCTCCTTAAATAATTTGAGCTCAACAACCATTTATTCTGGGCAAGTTTTAAAAATTCCGGAGTCAAATTCATCGAATTCACCAGAATACAAAACTTACACTGTAGTGGAGGGAGACAATTTGTGGGACATTGCCCAAAGATTTTTAGGTGCCGGTGCAAGATATTCAGAGATAGCCTTATTAAATAATTTGAACTCAGACACTATTTATCCGGGGCAGACATTAAAAATTCCGGATTAATATAAAAACTAACCTACAATTATTTTACTAGAAGGTAAGACTTTTGTGGAGTTTTTTTCTTTCGTCAAAGATACAGAAAAAATAAACGAAATAGGCCCAACTCTACCAATGAACATCGTTAAAATTATAAGTATTTTCGATAGATTAGATAACATACTTGTAATACCAGTAGTTAATCCTACCGTAGCAAAAGCCGAAACAGTTTCAAAAAGCACGTCAAGAACGGTGATATTTTTTACCGTTTCTCTTACAGATATAATAGCGGTAACAACGGCTATCAAAAATGAAGCCAGTATCGTGAATGCAAAAGATTTATAAACTGTAAATTTTTCCACTTTATGCCTAAATATTACCGTATCGTCATAGCCTTTGATAACACTGCGCAAAGTTGCTAAAATTACAACAAATGTCGTAGTTTTAATTCCTCCACCAGTAGATGCAGGAGATGCTCCAATAAACATAAGTATAATAGTTAGTAACTTAGTTAAGGTTTTTTCGCTGCCTATAGGAATAGAGAAAAATCCTGCTGTTCTTGCTACGGTAGACTGAAAAAAAGATATATTTAATTTTTCAAAAAAGCTAAACTCACGTAAAGTTTTATCATATTCAAAAAACATAAACAATATGGTTCCAGTTACCAATAAAGTCAACGTCATAATAATAGCAATAAATGAATGTAGATTCAATCTAGGATGTGATTTGTGGTCTTCTATTTTTCGTGTAATACAAGAATAAATATCGCTAATAACAACAAACCCAATGCCACCAAGAATAACTAAAAAAGAAATAATCAAAGAGACCAATGTATCTGTAGCATATCCAATAAAACTTGCTCCAGGATTAACAATGCCCATAATATCAAATCCTGCATTACAATAAGCCGAAACGGCTGTAAAAATAGATATCCAAAGGCCATTTTTAAAACCAAATCGTGGAACAAACCTAATAGCCAATATTAAAGTGCCCAAAAGTTCACAACCAAGCGACCAAACTAAAATAGTTTTTATTAATCGTGGCAAATTAAGTACGCTTCCACTCGTATATTCTTTTGCTATTTGCATATCTCTAAGCCCTAATTTTTTATGAAAAAATAAAGTAAATCCTGTTGCAAATGTAATAATTCCAAGTCCTCCAAACTGAATTAGCAGCAATATTACAATTTGGCCAAAAGTTGACCATTGTGTATAAGTGTCAAAAGGAGTAAGCCCAGTAATACATGTTGCAGATGTAGCTGTAAATAAAGCGTCTATAAAGTCGACAGAAAGCATATTTTTGGAGGCAAATGGCAAGTGCAAAAGGAAGGCCCCTA
This sequence comes from uncultured Clostridia bacterium, assembly GCA_944380725.1. Lineage (GTDB taxonomy): Bacteria > Bacillota > Clostridia > Oscillospirales > Acutalibacteraceae > CAG-557. The sequence goes on from CALWIK010000020.1 coordinate 102,128, forward strand.
AAATAATTATAGAAAAAAAACTAGACACAATCAATCTAACAGGAGACAAATCTTTTAGTGTTTTATGCGACTTTTTTTCAGATTCGTTCAAGTAAAAATTCCTCCTAATTTAATCATTTTTTATATTCTTTAAATATTTTTAATTTTTTTACAAGTAAAAATAATGGGAGCCCTAATCCATAGCAAACAGCAAATTGACCTGTTCCAACACTTAATGCAAATATAATAAAATAATAAAAGCTAAATCCTTTTGGCAACAAAAACGATAACATAGCTCCCACAACAACAGCTCCAACAACCACAGGCGGAAGAGGAGCCAGTACAGGAACTCCTTTAAAAGTTATAAATGCCAATTTTCTTGTTAGAACAGCCGAAAGAAACGTTGAGAAAGTACCAAAGACAATATCAATTATGCCCAAAGGACTAGCTAAGTTTGAAATAAAGCAACCCAAAGTGAGTCCTGCTGTTGCATAAGGAGAAAACAAAGGTAAAACAGCCAAAGCTTCAGATATTCTAAACTGAACACCATAATAAGACAAACCAAAAAGACCTGAAATAGCTGTTAAAGCGACATAAATTGCCGCGATAATAGACGGCACAACAATTTTTTCAACAAGTTGATTTTTATGTTCAAACACAATCTTTCTCCAATATTTTTATACATTAAGCCAGTATACTCTATTATTAAGTAAAATTCAATCTAATATTTTGTTACTTTTATTTTATAAATTCTTTTAATAATGATGTTTGAGGAACTAATTTCTCAGTTATATATTCAAACTCACACAATTTTTTGTTTAATTTTTGGGCAGAATCATATGCTTCTAAATTTTCAGGAATAGAGGAGCAGAGATTAATCATTTGCGGAGCCATAACACATAGTTCATAAGCATGAAATGAATTTATTGAAACATCGCTTTCTTCCTGCAGTGGTTTTATATAAAGGTTTTCTCCTCTACAAACGTTATTCCACATTAAAATGGTTCGCTCAGCCGAGGTGGATCGAAAATAAAAATCTCTTAAAACACGCCTAGTTAGTCGTATTGATTTAGCCGAAATTATTTTATTTTCACTCAAAACTACATCATTTTCTACACTTACGTAAATTTTAAATATGCTGTCAAGTGGCAGCCCCTCTGTAATTACCGGGTTAAGAGCATGTAATCCTTCTATTATTATCATTCCGTTTTCAGGCAACTTTATATGTCTCCTTTTGCCAGACGGTGCCATCGTAGAAAAGTCATATATAGGCATATCGCAAAAGCCCTTATATACTATATCGCTTATACATTTTTTTACCTGCTCTATGTCAAGCCCATTTATAGACTCAAAATCTTTGGCTCCATTTTTTAATAATGGTAATCTTGCGATTCCAACATAAAAGTCATCCAACGAAATTACTGTACTCCAAATATCGCGACGCATTAATTCATCTTTTAACATATTTGCTGTTGTTGTTTTTCCGCTAGATGATGGTCCCGATATCATCAATATCTTACATTTCGGAAGTCTTTTTTCAATATAATCTACAGTTTCTTTTATTTGTTTAGCAAAAGCTTTTTCTATGTAATCCACAAAGTCTTTTGGACATGTTTTTGCGTTATAATTTATTTTTTCTAAAGTCCAATGTTCCTTTTCAAAATAATTTTCAAAAATTGTCATAAAAAACAACACCTCATCTTTTTAGTTTATGTCTTCTATTCGAAAAAGTTCTTAGCCTTAAAAACTATATTTAAGTATTTTTAAGATACAGATTTTTTCTTCTTGCAAAGTTGTAGGCTCACCATGCCCAGGATATATTATATAATTTTTTGAAAGGTCTAAAATTTTCTTTATAGACTCTCTCATTTGATTTAAATTTCCAGTTTCAAGGTCATATCTGCCAATGGTTCCACGCATAATTGTATCTCCAGAAAATAAAAAATCTTCAGCAATAAAACAGACTCCACCCACGGTATGCCCAGGAGTATTTATAACTTTAATTTTAGTTTCTCCTAAACTAATAATATTCCCATTATTCAATAATACATCAGCTTCAAAAGGTTCTATAGGTATCCGGCAAAGATTTAATCTTCTATTTTTTGTAAATTCAGCCTCATTAACACCTATCATCAGTTTTGCGCCGGTTAATTTTTTATATCTTGTTGCTTTTTTTATATGGTCAAAGTGTCCGTGGGTCATTAAAATATAATCGACATTTTTTTCGCCCAATGAATGTATTTTCTTGTCCAACTCAACAGAAATTCCACCTGGATCTATAATAGCGGCTCTTTGAGTTTTTTTATCAACTATCAAATAGCAATTTGTCTCCAACGGACCGACTTTAAAACTTTTTACAACCAACATAAAGAATACCTCATTTTACTAAGCTCTTTCAACAGATATAACTCCATTTATTTTTGATATTTTATTTATAACAGACTTTAAATGTTCCATATTTTTTATGAGAACCGACATATAAATTTGAGCCATACCATCATTAGATTTATTAAGCGTAAAAGATTGAATTTCTACGTGCATATAAGAAATTTGCATAGTTATCTCAGCAATTATATTAGCTTTGTCCATAGTTAATATTTTCATGTCTGAATTAAACTTTTCTTTAACGTTATTGGCCCAACGAGCATTTACCCAGCGGTTTGGTTCTGCAGAGTTTTTTATATCTCTTGGCACATTTACGCAATTCCTTTTATGCAAAGACACGCCATAACCTCTAGTGATAAAACCGATAATTTCATCTCCTGGAATAGGATTGCAACATTTAGAAAATTTTAAAAGACAATTTTCGATTCCGTCAATAACTACACCTTTAGTTTTAACTTTATTTTCAAAAATAAGTTCTTTTTTTATTACTTTGCCGGTATTAACAGTTTCATTATTTTTTAATTTATTATACTCATCTTTAATTTTAGGCATTATACGGCTCAAAATTATTCCACCGTAACCAATTGTCTCGTAAAATTTGTCCACCGTATCGCAACGGTGCATTTTGGCGATAGTCATTAAAAATTGCTTTAACTTATCCTCTTCAAGTCTAATTCCGACTCTATAAAATTCTCGTTCTACTTCAGCTTTGCCCTGAATAAGGTTTTCTTCACGTCGTTCTCTTTTAAACCATTGTCGAATTTTACTCCTGGCTTCACTAGTTTTTACAATTTTTAACCAATCTCGGCTTGGTCCTCGATTACGGTCTTTAGTTGTAAGAATTTCAATAATTTGGCCAGTTCTAACTTTATAATCTATAGGAACAATCCTTTTGTCTACCTTTGCACCTACCATATGGTTCCCAACTTCTGTATGAATTGCATAAGCAAAGTCTATAACAGTGGCCCCAGTCGGCAAATTTATTACATCGCCCTTTGGACTAAGAACGAAGACTTCTTCTGGAACTAAATCAGATTTTATCATTCTAACGATATCGCCAGCATCGCTGTTTTCGTTTTGATTTGCAAGCATATTTCTAATCCAGGCTAAACTGTCCTCAAGAGAATCTTTTTTATTTTTTAAGCCCAACTTATACTTCCAATGAGCGGCGACTCCATATTCAGCCATATAATGCATTTTCCAAGTCCGTATCTGTACTTCAAAAGGGATTCCTTCTTTGCCAATAACTGTAGTGTGCAAAGACTGATACATATTTGGTTTTGGCGTAGAGACATAATCTTTAAACCGGTTTGGGATGGGTCTAAAAGCCTCATGAATAAGTCCTAAAATATTATAGCAATCATTAACTGTGTTAACAATAATTCTAACAGCATAAACATCATAAATTTCTTCCATCAAATGATTTTTTATAAACATTTTTCTATATATTCCGTTTATACTTTTTACTCTTCCTTCGATATAAAGATCTGGAACAAATGGAATAATTTTTTGCTCTATTCTTTTCTTTATAATAGCCAAAAGATGCTCTCTATCTTCTCTACCTAGCTCCAGTTCATTTTCTATTTCTTTATAAGCCACAGGGTCAAGATATTTTAAAGATAGATCCTCCAACTCTTCTTTTATCATCCGAATACCCAATCTGTGCGCAATTGGGGCATAAACTTCCATATTTTCTCGTGCTTTATCGCGCCTTTTTTGAGGGTCCATACAATCTATTGTTCGCATGTTGTGCAGTCTATCTGCAAGTTTTATAATTATAACTCGAATATCCTCCGACATTGCTATTAACATTTTTCTAAGATTTTCTGACTGTTCTTCTTCTTGAGACGAAAAAGGTATCTTTCCGAGTTTAGTAACACCATTCACAAGATTAGCAATTTCTTTTCCGAAATTTTTCTCTATATCAGAAATACTATAATATGTATCTTCAACCACGTCATGTAGCAAAGCTGCAACTATCGACTGAGTATCCATACCAAGCTCTACTAATATGCAGGCAACAGAGGTAGGATGCAAAATATACGGAATTCCGGATATGCGCTGTTGAGAGTCATGTGCAGTAATTGCAAAATTATAGGCCTTGTCTATCAAATCCAAATCAAAACTTTTATTACAAGCAGCCATATCATCTTTTAATTGTTCATAATCCTTATAAAAAGCTTTCATTGCCGATCGACCTCCTTCTTCATTAAAAATTTCATAATCCCAGAAGATTCAAGAATTACTTTGCCGTCAACTTTATTGACATCTATTAAATAAATGTCACCGTTAATTTTTACAGATATAAGTTCACAATCCGACATGGCATCCAGCATAACAAGCAACTTACAAAAATTAATGTTAAAACTTTTTATCCTATAATAAAGTACTGAAATATCAATATTAAGCGGGCATCTTGCTTTTAAAAATTTATATAAAATAGAAAAATCATTTCGATTTGGAATATACTCTTTTAAAATATCTAAATCAACAAATTCTTTTCTTTTTATTGTCTCGTAAATCCTATTTTCTTTAAGCAAAACCTCATTATCAATATGAGAAAATTTAATATCTTCAATTATTAAACTCAAATTTTCTTGACCTTTATACTCAGATTTTGAGATTTTAACAGCTAAATCCACAATATCGTTTAATTCATATGAGAATTCTTGTTCAGTTGTAAAAAATTTCATCGCAGAAAGCCTACAGTTATTTCGCTTTAGTGTCAATCTAAGGTGATTTTTTTCTACGCCGACAAATTGGATACCACAAATAATCATTTTGCATAGGCCAAAAACAAACTCTGGATTATCTCTTCCAAAAGGCTGCAAAGGTTCTAACTGATCAATCAAATAAGTACTAAGAGTATCCGGATTTAGCTTACAGTCTATATTCAAGTTTAAATAAGGCATTTGTCCAAAATTCCGTGCAAAAGAATTAACATCATCTTTGAACCGGTTTAAATCATTATAATTTAATTCAAACCCAGCAGCTAATGGATGGCCACCAAATCTTATCAAATAAGACGAACAAGCTTTTATTGCATCATATATAGAAAAACCTTCAATACCCCGACATGAACCTCTTGCATGATTCCCCATAATAGAGATTACAATAACAGGCTTGCCATATTTTTCCAAAAGTCTTGATGCGACAATTCCTATAACTCCCGGATGCCAATCTTTACCCTCAACAATTAAAATTCGTTGATAAATTCGGCTCGGATCGTTTTTTAAAAGTTTTTCTGCCTGCAATAAAATATTACTTTCAATTTCTTTGCGCTTTACATTATCGTTCTCCATCTGAGCTGCAATATTTTGCACTTCTTCATAATTTTCTGTAGTCAAAAGCTCAACTAATTTATCAGAAAAGCTCAATCTTCCCGAAGCATTTATTCTTGGAACAATACTAAAAGCAACATTTATTGAATCTATCGGTTTATTTTCTAATTTAGCAATTTTTAAGATCTCTTTTATTCCTAAGTTATTTGTATTTTTTAAATATTTCAGCCCTTTTTTTACCAAAACCCTATTTTCACCAGTTAACGAAACAACATCGCCTATTGTACCAATCAGAATTAGATCCGCGTAATTTTCTAAAATAAAGTCAACATCAACATCTTTTCCCTCAAGAGCACATATAAATTTAAAAACAACACCGACTCCAGCAAAATTTTTAAATGTACTCTTGCAGTCAGTTCTATGCGGATCAACAACAGCAACAGCGTCAGGTAGGCGTTCTGGGGGTTGATGATGGTCTGTAATAATAGTATCGATTCCTAAAGAATTAGCATATGCAACTTCATTAAACGCAGAAATTCCATTATCCACAGTAACTATTAAAGATACATTTTCATTATGAAGCTTATCTATGGCAGAAACGTTTAAACCATAACCTTCACTATTTCTATCGGGAATATAATACATAACATTTGCACCGCAATTTTCAAGATAAAGATAGAGTAATGCAGTAGAGGTTACTCCATCAGCATCGTAATCTCCGTAAATGCAAATTTTTTCAAAATTATCAATAGCCAACTTAATTCTGTCAGTGGCCTTTTTCATATCTATAAAATTAAAAGGATTTGAAATTTCGATTTTATCTGATAAAAGTTCATGTATTTTTATACTGTCCACAATATTCCTTACATCTAGCATCATTGCAAGAAAAAATGGGATTTTATTTTCATAAGCTATTTTTTGTGCATTATTTTTGTTCAACTGAGAAAACCGCCAATTTTTCAGTTTCAACTTGAACCCCCACTTCATTTAAAATACATTTAATTTTATCATTTTAAATAAATTTTTTCAAGGTTTGGTAAGACATGAAATTTAAATAATAACCAATAAATTAACAGACAAGTTCTATTTTTTGAATGTTGATGTTTTTAGTTATATTATAATCTGAGGTTTGACTTAATAAAAGAAATATGGTATATTTCTTTAAAATATATTGTAATTATAAATATAAAAAGCTATAATTGCATATTTAATGCTATTTTTTATAGTTTGTTTTTGAATATAATTTAATTTGAATTAATAAAAAAATCTTGGAGGCCAATAAAATGAAGGCATTTCTTTATAAATACAATTTACTTATAAAAATAGTTATAGCGATTTCAGCAGGGATTTTAATAGGTATTTTTTTGCCTTATGAAATTACAGAATTTTTTATTGCGATAAATATTATAATAAGTAAAATATTAAATTTCACTGTTCCACTAATAATAATTGCTTTTGTTACAAATGGAATTAGCTCTTTGGAATCTTCTGGAAAAATGCTAGGAATAACTACAGGCATTTCTTATGTTTTTATGATTTTTGCAGCATTTTTATCGTATTTTATTTCGACCAGTTTATTCCCTAAATTCTTATATGATATTCCGAGCAATATTTTTGAATCAATTTCTTCTCCAAGCGGAACACTTTTTTCCCAGTTATCACAAATTAATATTCCTCCGATTATGGATGTTGTTCCTGCACTTATTTTAGCTTTTATTGTTGGCATTGGCATTTCTACAATAAAAGAAAGTTACATAAAAAAAAGTCTCAATGAATTTCATAGTATTATAAATCTTATGGTACAAAAATTAATTATTCCAATTCTGCCTTTATATGTTCTTGGAATTTTTGCTAAAATGTCTGCATCGGGGCAAGTTTTCAAAATTTTATCTGTTTTTTCAAAAGTTTTTATTACTATAATTGCACTTCATATTTTTACTCTATTTGTGCAATATTTTATTGCTGGAATTATATCTCAAAAAAATCCGTTTAAACTATTAAAAAACATTATACCAGCTTATTTGTCTGCCATTGCGACTCAATCTTCTGTTGCGGTTATTCCTATTACTATAAAATGTTCTAAAAAAAATGGGGTTTCTTCTAACATTGCGGATTTTGTTTTGCCGTTATGTTCTACAATTCATTTATCTGGGAGTGTAATTTCTATAACTGCGTGTTCTATTGCTGTTATGCTTGTTAGTGGCAAAGCAATTGAATTTGCCGCAATGTTACCGTTTATAATGATTTTGGGTGTAATGATGGTTGCGGCACCTGGGGTTCCATGTGGAGCAATTTTAGCAGCATCTGGAGTTTTACAGTCGATATTAGGGTTTGATGGATCTATGTTGTCGTTAATTATAGCTTTGCATGTTGCTCAAGATGGCTTTGGAACGGCTTGCAATGTTTCAGGAGATGGAGCTATTGCGGTTATTTTAGAAACATTAAATCAAAAAATTTTTAATAAAGCTAAAATAGAATTTTAGATACTTTGCGGTTGTTTATATCATAATATAATTAAATGTGCAGCATCACATGATTCATAAATTAAATGAGAAGAATTTAAGGATCTATATATGTTAATTGCACAAAAAAGAACCCCACTTGTTTGCAGTAAAACACTGTTAAACAAATGGGGTGCAATCTTTATTAACCTCGCGCTTTATCATAAAACTCGCTTATTCTGTAAGCATCTTCTTGGCTAATTCCATAACCACGCTTAAATGTTCCTTGTAAATAATACCGGTTCTGTTCTCCGTCATAATGTATTATATTTTCCAAATATTTTATATCATCGATTAGACCATCTAAAGTATCGGCCGAAACCTGTTTCAAATCTGAAATTTTATTTAAAGTTTCTAACAGATGCTTAGCTTGTTGAGTTGCGGTCCACCCAAGGCGACCAAACTGAGCATATGAAACAGAACCATTTTTTGGAATATTGCAAATACGTTTAATGTTTTTAATAGCATTTTCAGCATACTCGTTTTTGGGTTCTGTTTCTTTACTGTAAGTTTGAATTCCGTTAGAAGTGTTTATAAAAACAGTAACTGCCAAATTGCCGTTATAGAGTTTATCGATGACTACTATTGAATCTTCTGTTTCATAGATTTTACTATTATAAAACCAACGCCAAACCCAGGAGATCCCACTCTCGAGAATTCCATATATAGAATCTTTATCTCCATCATTTATCCTGGACGATAAAACGTCTTTAACTGCTGTCTCTACACATTTAGAAAGGATTTCCTCAAAGTTAATATTACTTTCATGATGCTTTTTGCTAGCTATTTTTTGGGCGAATTTTTCTTTCAATTTATTTAAGCGTGCTTCTTTCACTTTCTTGTTGTATTTAATAAGTTTAGCATACACATCAACCTTAATTAAAAGGGGTCGAGACTTACTATCGTTAATAGAAATCATAATCGTATCATTGTCATCAGGATCAATCGAAAAAGAACCAAGCTCAAGATCGTCGAGGATGATAGTAAGTTTTGTATTATCAGCAGAAAGATGACCGCTGGAGCGAAAAGAACTATTTTTAAGTGTCCTTGGGAGCTTGGATACAATATCTTTAGCCATCTTGGCAAGCTGTTCGTCAGGTCGCTCCAAAGTTAGACCGCCATATCCTTTATTATAATATTCATAACTATCAGCAAATAGTGTGTCAAGAGCCTTGTTAAGGTGAGATTGCCAAGCGCGTGCAATCCGGCTAAAATTTGGCTTGAATTTATTATCACCCGCAGCAGACAGCGTAGAGTTAGGAGCAGAGGCAACGGGCATGTCTGAATCGGTGCTACTAATAGTAGATGTTGGTGCAGTGGAGTCACTTTCCGCAGAAGAACCTTGGTGAGCAGAGGATTCCTCCGTAACATCAGTTTCAGCTTTTTCATCCATTTGCTCAGTTTGCGTTTCAACATCAACCCTAGTTGTTGTTTGTTCAGTTTGCGTTTCAACATTAACATTAGGAGGATCCATTGCATAACTTGATTGAGATAATCCGCCTGCAAGAGGTGCAGCAAAACTCATAATAGAAAAGAGCCCTGCCATTGCTTTATTTGTTAAGTTTGCACCTCCAGAGACATTTAACAAGTCAATATCGTTTAGTGTAGCTAGTTTTTCATTTGTATAATCTACAAATTCTTTTGTAGTAAAGTTTAAATGATTTTTCTTTGCGATAGGAATAATTTTTTGAGAAATCACGTATTCATAATTAAGATTCTTATTATTTTTTTGCTGAATTTCTTCCTCGATATTTATTATTTCTTTCCCAATATTATCATTTGAATTTATCAACTCGTAAAATTTTTTTACGTCTTCTCTAGACATACGACACCACTCCTCTTAATTAATAATGGCTTATTTATGTGAGTTTTTAATCACATATTTATATATTATCACAAACAAAAAGCAATGTCAACATTTTTATTATCATGTATAATAAAAAATTATTAAATTTTAACTAATTTTATGATAAAATTTATAAAAATAAGGTTTATTAGTAAGAAATGGAGTGCAAACAAGAATGTTTTTAGGCAAATGTTTCAAAAATAAACAGAAAATTTTCATATCAGGGAGTATAGTTACTTTGCTATGTTTTTGATACAATGTAACAACAGAATAAATATCATTGGATGGCATGAATTAGGAAACGAAAAGTATTGTATGTTAAAAAACAATCAAAAAGCGTTAGGTTTTACAGACATTGATGGAAATACATATTATTTTGGCAATAATGATTGTTGCGGCACCTGGAGTTCCATGTGGAGCAATTTTAGCAGCATCTGGAGTTTTACAGTCAATGTTAGGGTTTGATGGATCTATGTTGTCGTTAATTATAGCGTTGCATGTTGCTCAAGATGGCTTTGGAACAGCTTGCAATGTTTCTGGAGATGGAGCTATTGCGGTTATTTTAGAAACGTTAAATCAAAAAAATTTTAATAAAGTTAAAATGAAATTTTAGCTACTCTCCGGTTGTTTATATCATAATATAATTAAATGTGCAGCATAATTCACATGATTTATAAATTAAATGAGAAGAATTTAAGGGTCTACATGTAATTGCACAAAAAAGAACCCCACTTGTTTGCAGTAAAACACTGTTAAACAAATGGGGCTTAATTTTCTATTTTTAATTTATCATATCGTTAAACTGTAATATTCTTTTAAAACCTTCTTCGCCAATTCCAGAACCACTCTTAAATCTTCCACTAAAATAATGATTGCCGCTATCATCAACTTTTATTTGGCCAGCTAAATGTTCTATATCAGCTTTCAAGCCCGCTACATCTTCTTCTTTAACCTGGTCAAAACTTGAAATTTTATTTAAAGTTTCTAACAGATGTTTAGCTTGACTTGTTGCGGTGTTCCCAAATATACCAACTCTACCAAACTGAGTATATGAAACAGAACCCTCTGCTTGGATATCAAAAACATCCCTAAGTCCATCAACAATTTTTTGAGCATCAGCATTTGTGATTGATCTTTCGAGAGTTTTAGATTGAATTCCGCTAGCAGTATTTACAAGAACAGTAACTGCTGCTAAATTCTTAGTATTGAGTTTATCGATGACTATTACTGAGTCTTCTGTTTGGTAAACAGAAGCAAGGGAGTGAAAAGAAGCCTCAATAATAGTTGCTGAAGTGCTGTTCAGATCTTCATATATAGAATCCATTGTCCTAGTATCAATGTCTAACTTTGATACTTCATGTTCCGATGCTGAAGGGGCAAGCTTGTACTTATTCAAGATAAAGGATTCCATTGACTTCTTAAGACACGCAGAAAAGAATGAATCACAATCAATATCACCGTCATAATGCTTTCTGCTCGACAATCTTTTGGCCAATTTAGTTTTCAAATTATCTAAGCGCGCTTTTTTCACATTAGCGTTGTATTCTTGAAGTATAGAATGCACATCAATCTCCCTTGAAGTGCCTGAAGAACCATCGGAAGATTTAAGATTAATCGTAATTTTACCATCAGCATAAGGAATAGACTCAATAAAGCTGATATCAGTAGTTGAAGGTGCAAATTCATCTGCGACGGCTGTTCCAATCTCCATAGCTTTATCGGAAAGAGCGTCGAAACTTAGCTCCACTGGAGTTCCCTTATAGCCTGTACGATCTTCAAAAATCTTATGAATATGGGTGTTAACTGCTTCCGCAACTTTTTCTGCTATAGTGTCTGCAGTTTCGTTAATATCCTCCACGGAGTCGGCACCTCCAGCAACAAACATTGTAGAGCCAGAAGCAGAGGCAGCGGGTATAGCGAAATCAGTGTCACTCATAGTATGCGTTGTCGTGGTGCTGCGACTTGCCTCAGAAGAACCTTCGCGAGTAGAGGAGCCTTCAGTAACATCAACTGCAGTTTCATCTTTGTCATCTACATTATTGGTGTTCAATTGATTTGCTGAAGCATCGTCTGTTTGAGCATTCGTGCTTTCGGTAGCAGTTTCAAAATCATTACTAATTTCAGAATCATTTTCTGATTTATTATCAAGGCTTTCTTCGTCTGATGAATTGTTCTTTACTTGTGTACTTTGATAATTTTCTTCTTCAGGATTTGAAACTGTACTGGATATTGACTGACTTTGGTCGGAAGTCGATGGCAAAAGATTAATTGTAGCTGCTGTTCCTAACGACAAAAATAACACAGATGCCAAACCGATAGCAGTGTTACGAGGAGAAAATCCTCCGCTTACATCTAATAAATCTTCATCTCTTAATTCCATATATTTTTTGTTAGCATATTCAAGCAGCTCATCTGCAGAAAAGTCTAAACCTCTTTTCTTTGCTAAAGGGATTATTTTTTCTTCAACAATATCCTTAAGTTTTGCAAAATCCGAAGTTTTTATTTGAACTTCTTTATCCAAAGCGTTCAAACTTTTACCTAATTCATTATCGTTAGCCACTAACTCATAAAATTTTTTAACGTTTTCTCTAGACATTTTAAACACTCTCCTTATCTTTTAAGATCATTATAAAAATCTAAAATCAATCTTAAATCTTCCTGATCCAAATTTGCGTCTTTTGCGGAATATCTTCTGAATTTTCCTTGCAAATATAATTCTCCGTCTGGGTTTCTTTTTATTTGTCTAGCCACATGAATTATATCTTCTCTAAGAAGTGCTCTATCTTCCTCTTCAACATCATCTAATGTGTAAAATTGAACTTTATTTAAAAATTGAACTAACCTATTTGCTTGATAATTAAGGCTTATAGCGAAATTTTTTACGCTGTTAACGTATGACTTAATATCTATTGCTTCATCCTCAAGTTCTTGAATTTTTGAATTTGCTTCATTTAATTTCTCTTCTAGAATTTGGACTTTTTTAGAATAATGTGCACTTTGTGCTAAAAGTTGTTGCTCATCGTCAATTCTATAACCAAACCGAACATGTTTACTATTTTTTATCTCTGATTGCATTTTTTCTATTTGCTGTTTAAGTTCTTCATTCTCTTGCTGCAATTGAGCAATTTGAGCATCTTTATTTTGCATTTGATTTGGATTTTCATCCATTTGCTCAGTTTGCGTTTCAACATCAACTCTAGGAGGATCCTCTGCATAACTTGATTGAGATAATCCGCCTGCAAGAGGTGTAGCAAAGCTCATAATAGAAAAGAGCCCTGCCATTGCTTTATTTGCGAAGTTTGCGCCTCCAGAGACATTTAACAAGTCAATATCGTTTATTGTAGCTAGTTTTTCATTTGTATAATCTACAAATTCTTTTGTAGTAAAGTTTAAATGATTTTTCTTTGCGATAGGAATAATTTTTTGAGAAATCACATATTCATAATTAAGATTTTTATTATTTTTTTGCTGAATTTCTTCCTCGATATTTATTATTTCTTTCCCAATATTATCATTTGAATTTATCAACTCATAAAAATTTTTTACGTCTTCTCTAGACATACGACGTCACTCCTTTCCTGATTAATAATGCCTTGTTTGTGTGAATTTTTAGTTGCATATTTATATATTATCACAAATAAAAAGCAATGTCAACATTTTTTTATTTTTTTTATAATAAAAACTGTTGAATTGCAATTAATTTTATGATAAAATTTATGAAAATAAGATTTATTAGTAAGAAAGGGAGTGCAAACAAGAATGTTTTTAGGCAAATATTTCAAAAATAAACAGAAAATTTTCATGTCAGGAATTATAGTTGCGTTAATTATTTGCTTTACTATATTTTTAATACAATATAACAACAGAATAAGTGCAATTGGATGGCATGAATCAGAAAACGGAAAGTATTATATATTAGAAAACAATCAAAAAGCGTTAGGCTTTACAGACATTGATGGAAATACATATTATTTTGGCAATGATGGATTTTTACGAACCTTTTGGCAAGAAATTGAAGGAGAAAAATATTATTTTGATTCTGATGGAGTTCTAAAAAAGGGTATACAAAAAATAAACGGCCTAGATTATCACTTTAATGAAGATACTGGAATTCTTTATACTGGCTTTAGAGATATAAATAACCAAAAATACTATTTTGATAATCAAGGCTTTGTTAAAACTGGATTTTTAACTCTGAGTGGAAGAAAATACTTTCTTAACGATGATGGTTCGGTTCAAATAGGTTTAAAAGATATCGACTCTAAAGCATATTTTTTTGATAACGATGGCGTCTTACAAACGGGACTAATATCAAAAGGAGATAATACATATTATGCGGATGAAGATGGCGTTTTGCAGACAGGGTATGTAGATTTAAATGGGAAAAATTTGTATTTTAGTGATTCACACAATTTAGCCAAAGGCTGGACAACAATAAATGGTGTAAATTATTATTTTAATAATAATGGTGAAAAAATTACCGGCAAACAAGAAATTGACTCGCAAATATATTATTTAAATGATGATGGAGCATTAATTACTGGCTGGGTAAGTGAAAATGGTAAAAAATATTATAAAGATAAGTATGGCAAAAATTTAGTTGGAACTCATAAAATTGGTAAAAAATTATATATTTTTGATAATTCAGGAGTATTAACCAGAATTCAAAATGTAGCTAAAGTAAAAAACAAAAAAGAAAATAAGGAAAGTAAAGAAAAAAATTCGCCCCAAAAGGACGAACCAAAACCAGAAGAATATCATGCTAAAACATATAATAACCCAGAATATAACATCTTGCCAATAAATGATGAATCAGATGAATTGGATATAGAATCCATAGAAGAAATATTATATGATACAGGCAATAAACCACTTAATATAAGTTCTATATTAGATTCTACTGGAAATAACTTAATTAATATTTATAATTATGTGCGCAATAATATGCATTATATTAATGCGCCAGGAGGAACCACTGAAGAATTAGTTAATTTTGCACTAGAAAATGGAGGGGGAACCTCTCAGCACTATGCCGCGTTAATGTATAAGTTGTTGAATAAAGCAGGATACAATGCCAAAATAATTCAAGGTTCTTTGCGAGGCTACCCACATTATTGGAATAAGGTTGAATCAAATGGAGTTTGGTATCATACAGACACATTGCTTGGTAAGTATATGATAACAGAAGATCAGCTTGGTGCGGCATATTGTTATTAAATTGCTACTTTTAATATTACTACGGTTTAAGCTTATAAATTTTCTTTTTAAATAATTATTGTATTTGAATTATCTCTTTAAGGGCTTTACACAACTGGTCAGGGCAAGAAGTTCCTCGGTCAGCACAATTGATCCCTTGACATTTGTTTATTACATCCTCAACTTTCATACCTTTTACTAAAGAGGAGATGCCTTGAGTGTTTCCGCTACATCCCCCTATAAATTTGACTTCCTTTATGATATCTTTTTCAACATTAACTATTATTTGCCGAGAACAAGTTTTATTAGTTTTATAAGTATAAATCATAAATAACCTCAAACAAATTAAATTTTTTTATAAATTCTTATTCATTTTTGAATTCAATTTATATTATAAAATAGCTAAAACTTCTTGTCAATTTGATTTTTTTATCTATGCTAATATACTTTGTAAGTGTAGCTATTTTGTGTTATAATAAATTTGAGGTGCAAAAAATGAATTTATCTATTAATCTTGGTGCTTGGAATTCTATCTTTGCTGTTCCTTGCGATGTTGTTGACAAACATATAAAATTAGCCGGTGCTGCTCAGCTAAAAGTACTTTTATTTATATTAAGACATGCTGGGGAGAAAATTTCAACTATAGCAATTGCCAATGCCCTTTCTATGAGTGAGATCGATGTTAAAGATTCCATGCAGTATTGGCTAGAAACTAATATAATTTCAAAGGCTTCTTTGGCTAATTTTGATGAAAATTTTAATGTTAGCGGAGGAAATAGTAATAACAATAATGTATGCGTTATTAGTAAAGAGATAAATAGGCTACCTTGTAGAACAGAAAAGCCTGATTCTGCATTTGTAGCAAAACGCATTGATGAGTCGGATGAAATTTCTTTTTTAATGCAGGAAGCACAGATTATTTTATCGAGACCAATTTCAAATAGCGATAGTGCAACTTTATTAATGTTACACGATACAGATGGACTGCCTGTCGATGTGATTTTAATGCTTATGCAATATGCTATTAGTATAGGTAAACGTAGTATGAAATATATTGAAAAAATGGCTATTTCTTGGGCTAATGAGGATATTGATACTATCGAAAAAGCAGAAAATAAAATTAGAGTTTTAGAAAATTATAGAAAAGCATGGGTGTCAGTTGAAAAAATAATCGGAATCGAACACCGGGCACCGTCTTTAAAAGAAGACGAAACTGCTAATAGGTGGGTTAATATTTGGAAGATTTCTGATGATTTAATTAAAGAAGCTTACGATAGATGCGTAAATTCTAAAGGAAAATATATATTAAGCTATATGGATGGAATTATTAAAAGATGGTATAGTAGCGGTATAAAAAATTTAACACAGGTTGTTGATAGTGATAAACTAAAAAAATCTCAAAAGGAACAAGAGCAAAAAATTAAAGAAGAAACATCTTATGACATAGATGAGTATGAGCGTAATTATATGTACATATAAAGGAGCCTTTTTATGGGAGTCAGTATTAAAATTTTGAAACAGGCTGAGGTTGAACTTGAAAACTTACGAAAAGTTAAGGAAAAAGAAAACGAGGCCAGAAAAAAACAGTTTTATAAAAAATTTGTTAGGGCAGAGGAGATCGATCGTCAATTATCAAAAACAGCTATTAATGTAGCTAGAGCAGTTTTCCAAGGAGCTGATACTAAAAAATTGCTTGTAGAACTTAAGACTAAAAATTTAAAGCTACAAGATGAATTAAAATCGTTATTAAGAGCTGCAAAGTTGCCTGATGATTATTTAGAAATAAAATATAAGTGTAATAAATGCAAAGATGTCGGTTATTTAGACGGAATTATGTGTGATTGTTTAAGAGATTTAATAAAAAAGATTACTTATGATAAATTGAATAAGCTATCACCGCTTTCTTTATCTACTTTTGAAACTTTTGATATTAATTATTATCCGGATAGGACTTCTACTGATGGTGTAAATATAAGGATGCACATGGAGAATGTTTTTGATTTTTGTAAAAATTATGCTGATAAATTTAAACTTAATTCGCAAAATTTGTTCATACAAGGAGCGACGGGATTAGGAAAAACACATTTATCTTTAGCCATAGCTAATAGAGTTATATCTTGTGGATATAATGTTATTTATGTTTCTACTCCAAATATTATTTCTCGACTAGAAAAAGAACATTTTAATTATAATTTTCAAGAAGATGAAACAGAAAAATATTTAACTGAATGTGACCTTTTAATTTTGGATGACATGGGAACAGAATTTCAGACAAGTTTTTCTAGTTCTGTGATTTATAATATTATAAATTCAAGGATAATGTATAAAAAACCTACAATAATTAGTACAAATTTATCAATCAAAGAAGTTCAAGCAGCTTATTCTAAACGATTAGTATCTAGAATCATGGGAAATTTTAAGAGACTGTTTTTTTTGGGGAGCGATATTAGGCAGTTATCTTACACAAAAAATAAAAACAATGATACTTTTTTATAAAAAAATTAAAAAGGGGATTTCGATTTTCCTTTGAAAGCCCTAAAAGACACAAGGAGCAAGCTCTTTTGAATCTGTGGGTGTGATTTTGGAATGTTTTGTAAGGCTATAGATTTTGTTTATAAGGTGTCTTAGTTTATTTTAATTTTTTTTATTATAGTATTGACAAATTATTCTTTTGGTGGTAAATTATAAGTTGTGATTAGCACTCATGCTTATCGAGTGCTAATGTTTTTGATCAGAAGGGAGGCTGTTTATGGAGCTTTCTGATAGAAAAATGAAAATATTATCTGAGGTTGTTAATAACTATATTCAATATGCAGAACCTATTAGCTCTAAGATGTTGTGCAGTTTGCTGAATTTTTCAGTTTCTTCCGCTACAATACGGAATGAACTTGCTGAACTTACAGACCTTGGATTGCTTGAACAACCCCACACTTCTGCGGGGAGGATTCCTTCGCATCTCGGATATAGACTGTATATAAATAAGCTGATGGGAAAGTATTATTTAACTAAAAAAAATAAAGAGCATATTAATTCAATATTAAATTTAGATGAAATAGATCCGGAGATACTTTTAAAAAATGCGACGAGTCTTTTGGCTGATATGACTAAGTTTGCCGTTATTTCTACTGGTGTATGTACTCAAGAAGATTATGTGAAAAATATAAAGTTAGTTCAAGTAGGCAAATGTACTGCGATGATTATTCTTACTACTTCTTCTGGTTTAGTAAAAAATAAATTATTTCGTTGTGAATTTTTGTTAACAGATAATATTTTGGATAGGTTTAATAATATTTTAGTTGAAAAATTTGTTGGCTTATCGTTAAAAGAAATAACGCAGGCTTATATTCAGTCTACGGCGGCTTCTTTGGAAGAGTTAGCATTTTTTATGACGGATGTTCTTGATGCGTTGCTCGAAATTTCAGAGCTGGCTTCTAGAACAGATTTGCATTTTGATGGTCAAATAAATTTATTATCACTACCAGAGTATGATCAGCAGTCTGCAATAAAATTGATGAACTTATTTAATTATTCTGACGACATTGTAGACTTGTTTTTAATGAATGATGATAATAAAACCCATGTATTTATTGGAGAAGAAATGCATCACGAAGAATTAGATCAATCTAGTATTATAATTACAAGGTATGTTGTCGACAAGGCTAATTATGGTATTATTGGAGTTGTGGGACCAACAAGGATGAATTATACTAAGTTGATTGCTAAGCTTGAGTATATTGCATATTTAGTTGGTAATAAACTAAACAACATTCTTGAAGGATAATGAAGATTGGGAGGAATAAATTTTGAAAGAAGAAATAAAAATAGAGAACTCTGAGAATGAAAAAGAAAATATAACAACAGAAAAACAAACAGAACAAGAAATAATCGATGAAAATCAAGAAATTTTTAAAAAATTGGAAGATTTGCAAAATGAATTAAAACTTCAGAGTGAAAGATTTTTAAGGCTAGCTGCAGAGTATGATAATTATAGAAAACGCAGTGAAAAAGATAAAGTTTTAATTTATGGAGATGCAAAAGCAAAAACTGTTGTAGAAATTCTACCTATTGCTGATTGTATTGAGAGAGCTATTGAATCTAGCAAAGAAGCTGACCCGGAATATAAAAAAGGTCTAGAGATGTTAAATGAACAATTTTTAGTTACTCTTTCTAAACTAGGTGTAAATTCTTTTGGTGAAGTTGGAGAAAAGTTTGATCCAAATTTGCATAATGCTATATCTCATATTGAAAATGAAGAATTTGATGAGAATGTTGTATCTCAAGTCTTTCAAAAGGGGTATAGACTTGGAGATAGAATTATTAGACATGCGATGGTTTCTGTTGCTAATTAGTGAAATATGCGGGAATACCGTTTTTAAAATTATAAGATAAAATTTGGAGGTAATTTTTAATGGCAAAAACAATTGGTATCGATTTAGGAACAACAAATTCATGTGTGGCGGTTATAGAAGGAGGAGAACCTGTAGTTATAGCCAATGCTGAAGGAACTAGAACTACACCGTCTGTAGTGGCTTTTTCTAAAAATGGAGAAAGAATGGTGGGGCAAGTTGCTAAGAGACAGGCAATTACTAACCCGGACCGCACGATTTCTTCTATAAAAAGAGAGATGGGAACTGAGCATAAAGTTAATATTGATGGAAAAAGTTTTACTCCGCAGGAAATTTCTGCAATGATTCTTCAAAAATTAAAAACAGATGCAGAAGCTTATCTTGGAGACAAAGTGACGCAAGCGGTTATTACAGTGCCAGCTTATTTTACAGACTCACAGCGGCAGGCCACCAAAGATGCGGGTAAAATTGCAGGACTAGATGTAAAGCGAATTATAAATGAACCAACTGCGGCTGCGCTGTCTTATGGAATAGATAAAGAAAATGACCAAAAAGTTATGGTTTATGATTTGGGAGGAGGAACTTTTGATGTTTCTATTATAGAAATGGGAGATGGCGTGCAAGAAGTCTTGGCTACGGCTGGAAATAATCGTCTTGGAGGAGATGACTTCGATCAAAGAGTTATTGATTGGATGGCAGATTCTTTTAAGGCTGAAAATGGCATTGACTTGAGAAAAGATAAAATGGCGATGCAAAGGCTAAAAGAAGCAGCAGAAAAAGCTAAAATAGAACTCTCTGGAGTAAGTTCTACTGCAATAAATTTACCATTTATTACTGCTGATGCTTCAGGACCGAAACATTTAGATTTGACTTTGACTAGAGCAAAATTTAATGAGCTTACAAAAGATTTGGTCGAAAAAACAATGGGACCAGTACGCCAGGCACTAAATGATTCTGGACTGTCGATAAATCAAATAGATAAAGTTTTAATGGTTGGGGGATCTTCTAGGATTCCAGCTGTTCAGGAGGCAGTAAAATCGTTAATTGGTAAGGAGCCTTTTAAAGGAATTAACCCTGATGAATGTGTTGCTATTGGAGCTGCGCTACAAGCTGGAGTTTTAGGAGGAGAAGTTCAGGGCCTGCTACTGCTGGATGTGACTCCATTATCTTTAGGAGTTGAAACTATGGGCGGTGTTATGACTAAAATTATTGAAAGGAATACTACGATTCCAACTAAAAAAAGTCAGATTTTTTCGACGGCGGTGGATAACCAGACACAAGTGCAAATTAATGTTCTTCAAGGTGAACGTGAATTTGCTAAGGATAACAAGCAACTTGGTTTGTTTACGCTGGATGGAATTGCGCCAGCTATGAGAGGTGTACCTCAAATTGAGGTTACTTTCGATATTGATGCAAACGGTATTGTTAATGTTAAAGCTAAGGATTTGGGGACAGGCAAAGAACAAAAGATTACTATTAGTTCTAGTACAAATATGTCTAAAGAGGAAATAGAAAAAGCTATAAAAAATGCAGAACAATTTGCAGAAGAAGATAAAAAACGTAGAGAAGAAGTGGAGAACAAAAATGAAGCTGAAAATTTGTGCTACGCTGTTGAGAAATTGATAAATGAGAACACTGATAAGATAGATAGTAATGATAAGGATATGCTAAATAATAAAGTAAAAACATTAAAAGAAGCAATTGCTGCTAATAACGTTGATTCAATTAAGTCTGGAAAAGAAGATCTGCAAAAAACAATGTATGAAGTTTCTGCAAAACTGTATCAAAATTCATCATCAAACCAGAGTGCAACGGCATCTGATGCGCAAAATAGTGGTGGCGCAAGTGATTCGGCTAACGAAGAAAATGTTTATGAGGCTGACTTTAAAGATGTTGATAATAATAAATAAATAAACGAGTTTTATCTTGTTGAATCCCTTAGCCAAATTTTTAATTTATATGGTTGAGGGATTCAAATAATAAGTAAAAAAGATTTTGGAGAGTGATAATTATTGGCAGCAAAACGAGACTTCTATGAAGTCCTGGGGCTTTCAAAGGGAGCGTCTGAAGATGAGATAAAGAAGGCTTACAGAAAACTTGCAAAGAAATATCATCCGGACTTAAACCCCGGTAATAAAGAAGCGGAAGCAAAGTTTAAAGAAGTAAATGAGGCATATGAAGTTCTCTCGGATAGTGACAAAAAAGCAAGATATGATCAATTTGGCCATGCAGGGGTCGATCCTTCATATGGAGGTGGCACATATGCAGGAGGCAACCCTTTTGGAGATGACTTCGACTTAGGAGATATTTTTGGCAGCTTTTTTGGCGGAGGATTTTCTTCTAGAAGGAGGGCTAATGCTCCAAAACGTGGTTCGGACTGTGAGGTTCGGATTTATATTTCTTTTGATGAGGCGGCGAAAGGCTGTAAGAAAGATGTTTCATATCGGGTGATAGAAAAATGTCCAGATTGTAATGGTTCGGGTGCTAGTAATGGAACTTCTGCAAAGACGTGTCCGGTTTGCCATGGAACAGGTCAAAGTAAAGTCACTCAACGGACACCGTTTGGAGTGATTCAGACATCTCGTACTTGTGAAAGATGTAGTGGGAGAGGAAAAATAATCGAAAATCCTTGTCATAAATGTTCAGGGACAGGAAGAATTCAAAACAGCAAAAAAGTTGAGGTTAATATTCCTGCAGGAATTGATAATGGTCAAATCCTAAATGTAAGTAATCATGGCAATGCAGGTATTAATGGAGGGCCGTACGGTGATTTGCATGTTTATATTAATGTTCAGCCTCATCCTATTTTTGAACGCCGAGGTTTTGACATTTGGTGTGAAATTCCGATTACTTTTGTTCAGGCCGCGTTGGGAGCCGAAGTTACTGTTCCCACAATTGATGGAAGGGTTAGATACACAATTCATGAAGGCACACAGCCGGGAGATGTTTTTAAACTTAGAGGAAAAGGTATAGAACGTTTGGGAGCTCGTGGGCGTGGGGATCAATTTGTTAAAGTGAATATAGAGATTCCAAGGAATCTATCTCAAAGTCAAAAAGAAATTTTGAAAAATTTTGAAAGTGAGGCAAATGAAACAAATTATCAAAAAAGAAAAGGCTTTTTTGATAAATTAAAAAAGCTATTTGGAGAAATTTAAATGAACTTTACTGAAATTATCTTAGAGATAAATGCAGCTGACATCGAAAATGCATCTGCAATTGCCAATGTCGTTGTGCCTTATGGTATATATATTGAGGATTATTCTAATCTTGAGGCTGAGACAAAAGAAATTACTCATAGCAATCTTATAGATGAAAATTTGCTCTTAAAAGATAGAAATGTAGCATTGATTCATATTTATGTTTCAAAAGAATATAATGCTGTGGAGGCAATTGCATTTTTGCAGGAACGTCTTATTTCAAGCAAAATTAAGTATAAAATCTCGACTAAGATATGTAAGATTCAAGACTACATAAATAACTGGAAAAAATATTTTAATCCATTTTGTGTTGGCAGTAGATTAGTTATTTGTCCTTCGTGGAAAAATCTCAGTTTTCACTATTCTGACCGTAAAGTTTTAAAAATTGATCCTGGTCTTGCATTTGGTACAGGGACACACGAAACAACACAGCTTTGTTTAGAGATGCTTGAAAAGCATGTAAAACAGAAAGATAATGTGCTTGATATAGGATGCGGTAGCGGGATATTATCGATAGCTTCAATATTACTTGGAGCCAACAAAGCAATAGGTGTAGACATAGACGAATTAGCGATCAAAACAGCAGCAGAAAATGCAAACATCAATAAGGTTAGTGATAAATTTATTGCGATTTACGGAAATTTAATTGAAAAAATTAAAGGTAAGTTTGATATCATTTTTGCAAATTTAGTATCCGATGTTATAATTAAATTAAATAAGACAATAAAAAACTATATGCAAGAAAAATCCATATACATAATGAGCGGGATAATTGAAACATATAGAAATGATGTTATAAAGTCACTAGAATCAGATTTTGAAGTTGTTGATATAAAAAATAAAAATAGTTGGATAGCGATTGCTGTAAAACCAAGAAATAAATAAAAAAGGAAAAATAAAAATGTTTAAATATGTTTCTAAAGTAATATTAAAACATATCTTTTATATTTTATCCCTTTTAATTATCTTTTTTATTTTATATATTTTAAAAATACCTTGTTTTTTTCGATTCCTTACAGGAGTTCCATGTCCTTCTTGTGGTATGACTCGAGCGTTTATGGCGTTAATAAAACTAAAGTTAACCGATTCGTTTTATTACCACCCACTTTTAATTCCTTCTCTAATAACTGCTTTTATTGCTATACATAGAGATATTCCAATTTTTAATATCAATAAAAAAATATGTGATGTCTATTTATGGATATTTATTATAATCTTTTTAGCTGTATATTTATTCCGGCTAATAACTTGTAGTATACCATAATATAACAAAGAAAAGATATGTTATCAAAGATTATAACATATCTTTTTTCTTTAATATATAAGCCACAACAGTGACAATAGCTCCAGTAAGAATAACCGGAAACCACCAATATTGCCTTTGAGTAAAAGGCAAGTAATCTACGTTCATACCATAAATTCCAGAAATAATAGTAGGAATAGAAGAAAGCAAAGTAATAGAAGCCAAAACCTTCATAACGATATTTAAGTTATTTGAAATTATTGAAGCAAATACATCCATAGTACTCGCCAAAATATTCATATGTGTATTTGACATTTCAATAGCTTGCCTAACTTCAATTAAAACATCATCCAAAAGTTCTTTGTCTTCATCATATAATTTAACTAACCTACCTCTTGAAATTTTTTCGAGCGTAGCTTCATTTGCTTTTAAAGAAGACGAAAAATAAACCAAAGATTTCTCAATCTCTAAAAGTTGAATGAGCTCTTTATTTTTCATAGATTTTCTTAATTCATGTTCTGCGTAGTCACTAATTTTGTCGATTTGTTTTAAATATTGCAGATATTTCATAGCGACTCTTAAAATTATATACAATACGAATTGAGTTTTAAGCTCAGGATATAAATTTCTAACTGCACCCTCAGTAAATTCACCTATTATAACATTTTCTCGTAAACAAAGTGTAATAACATTTGATTCGGTGATAATTATTCCAAGAGGCATAGTGTGATATGTAATACTTTTTTCACTTTTTCTTGCTATAGGAATATCCACAATAATTAGGGTATTGCCATTTTCGCAGTCTATATGAGAAGATTCTTCTTCATCCAGAGCAGATTTCAAAAAATCTGGATCTACATTAAAATCGCGAATTAATTTATCCAACTCATCGTCATCAGGAGCCGTACAGTTTATCCAGCAACCGATTTCATAATTTTTAATTTCTGCAATTTTTCCATTAATATTTTTGTAATAAGTTACCATTTTCACATCCCCTAAAAAATTTTATTAAGGGAACATAAAAGTTAAATAGTAAAGAGAAAATATGCTTCCTTAATAAAAAGTTGTAATTATATTCATTAAGTTTGCCACTTGGGTCATCTGAGAGCATATTTTCACCGCCATATAAATAAAAATTTTTCCTTATAAATTATAACACAGATCCCCAGACATTACAACAGACGAGATTTATCTAGTTTTATTTTTATGTTTATAGAATATTAAAACAAATTAATATATTAAGTTTTTAGTGCAATATACAGATTGATTTTTAAAAATAATATTTTTACATTGAAAATATTTACAAATAAGTTTATAATTAATATTATTTATAATGTTTATACATTTTTATAGTTAAGGTGTAAAAAATATGATTGAAATTGTAGATATCTCAGAAAAAAATTTATCAAAATTTGAAAATCTTATAGGTGTGTTTAAAAATCAATTTTCTCCTAAAAATATTTGGCTAGGAGCGATTGCAAATAATTTCCCGTGTGGAGTCGTTTTGTCTGAAGAAGATTTAGATGATATTGATACCTGCGATATAAGCATGTTTTTTGTTCCAGAACCAATTCGTAATGAAGGTATAGAAAAAAGCCTTTTTGAAGAATTATTAAGAAGAATAAAACAAAAAGGATACAAAAAAATAATATTTAATTCAGTTGTTGATGATAAAGAATTTTTGGAGTTGGAAAAATTTTTAAAAAATTATGGATTTTCACCTTTAGAAATTGTAGCAGATACTTATATATTTAATGATTTAGACTCGCTATTAAATAATAAAAATATTCAACGTGCAATAAACCGAGAATTTGTTCTTCCAAAAGGAATAGAAATTTTACCATTGAATGAGGTGTCTCAAATTTTATTGGATAAAATAAAAAAAGAAATTAATGTTAAATACCCTGATTATTATGCGATTTTTCCAACAGATATTGCAAAAAATCTCAAACATATAAACACATTTGTAGCAATTGCAAATAAAAAAGAAATAATTGGGTGGTTAACAGGTTTAGATGTTTATGGTGCAAATATTTTTTATAAAACTTTTTTTGTTAATGATAAATTTAGAAATCTTGGGATAGGTTTTTATCTTATGAATTTCTGTATAAAAAATCAAGCCTTAAAATACAAAAATACTCCTGCTATGTGTGGAATATCAAATAAAAACTCTTTTGCTAAAAAATTTAATGAGACCTTTTTTTGTGGAGTAAAAAAGACAATTAGGCATGAAGTTATTTCAAAAAAAAATATTTTTTAACAAAAATATTGACAAATATATTTTTATATTATATAATTTCATCAAATAGGCTTTTATTTTTACATATACAAAGATATTGTGCGCATATTTTTAGTATATGTAAAATAAAATATATTTATTTTATTAAAAGTAAGGAGAGATAAGTAATGACATTAAAAGAATTTATTGAAAAAAATCCTTCAGCTGTTGAAGAAGCAGCTAAATGCAAAAATTTAGATGAATTTAAAAAATTAACAGAAGAGGCAGGAATTACTTTCGACAGCCAAGAAAAGCTAAAAAAAGCTTTTGATTTAGTAAAAAATCAAAATACAACTCAATTAAGTGACGATGCACTTGACGCAGTAAGTGGTGGTGCTGTTTATGAGCACAACTTAAGTGATATGGCATTTAACTCAAGTGGTGCGGCTTTGACATTGAATTCTGGTAAAAAAAGAAAATAACATATGGTAAAAAGGAGAGATAGAAAATGACATTAAAAGAGTTTATTGAAAAAAACCCTTCAGCTGTTGAAGAAGCAGGTAAGTGTAAGAACTTGAATGAATTTAAAAATTTAACGGAAAAAGCAGGTATAAAATTTGAAAGTCACGAAAAAATGGAGAAAGCTTTTGAACTTGTAAAGAATAAAACAGCAACAGAATTAACAGATGATGCACTTGACGCAGTAAGTGGTGGTGCAGCTCGTATTCACAAAGCTTCAGATGTTTTTATAAACAGACAAACTGGTAAAGCATTTACAACATCAAAAGGTAAAAAAGTTTAAAATAATATAAAAATTATAACGCTCAGTTCAAAAATTAAGAACTGAGCATTTTTATATAAAAATAAATGCTAATCGTTGTTTTACATCGAAATTAGATCTAATATTTATGATTGAATGTAGGAACTATTTTTAATAGAGTTTTTTCTATCATATTTTTATCATTTGATTGAGAATATTTATAGAGCAAATTTAATTGTTCATTAAATTCATCTTGATTAAATTTGATGGAATTTCCAATATATATTTTTTTATTCTTAGTCTTTTTTATTCCTTCTTCATTCATAAGCAATTCTTCAAATAATTTTTCTCCTGGGCGCAAACCTGTATATTTTATTTTTATGTCCTTATTTGGAACAAAACCAGATAATCTTATCAAGTTTTCAGCTAAGTCTCGTATTTTAACAGGCTCTCCCATATCTAAAACAAAAATTTCCCCACCTTTAGCAAAGCCTCCAGCAGTTAAAACTAGAGATACCGCTTCTGAGATAGTCATAAAATATCTAATAATTTCAGGATGAGTTACTGTAACAGGACCACCTTTTTTTATCTGTTCTTTAAATAAAGGAATAACTGATCCATTTGAGCCAAGCACGTTACCGAATCTTACCGCAACAAAGTTAGTTTTGCTGGTTTTGTCCATGCTTTGAACAATCATCTCGCAAATTCTTTTAGTTGCCCCCATAACACTTGTAGGGTTAACAGCTTTGTCGGTAGAGATAAGAACAAATGTTTTTACATTATATTTGTCTGCCAAAGAGACCATATTAAGCGTGCCGAACACATTATTTTTTATTGCTTCTTCAGGATTATCTTCCATTAAAGGGACATGTTTATGAGCTGCAGCATGAAAAATTACATCTATATTTTTTTCTTTTAATATTTTTTCAATTTTAGCTTTATCTCTAATCGAGGCAATTTGTACCTCAAAATTCAAATTATCTCTATATTCTCTAAGCAGTTCTTGCTGAATTTCATATGCATTATTTTCGTATATATCCAAGATAATAAGATTTCTAGGTGATAATTTGGCAATTTGTCTGCAAAGTTCAGCCCCTATTGATCCTCCTCCTCCGGTCACTAAAACAACATTATCATGAATATATTGTCCATATTTGTCTGTTTCAAATACAACAGGTTCTCTGCCGAGCAAGTCTTCAACTTCAACCTGACGTATTTCATCTGTAACGGGTTTACTAGAGGTGACCAAATTATAGATATTAGGAACAATTTTAACTTCCAAATTTGTTCTAGCACAAATATCAAGAATACGTTTTTTTTCTGTCATGGGCAAAGCAGCTATAGCAAAAAGGATTACTTCTATGCCATATTTTTCACAAACATATGGGATTTCACTTGTAGACCCTACAACTTTTAGTCCAGAGATACGTCGGCCGATTTTTTCGTTGTCGTCATCTACTAAACATATCGGAACATAGCTGTTCTCCGGAGATTTAGAAAACTCCGATAGCATTAGTAAAGCAGCCTCTCCAGCACCGACTACAAGCATTCTTCGTTTAGCTTTGTCAGGAAAATTCCTTCGTTCAATAATCCTGTCAACCCTATAAACGAACCGAAACATAAACATTACAAAAGTTGATAGAATAGCTTGCAAAACAAAGGTTCTTATTCCGATATGTATATCGAAAGCTAAAGTGCAAGCACAAAAAATAAAATTAGCAATGGCGGATGCTAGACCTACATAAAAAAAATCTTCTATATCGGCATAGCGCCAAATTTTATCATAAAGTCTAAATAAAATAAATACCGCAGTAAAACAGACATTTAATATTATCAAGCTTTTGAAAAATTCTAGCTCATAGCCTTTTAACGAGAAGCAATTTCTATTTATTGCAAAAGAAAAGTAAAAAGAAAAATTCCAAATAATAAAATCACAGAAAAAAAGCAAATATTTTCTAAGTCTTTTTAATTTGTTGTACATCATAATACACGTTCACCATACTTTAGAGACAATATGTGTGAGATTAGGCACACACAGATAAAGTATATAACAAACCGCGATTATTTTCAAGCATACACATTTTTATAAAACTATCGAGTTAAATTTGGTTCCTTAAAATCAAATTGACGATAAAATTGTTTACTTTCAGGAATTCGCTTTACTGCAGACTGATTTTTAGCTAATAATTTTATAATATCATATAGATCCACCCAAATTTCGTTGTTGCACTCTTTTTGTGATTCATTAAAAATAAGCTCTAACCCTACATGCAAATGGCTAGTTTCTATATTATTTACATTTTCGTTAGGGCTATAACCAGTTCTACCAACATAACCTATAACATCGCCTGCTTTTACTACTTTTCCTTCACAGAGTTCTTCATGGAACGGCTTATCTTTTCTTAAATGAGCATAATAATAATATCTTTTTTTATCAAAGCTTCTAATACCAATTCTCCAGCCACCATACTGGTTCCAGCCCATAACTTCAATAATGCCAGATTCTATTGCAATAACAGGTGTTCCAACAGCAGCCATCATATCATGGCCCAAATGAGGCCTAGAATATCCGTAACTTCTAGCTGCACCAAAATCTGCATAATGCTGATACGGGAAGGTTTTAGCTATTGGCAGAAATGCTTTTAATCCGTATTTATCTTCAAATATTGGTGATCCGTTTTCGTCTGTATCGATTTGGATGCTATAATTACCTATAAACTCTCCTAAAACAGCAATGTAAACTTCTTGATAATATTTAAAATATTTCATTTTTTCTGTTAATTCTTCTATGGTTTTTCCACTGTTTAATTCAGAAACTATAGAGTCCATATCTTTAGCTTTGTAATGACGTTTAAAATCTCCTCCGTATTTAGCTGATAAATAGGCCAAAATGTCTATCCAATTTATTTTTACTTCTTTTTCATGGCTTTCTATATCAATTTTCATAGCTTTATCTAGAACTTCGTACGGTACATTAAATTCTGCATATTTGATAAAATCTTTTTTCTTGCGGTTGTTTTCAATTTGTTCAGAATCATTTACTGCCATAACTCCGTTGTTTTTGTTGTTGTTAGCTAACGAAAATATTGCAACAATAAGAGGTATAGCTAATGTTAGAAGTACAAATCCAAAGCATTTTTTATGCAGAATTTTATAAATCACTTAATCACCTTTAGTTGAATATTATGCTGTTGTATATATATTCTAAAAAAACATATTTATGCAAACATAAAGATGAATAATCTAAATGGTTAAGCTGCTTTTTTCTTATTGACTAATTTGCGATAAACAGGTAAAATAAATTTAAGCAAGTGTCCACGGATAAGGAGTTGAATTTTTTATGAATAACAAGTATTCCGCTGATTTAATAACGCTTATTGATGATGAAGGTAATGAACATTCTTTTGAAATACTAGATGTAATTGAAAATGATGATGGATGCTTTTATGCACTACTTCCTAATAATGAAAGTGACATTAATAATTTAGCAACAGACGATTCTTATTATATATTTGAAGTTATAGATGAAAATGGGGAGCAGGTTTTAGCCGAAGTCGAAGATGATATTCTGTTAAAAAAATTAGCAAATTCTTTTGAGGCTAGATTCGAAGATATGTATTCTCATAATGAAAATACAAAAAATCTTTAGCGGTTTTAGCGTGAAATGCTTGATTTTTTTATATTTTTTTGTTATAATTGCAATATAAATATACCTGCCCAATTCGCGGACCGTGTTATATAACCCTACAACTTTATTATTGGGAGCTTTGCTCTGTGGGTGAATTGCAGACCTCCTGGTTTTTCCGGACGAAGGGAGTATGAAGCCTATAGGCTGGCACCCACCTGCTTTTTGGTAGGCAGGTTATTATAAACACGTTACGGTTGGGTGGGGATTTTTTATATTATTACAAATTCAGAGCATCAGAATTATAGTTATTCTGATGCTCTTTTTAATATGTTTTTACTTTTTTTACCGTAAAGGCCCGTTTTTTAATTCATCTTTTAAAGCCCGTGCGCCAATTTCATCTCTTTTGTTATATAGGTAATCCCAATATCTTGCATCGTCTATGGACTCTATTCCTGTAGCGACACTTCTGTCAGTTTTATCATCAAAAACATTCCACTTGCTAGTAAGTAGATCTTGCTCAATATATCCACCAGAGACGTTTTTTGCTTGGCTCTCATTAATTTTTTTCATTTTTTCATTTTTCTTTTTCATAAAAACACCCTTTTCTGATTTTTTTAACTTATAGTCGATCGACAATTATATTATAACATAAATATTTATAAAAATCAATTAATATTTAATAAAATTTTATTCATTCAAAACAATAGATCGGAAAATTTTTCTGTCATAGATTGAAAAAATAAAGAATAAATTATTAAAAGAAAAATTTAAAGGAGTAATAAAAATGTTCAACAAAATTATAAAAAAAAGCATCAAATTTATAGTTAGTTTAATTGTTATATTCTCGTTCACTTTAGCATCGGCTAAGAAAGTTTTTGCTATTGATGAAGAAAATATAGAAGTTTTAGCTCCTTCGGCTATTTTAATAGAACCTAAAACTGGAAAAATAATTTATGAAAAAAATTCTCACGAAGTGCGATGTTGTGCATCTATAACAAAAGTTATGACGATGATTTTGGTTATGGAAGCTGTGGATAGTGGAAAGATTAGTCTTAGTGATGTTGTTTCGACTAGCGAACATGCAGCTTCAATGGGAGGATCTGATATTTGGCTAAAGTCAGGCGAGACTATGTCTGTAGATGAACTCATAAAAGCAACGATGATTGCCTCGGCAAACGATGCTGCGGTGGCTTTAGCTGAGTATATTTCTGGCTCAGAGGATATTTTTGTTTCGGAGATGAACAAAAAGGCAAGAGAGCTATCAATGAATGATACTGTGTTTAAAAATTGCAATGGCCTTGATGAGGAAGGTCATGTAACAAGTGCTTACGATGTCGCTTTAATGTCGCGTGAACTTATAAAACATAAAAAAATATTTGACTATACGTTAATATGGATGGACTACTTAAGGGCAGGAAAAACTCAGCTGGTAAATACAAATAAACTTTTAAAAAGCTATAAAGGCATTACTGGGCTTAAAACAGGAACAACTTCTAAGGCTGGTAGTTGCATTACCGCAACTGCAACTAGAGGTAATTTGAGTTTAAATGCTGTGGTTTTAGGAGGAGCTAATGGAAAAGAACGTTTTAAAGATGCGGCTACTTTGTTAGATTTTGGGTTTGCAAATTATAATATGTTAAAACCCGTTATTAATGAAAATATTTTTGAACCTGTTAAGGTAATTGACGGAATGAAACCGAGTGTAAATATTGATGCTAAAGTTGAAAATGAGGTGCTTATTCAAAAAGGAAAAGAGCGTAGCATAGATAGCAGTTTAGAAATTGTTTCAGAAGTAAAAGCCCCAGTAAAAATAGGTCAAAGGTTAGGCAGATTAGTCTATAAGCTAAATGAAGAGATAATTGCAGAGTATGATGTTATTGCAGTAGAAGAAGTTGAAAATATAAATTTTTTATCTGCTTTTATAAGTTTAATAAACAAATTTTTTGCGATTTAATTTTTTTGTTGCAAAAACAGTGGTTATATTGTAAAATTGGTCTAAAATAATTTAGGAGTGCAAAGGACCGTGCCAATAAAGTTAAATACTGAATATATTTCTTCTTTTATTAAAGATGAAGAGTTTTATGCAATTGAATCACAAGTTAATTTAGCTCATAATTTATTACAAAATAGAACAGGTTTAGGAAACAATTTTACTGGCTGGTTAACACTCCCTACAGATTATGATCGTGAAGAATTTGATAAAATAAAAGTAGTTTCAAAAAAAATAATTTCTAATACGGATATTTTTATAGTAATTGGCGTTGGGGGATCTTATTTGGGTGCTAGAGCTGCTATTGAATTAGTTCACTCTCAATACTATAATGATCTTTCTAAAAAAACTCCAGAAATCTATTTTATAGGAAATAGCCTTAGCTCAACTGCATTATATAATATTTTAAAAATTTGTGATGGCAAAGATGTTAGTATAAATGTTATATCTAAGTCTGGCACTACAATTGAACCTGCGATTGCTTTTAGAACGTTTAAAAACTTTTTAGAGAAAAAATATGGTAAAAAAGAAGCCAAAAATAGAATATTCTGTACTACGGATAGACAAAAGGGACCTTTAAAAGCGATGGCAGATGAAGAAGGATACGAAACTTTTGTTATTCCGGATAATATTGGAGGAAGATTTTCTGTTTTAACAGCTGTTGGATTATTACCGATGGCCGTCTCTGGAATCGATATTGATGAGTTGATTTTGGGAGCTAAACTTGCTCAAGATAATTTATTTTGTAATGACTTAAATAAAAATGATTGCTATAAGTATGCTGCTATTCGAAATATATTGTATAGAAAAGGTAAGCACATAGAGATATTTGCAAGCTATGAACCAGATTTTTTGATGTTGAATGAATGGCTTAAACAACTTTTTGGAGAAAGCGAAGGTAAAGATAATAAGGGGATTTTTCCTACGTCTGCAATTTTTTCTACAGATTTACATTCTATTGGGCAGTATCTTCAATGCGGAAGGAGAAATCTATTTGAGACAGTTTTTTATATTGAAAAGCCACAAAAGGATGTTATTATTGAAGAAATTAGCAAAAATGTTGATGGCTTAAATTTTTTGACAGGAAAGTCCTTATCTTTTGTTAATGAAAAAGCTTTTTTAGGAACGGTACTGGCACATACGGATGGTTGTGTTCCAAATGTTGTTTTTAAAATATCAGAAGTAAATCCTTTTGAGTTGGGTTATTTGTTTTATTTCTTCGAAAAAGCTTGTGCTATATCTAGTTATATTCTAGGAGTTAATCCTTTTGATCAGCCAGGCGTTGAAAAATATAAAAATAATATGTTTGATTTTTTGAAAAAGCCCGGTTATGTAAGTTATTAATCCAAAATAATGAAAAACAAAAAAATTAGTCGAATTTTCAAATGAAATTATATCAGTATCTAAAGGAAAAGTTGTTGTAATAGCTAATGATGATAAACTTAATTTTGGATTAAGTCATAAAGCAAGATTAATAAATATTAAAAATTATGATATATTTAATTTCGAAGAGTTATATGGTTTTATTTGTGGAACTTTAGCTAGCGATTATGATGTTCTAAGCCTTTTTATAGATTCAGTTTTAGATAAAGGCCAAGTTAACGAAGACGAGCTATTTTTGAAAAAATTAAATTTAATTTTGGAAAAATATAATATTAAAGTGACTTTAACTGTGCCTATTTTAAAAGATAAAATTCCCGAAAATATAAGCAACATTGTTGAGATAAAGTGACAAAACAAAAAATAAGAAATAAGAATATGAAAAAAAGCTTTTTATAATTACTGCTCTTTTTATATTCTTTTATTTTTGTGTACATAATATATTTAGGTGATATTATGTATAAACGTATTATAATATTTTTTTCTTTACTTATGGTTGCTATAGGAAGTGCTTTATTTAACACGTATAAGATCTCGAGAGGAGATTTTTTATGTGAAGCTGCTTCTAGACAAAGTTCGTATAAGTTAAAAGTTGCAACTATGAGGGGAAATATATATGATTGCAATAAAAATCCTCTTATTGGAAAAAATGAAGAAAATTTAGCTGTTGTTATGCCAGAGTTTGATACGTTGAATATTCTGTCTCAAATTTTATCTGAAGAAGAAAAAAAATTGGTATTTGAAGAAATTAAATCTGGCAAACCTTTTGTATTCAAACTATCAGATGAAAAACAGTTAATTGCAAAGGGTATACGTACTTTTAAAATTCGCAGAAGATATTTACCAGATCAATCTGCAACTCATGTTATTGGATATTTAAATAGTGATATGCAAGGTGTATGCGGAATAGAAAAAGCCTTTAATGAATATTTAAATAATGCAAAAGGCAGCATTTTTGTAAAATTTAAGGTGGATGCTTTAAATAGACGTATTCCTGGAGAAACCAGCATGGTAGAAGACACAATGTATAAAAGTACAAAGGGCGTGGTATTAACTATAGATGAAAAAATTCAAAAAATAGCAGAGAATGCAGCTAAAAAATATATAAAAAAAGGTGCGATTATAATAACAGAAGTCCCAGATTGCGAAATTAGAGCCTGTGTTAGTATGCCGACATTTTCGCCTTTGAATGTGGCTTGCGTATTGGATGACCAAGACTCACCTCTTCTAAATAGAGCTTTATTGCCTTATAATATAGGTTCTGTTTTTAAACTGGTAACTGCTGCATCAATTTTAAACGAAAATAAAAATTCAGATGAAATATTTAATTGTGTTGGTAGTTGTAAAGTGGATGCCCATGAGTTTCACTGTTTTAATGGCAAAGCTCATGGCCAGATAAATTTAAAAAAAGCAGTGGCACTTTCGTGCAACACCTACTTTATAAATAAAGCTTTAGATATAGGTGCAGAAGAGATATTAGAATTATCTAAAAAATTGGGTTTTGAAAAAGAATTTGAATTAGCACCAGGAATCATTTCTAAACCTGGAGTATTGCCAAGTTTAGAAGTTTTATCAGATAAAAAAGCTCTTGCAAATTTTTCGTTTGGCCAAGGCAGACTATTAGCAACTCCAATACAGATTTCGGTATTATTGAATACAATAGCTTCTGGTGGAGTATATTGTGAGCCGAAATTAGTTCAGGGTTTAGTAAACGAAAATTTAAATTATATTCAAAAAACGGCTAAATCTAAATTGGTCCGAGTGTTGTCTGTTGACTGCGCTAAAAATTTAATTGACTACATGAAAGCTTCGGTTGAATATGGAACGAGCAATAGAGGAAAGCCCGACGAGGGAGTAGCTGCAGCAAAAACTGGAACAGCTCAAACTGGTATAAAAGTGGACGATCATATGGTAATTCAGGCATGGTATGCAGGGATCTATCCTGCAGATGAGCCAAAATATTCAATAGTTATTTTTGCTGAAGACGCAAAAGGAGGGGGAGAAAGCTGTGGCCCTGCATTTAAAAAAATTACTAATGAAATTTTTTACAATATATTGAAAAAACAATAATATAAACATCTTATTTTTACGTACTTTATTAATTTAAAGCTATATTTTTTAAAAATTTAAACTTTACATTATTTTTGATAATTTTATTGTAATATTTATATATTTTTTTGATTTTATAGAAAAAGATTGATTATATGAAATATTTATAGTATTATAAACATAAAGGCTAGAATATTTGTGCATTATTGGGAGGATAGCTATGAAAATTCTTGTTATAAATGCAGGGAGTTCATCTCTGAAATTTCAACTCTTAGATATGTCAGATAACGAATCAGTTTTAGCAAAAGGAATTTGCGAAAAAATAGGGTTAAAAAATGGTTTTGTTAAGTATCAAAATTATAAGGGATATGAAAAGAAATTTTTAGTTCATTTAAAAAATCACGAAGAGGCATTCTCTTTTGTGAAAAATTTGTTTTTAGATAAAAAATATGGTGTCATTAAACATCTTGAAGAAATAGTTGCAGTAGGCCATCGTGTTGTGCAAGGTGGAGAGGAATTTAGTAAACCTACTTTAATAAATAAACATCTTATAAGTATTGTAAAAAAACTAACTCCTATTGCGCCAATACATAACCCTGCCAATTTGCATATGATTCTTGCTTGTCAAGCGGTTTTTGGAGAAAAATTTCCTCAAATTGCAGTTTTTGATACAGCATTCCATTCAACTTTGCCACCAAAAGCATATATTTATTCGTTGCCTTACGAATTTTATGAAAAATATGGTGTAAGAAAGTATGGCTATCACGGAATCTCTCATTATTATGTTAGTAACGAGTGTGCTAAACTTTTAAATAAAGATATTAAAGATACCAAAATTATTACTTGTCATTTAGGCAACGGTGCCTCTATTTCTGCGATTAAAGGCGGCAAATCTATGGATACAACAATGGGTTTTACTCCTGCTGATGGAATAATTATGGGCACACGTAGTGGCTCTTTAGACCCTGGAATTATAACTTTTGTTTGTGAAAAAAACAATATTTCTATGCATGATTTTAATAAGATTGTCAATAAAAATTCAGGCTTATTGGGAGTTTCTGGAGTTTCAAATGATGCGAGAGAAATCTTAAAAGAGGCAAGTCTAGGCAACAAAAGGGCAATTTTAGCGCATGATATCTTTTGCTATCAGGTAATGAAAAGTATAGCGTCTTATATTGCTGTATTAGGTGGCTGCGATGCTATAGTGTTTACCGGAGGTATTGGTGAAAATCGATTTGAATACAGAAACACTATTTGTGATTCACTTTCTTTTATGGGCATAAAAATTGATAAAAATTTAAATAAATTGACAGTAGATGGTAAACAAGCTGAAATTTCTGACGGAGAATCTTCAGTGAAAATTTTTGTTATTCCTACAAATGAAGAAATTGTTATTGCACGAGAGACTTTATCCATATTGAAGAGAATAAGAGTTTAGCTTTTTATTTTTTTATTTTAAAAATAATTTTAGATAGATTTTTAAATAAAAAAGATGCGAAAAAACAAAGAAAAATTAAAACTATTATTAATTTAACGTTCAATTCCGATAGAGAGAAAAAATCCTTAAAAAATAATATGCAAATTAAAAATATACTCGACATTAATGAAAATAAAAACTTTCTAATTTTATTAAAAGGAATACACAATTTAAACAGTAAAAATAGTCCACTAAAGCCTGTTAATATAACGCATAAGGTGGAAAGTTCTTTACCACTTAAATTTATAAAATGTGAAAGCCCCATTATAATCAATATAGATATGACTATTGTTAAAGCGCAAGGTAGAGCTCGGCTAACTATGTTTTTAAATAGATTTCCATTTATTCTATTCTTGTTTGGCTCAAGAGCCAGGATAAATGACGGGATTCCTATTGTTAGAACGCTTGTTAACGTCATTTGAATTGGCATGAAAGGGTATGGACTATTCAAAAACAAAAACAATATAGCAAGCAACGTTGAATATATTGTTTTTACTAAAAATAACGAAGAAGAACGTTGAATATTGTTTATAGATCTACGACCTTCAAGAACCACTTTGGGCATAGATGAAAAATCAGAGTTTAATAATACTAATTGAGAAACATTTCTAGCAGCATCGCTGCCGTTTGCCATAACAACACTACAATCAGCTTCTTTTAATGCCAGAACGTCATTTACACCATCACCAGTCATTGCTACGGTATGTCCTTGTTCTTTTAGGGCACAGATTATATCCTTCTTTTGCATTGGTGAAACTCTTGCAAAAATAGAGAATTCTTTTACTGCTTTTTTTATATCATCTTTAGTTTTTAACATTTTTGC
This sequence comes from uncultured Clostridia bacterium, assembly GCA_944380725.1. Taxonomy (GTDB): domain Bacteria; phylum Bacillota; class Clostridia; order Oscillospirales; family Acutalibacteraceae; genus CAG-557. The sequence continues at coordinate 140,427 of CALWIK010000020.1, forward strand.
ATCGATACATTTTTCATAATTTTTCAAACCAACACGTTTGGCTATGTTAGAGACAGTTAGCACATTATCTCCGGAAATTATTTTTATATCTACACCCTGGTCATAAAAATATTTTAAAGTTTTTTTTGCGCTTTCTCTAATTACATCATTAATTAATACAAAACCAATTAATTTAAGGTCTTCTGGTAGAGTTTTATTGTCGCTAAATTTATTTTTTGAATGAGCCAACACAAGAACTCTATATTTTTTAGCATATTGCTCTAAATTTTCCTTTATAAAATCCACATCTTTGTCTAAAACGAACTCTGCTGCACCCATTATGTAGCTACCTAGCCCATCAATATACGCTCCAGACCACTTTTTTTCGGATGAAAACGGTATTATTTGCGAAGCTTTTTCTTCTTTAATATTATTATCATCAACAAAATTTTTTACTGCGAAATAAGTCGGATTTGTATCATTAGTGTTATTTACAATAATTGCAAGCCCTTGAGCCACAGATTCTTTAGAATTTTCTTTGTAAGCAACAATATCTTCTACCTGCATAGTGCCTTCTGTTATGGTTCCAGTTTTATCAATACAAAGGGTATCAACTCGAGCTAAGGTTTCTATGCAATAGAGTTCTTGCACTAAAACTTTATATTTTGATAGCCTTATTACGCTCACGGCCAAAACAGTGCTAACCAAAAGCATTAGCCCTTCAGGAATCATTCCTATTAAAGCTGCAGTCGTATTTATTACAGCGTTTTCAAAAATATTTTGCTTCAATTGATGAGCAAATAAAAAAATTCCTATCGGAATAATTAGTATAGAAAGTATTAAAATTATTTTATTAAATGCTAGCATTATTTGAGAGTTTGTTTTTTTTACGTATTTAGCCCCACTAGAAATTTTTGATGCATAATTGTATTTTCCTACATGTTCAACTCTTGCCTTGCACTGGCCGCTAATTATATGGCTGCCAGATAATAGGAGACTTCCTTCTTTTTTATATATAGAATTAGATTCACCTGTAAGTAAAGATTCATTAACTTCGCATTCTCCACATATAATTTTACAATCAGTTGGAATTTGATTTCCTTGAGTTAATTTAATTATGTCGTCTAAAACCAGATCGTTTATATTTACCTTTTGCAGTAAGCCATTTCTTATTACATTAACTTTTGCAAGTGATAGTATAGACAATTTATCTACAGTTTTTTTTGCACGTATTTCTTGATATGTGCTTATAATAAGATTGGATATAACTACCCCCATAAAAAGTAGGTTTTTAAAAGAACCTACATAAATAATAGCTGCAGCTAAAAAAAAGTTTATAAGATTAAAAAGTGTAAATAGATTGTCCTTTATTATTTTAGAAACAGTTTTTGTAGGGAGAGATACGTCATCATTTGCAAGGCCTTCGTTTTTTCTTAACACAACTTCTTGGTCAGAAAGCCCAATGTTAGGATCAGATCGATATCTTAATACGCTGTTTGGCATATTATAGTTCTCCTTTTTTCAGCTTTATTTATATTTAATTATATATTCGAGAAAAATTCAAGTCAATTAATATAAAAATTAGGTGGTTTTTATGCGTTGCAGAATAGTAGAAATGAGAAATAAGGAAGTTATAAATGTAAAGACAGGTGTAAGATTGGGCTGCGTTAGTGATGTTGAGATAGACACAAAAGATGCAAAACTCACAGCAATTATAATATATGGCAAATTAAGGTGGTGTGGGCTTTTGGGCAGAGAAGATGATTTGATAATAAGGTGGGAAGATATTGAGATTATAGGTGAGGATACAATTTTGGTTAAACATAATGTAGGACGTCGTCCTAAAAAATGCAGGTTTTTTAATATTAAAAAATTGTGGCGAGTTTAATATGTAAAAATTATCTTGTAATGTTTAATTTGTTGTGTTATAATAACTGTAATAAAATACACACGCTGCTGCTTTTTTTCTTGGTGCCAGACTGGTTATTCCAAATATTTAAGCGCAGCGGAGGTTTAACCAAGGAGGACTTATTATGTCTGTTGTATCTATGAAACAACTTTTAGAGGCTGGTGTGCATTTTGGTCACCAAACTAGAAGATGGAACCCTAAAATGGCTGAATACATCTTTACTGAAAGAAACGGAATTTATATTATTGATCTTCAGAAAACAGTTAAAAAATTAGAAGAGGCTTATAATTTTATTCGTAGCCTCACTGAAGAGGGCAAATCTATTCTTTTTGTGGGAACAAAAAAACAAGCTCAAGACTCTATTAAAGAAGAGGCTCTTCGTTGTGGTTCATACTTTGTTAACGCCCGTTGGCTTGGCGGAATGCTTACTAATTTTACCACTATTAGACGCAGAGTTAATCGCTTGAAACAATTGCGTGAAATGCAAGAAAACGGTACTTTTGATTTATTGCCTAAAAAAGAAGTCATTAAGTTAAATTTAGAGATTGTAAAATTAGAAAAATTTCTGGGTGGCATTGAAAACATGCAAGATTTGCCATCTGCACTATTTATTGTTGACCCTCGAAAAGAAAAAATTGCTGTTTTGGAGGCTAGAAAATTGGGCATTCCTATTGTTGCCGTTGTTGACACTAACTGTGACCCTGATGAAGTCGATTATGTTATTCCTGGAAATGATGATGCTATTAGGGCTGTTAAGCTTTTAGTGAGTGTTGTTGCGAATGCAGTTATAGAAGGCAAAGAAGGTCAAATGGGTGTGTCGAGCGATGAATCGGTTGGAGAAATGCTTGATGAGTTAAATGTGGATGAACCTGTTTTGGAATAATTTGTACGAATTAATAATATTTAAAGACGGTAATTACCGTCTTTTGTTGTGATTTTTATATTTGAGATATATTTAGGAGGTATAATTATGGCTTTTACAGCTAGTGACGTTAAAGCGTTAAGAGAAAAAACTGGTTGCGGAATGATGGACTGCAAAAAAGCTCTTATTGCCTCTGATGGCGATATGAGTAAAGCAATCGATTTTTTAAGAGAAAAGGGGTTGGCAGCTGCAACTAAAAAAGCAGGACGCATTGCAGCAGAGGGTGTTGCTTTTGCTTGCATGAATAAAGAGGAAAATGTAGCTGTTATTATTGAAGTTAATGCAGAAACTGATTTTGTGGCTAAAAATGCTGATTTTTTAAACTTTGTTCAGGCTTGCGCTAATACTATAATAGAAAAAAATCCAAAATCTTTAGAAGAACTTATGTCTTGCAAAGCTTATAATAGCAATTTAACTATTGAAGAATTAGTTAGAGATAAAATCCTTACTATTGGAGAAAATATAAAAATTCGCCGCTTTGCAAGATTTGACGGTGTTGTTACAACTTATAATCATGCCGGTGGCAGGATTGGAGTTATGGTCAAGTTCGATGTGTCTGATGGTATTGCGAGCAAAGATGATTTTAAAGTTTTTGCTAAAGATATTGCTATGCAAGTTGCAGCTGCAAATCCAAGTTATTTAAGTAGAAAAAATGTACCGGAAGATATTTTAGCTCACGAAAAGAAAATTCTTACTGAGCAAGTTATAAATGAGGGCAAACCTTTAAATGTAGCTGAAAAAATTGTTATGGGAAAAATTGGCAAATTTTACAAAGAAAATTGCTTAATCGAGCAGGTTTTTGTTAAAGATTCCAATTTAACTGTTGATCAATATGTTAAAGAAACTGCTAAGAGTTTGAACGGAAGAATTGAAATTTTAGATTTTGTACGCTTTGAAAAAGGCGAGGGCTTAGAAAAACGTGAGGACAATTTTGCGGATGAAGTTGCTAGTATGATAAAATAATTTAATTTTACTGTTGATAGGGCGTATTTTTATTGCGCTCTATTTTTATTGAAATAGATCTGTCTTTACATGTTTAATTTATTATTGTAAAATTATATTATAAAACATATGTAGGAGTGGTTTTATTGCAACCAAAATATAAAAGAGTTTTATTAAAAATAAGTGGAGAAGCTTTAGCTGGAGAAAAAAAACAAGGGTTCGATTTTGACATCGTTTATAATATATGCAAGTCTATAAAAAAATGTTTGGACTTAAATGTTCAAATTGGAATAGTTGTTGGTGGTGGCAATTTTTGGCGAGGTCGTAGCAATATAAAAATGAGTAGAACTAGAGCTGATCATATGGGCATGTTGGCAACTGTTATTAATGCGTTGGGTGTTGCAGAAGTTTTAGAACAGCTTGGAGTGGAGGTTCGTGTTCAGACAGCCCTCTTGATGCAGCAAATTGCAGAACTTTATATAAAAAATAAAGCTGTTCGTCATTTAGAAAAAGGTAGAGTTGTTATTTTTGGTTGCGGAACGGGGTCACCTTTTTTTTCAACCGATACAGCTGCAGCGCTTAGAGCGGCTGAAATTGGTGCGGATGTTATATTGAAAGCAACTTTGGTTGATGGTGTTTATGATAAAGATCCTAAAAAAAATTTTGATGCAGTTAAATATGAATCAATTGGCTATGAGGATGTTTTAAATAAAAATTTGCAAGTTATGGATAGCACAGCGGCTTCTATGTGTAAGGAAAATAAAATTCCTTTGCTGGTTTTTAGCATAGAAAATCCTAATAACATATATGATGCTATTATGGGAATTTCAGTTGGAACTATTGTAAAATAACAAAAGGAGAAATTTTTTATGAAGCAAGTTTTTAGCAAAGCTGAAGAAAATATGAAAAAAACATTAAACGCACTTTCGAAAGAATACATTGCAATTAGAGCAGGTCGAGCTAATCCGGCTGTTTTAGATAAGGTTTTGGTTGATTATTATGGTGTGCCAACACCTATAAATCAAATTGCAGCGGTGTCGGTTACTGAGGCGAGAACTTTACTCATTCAGCCTTGGGATGGTTCTATTTTGAAAGAGATAGAAAAAGCTATTCAAACTTCTGATTTGGGAATAAATCCGCAAAACGACGGCAAATTTATACGGATTATTTTTCCTGCTCTTACTGAAGATCGACGTCGTGAAATCGTTAAGGATGTTGCTAAATTAGCTGAAGAGGCTAAAATTTCAGTACGGTCAACACGTCGGGATTCTATTGAAACTTTAAAAAAGATGAAAAAAGAAGCTGAAATTACTGAAGATGACTTAAAACAAGCTGAGAAACATGTTCAGGATTTAACTGATAGTTTTTGTAAAAAAATAGATAATATGTCTGATGAAAAACAAAAAGAAATAATGTCAATTTAAAATTTATGATAATATTAATAACCTGTTTTAGACTGGCGTGATATTTATAATGTTTTGGATGAAAAAAAATACATCTGGCTGCCATAAAGCCTTGCCTGATCATATTGGCATAATTATGGATGGAAATGGAAGATGGGCTAAAAAACGAGGGTTACCACGATCGGCGGGCCATAAGGCTGGGGCAATTAATTTTAGAAAAATTGCTAAATATTGTAGTAAAATAGGAATAAAATATTTGACTGTTTATGCCTTTTCTACTGAAAATTGGAATAGACCTGAGGAAGAAATAAACTATTTGATGCGATTATTTGAACAGTATTTAAAAGAAGCATTAAGTGATTTTGAGGAAGAGAATATAAAAGTTCTCTTTTTAGGAGATAAAATGGCATTTTCTGCTAATTTGCAAAAACTTATTGATGAAGTTGAAAAAAGTTCTCAAAAAAATACTGGGATGGTACTAAATATTGCTATGAATTATGGTGGGAGACAAGAAGTCACTGAAGCGGTAAAAAAAATTGCAGTTGAGCTTGAAAATAAAAAAATAAAAATTGAAAATATAAATGAAAAACTTGTTTCCGAACATCTATATACAGCTGGCCAGCCTGACCCGGATTTGATTATACGCCCTAGCGGAGAATTGAGATTATCTAATTTTTTGTTATGGCAGAGTGCTTATTCAGAGCTTATTTTTTTTAATCTTTTATGGCCAGATTTTTCTGAAAAAGATTTAGATCGTGCTATTGATGAATATGCTTCTAGAAATCGGCGATTTGGAGGGATATGATGATAATTAGAACAATTTCTGGCCTTTTAGGTGGATTAATCGTTATAATTGTTCTTATTTTTAACAGCACTTTTCCTTTTTTGCTGAATTGCGCGGTATCAATTGTTTGTATGTTTGCGACTTATGAAATTTTTGCCGCAATGGGATTAAATAAAATATTTAGGGTTGTTATCCCAAGTTTGATCTTCTCGGCATTGTTGCCAATTTTAGGTGAGGGAATTTTATGGAATGGCTGTTGGTTGCTTTATTCGTTTTTTATATTTGGTTTTGAATTACTTTTTGACAAAGCTTTAACTTTTAAAGATATTGCTTCAATATATAGTATGGTTTTGTTGATTACAATTTCTTTAAATTTTATTGTTAAATTGCGCGACTTTGGCGGAGTTTTTAGTAGTTTTTATATTCTTTATGCCCTTTGTATTTCTTGGATGTCAGATATTGGAGCTTATTTTGCTGGGACGCTTTTGGGAAGAAAAAAATTTTGTCCTGAAATTAGCCCTAAAAAAACTATTGAGGGTGTTTTCGGTGGGATTGCATTTTCTTTGTTTATTAGTATTGTTATTTGTTTTTTCTTTGAAAAATTTATGTTCGAAGCTGGTGTAAGAGTTAACTTCCACTATATAATTCCTATTTCTTTGATTGGCTCGATTTTTTCTATTATTGGTGATCTGGCTTTTTCTGCTGTGAAGCGAGGTTGTCATGTTAAGGATTTTGGAACTATAATTCCCGGGCACGGTGGAGTATTAGATCGCTTTGACAGCGTGGTATTTGTTGTCCCTTTTGTGTATTTTATGGTCAACTTTTTTAATATTATGAAAGTGTGATATTTTAAGGTGAGTGGCTTTTATTATGGTAAAAAATGTTGTTGTTCTAGGATCAACTGGTTCTGTTGGAAAAAGAGCTTTAGAAATTGCTAAAAACTTGGAGATTTGTGTAAAAGGTCTTGCTGTTTTTAATAATATTTCTCTATTAGAAAAACAAATTAGAATATTTAAACCGGAGAAAGTTGCCGTTTATGATGAAAATGCTGCAGAGAAATTAAAAAATAATATATCTGACCTTAATGTTGAAGTTTTAAGTGGAATTGATGGATTATGTGAGTTGGCAAAAATCGATTATGTTGATATAGTTTTAAATGCTGTGTCCGGAATGATTGGCTTAAAACCAACTTTATGCGCCATAGATAATGGAATAAACGTTGCTCTTGCTAATAAAGAGACTTTGGTGGCGGGTGGAGCTTTGGTTATGCAAAGAGCGAAGAAAAGTGGAGTTCGTATTTTGCCAGTTGATAGCGAACATTCTGCTATATTTCAATGTTTGCAGGGATGTTATAATAAAAAAGATTTAAATAGATTAATTTTAACTGCGTCTGGGGGACCTTTTTTTGGAAAAAGTATAAGTTATTTGAAAACAGTTACTAAAGAGGCAGCTTTAAAACATCCAAATTGGAGTATGGGCCCCAAAATTACTATAGACTCTGCAACTATGATGAATAAAGGCTTAGAAATTATTGAAGCAGTTTGGCTTTTTGATATAGATCCAGATAAAATTGATGTTTTAATACATAGAGAAAGTATAATTCATTCTATGGTAGAATATAACGATAACTCTATTATTGCTCAAATAGGTGTGGCTGATATGGGTCTGCCTATTCAATATGCGTTTACTTATCCGGATAGATGCCCATCGATTGTTGAAAAATTAAATTTGGCTAGTGTTGGAACTTTGTCTTTTTTTAAACCAGATAACGAAACTTTTAAGGGAATCGAAATTTGTAAGGCTGCAATAAAAATTGGAGGAACTATGCCTGCAATTATAAATGCTGCTAATGAGGAAGCCGTTAAGTTGTTTTTAAATAATCAAGTTTCTTTTTTGGAAATTACAAATATTGTAAATAAAACTCTAAATTATTTTAATGCTACTGAGGTTAACTCTTTAGAAGATATTTTAAATGCAGATAAATTAGCTAGAGATTTTGTAAGAAAAAACATTATAAGATGGGGAGAATAAACTATGTTTATTAATATTTTATTGATTATAATTTCAATATTGCTGTTTTCTTTGGTTATTTTTATTCATGAATTGGGGCACTTTGCAACAGCAAGGTGGTCTGGTGTTAAAGTTAATGAATTTGCTATTGGAATGGGACCTATAATTTTTAAAAGAAAAAAGGGAGAAACTCTTTATAGTATTAGGCTGTTTCCTATTGGTGGATTTTGTTCTATGGAGGGAGAAGAGGCTGAAAGTGAGGATGTTAATGCTTTTGGAAAAAAATCTGTTTATAAAAGAATTTTAATTGTTGCGGCTGGAGCACTTATGAATATAGTTTTAGCTTTTATTTTTATGATGATCATTTTAATTCAGCAACCTAAGTTCGCTTCGACTACTATAGGAAGTTTTGCAGACGAGGCCGTTACGAGTCAGACAGGCCTAAAAGTTGGAGATAAAATTAAGGCTATGGATGGATATAGCATTTCAACATTTACGGATATATCTTTTGTTATGGCTGTAAATAAAGACTTTAAGTCTAATATTGTTGTTGAAAGAAATGGAGAGTTGGTTACTCTTAATGATGTTAAATTTGCTACAAAACAGAGTAATGATGAAAAAACTATTATTGTTAGAGATTTTTATCTGGCTCCTGTTGATAAAAATTTATTTACTTTTGTTGCACAAACCTTCAAAGAGATATATTCTAATATTAGAATGACTTATGCAACTGTTATTGGACTGATATCTGGAACTTTTAGTTTGAATGAAGTTTCGGGTCCTGTTGGATTAGTTTCTATGATATCTAGTGCTGCTTCAGAAGGATTAAAAGTGAACTTTGTTGCGGCTTTGAACAATATAATTATGATGATGATGATTTTATCAGTTAATTTGGGAATTTTTAATTTATTGCCTTTGCCTGCGCTAGACGGCGGAAGGTTAGTATTTTTGATTATAGAAGCTATTAAAGGCAAACCAATAAATCCTAAATATGAAGCTTTGATCCATACTATTGGTTTTGTTTTATTGATACTATTAATTCTCGTTGTTTCTATTAATGATATTTTTAAGCTAACCTCTGGGAAAGGAATAATGAATTAAATGCGAAGAAGATATGCTAGAACTGTTAAAATAGGTAAAAAAAAAATTGGAGGAAGCGAAAAAATTGCAATTCAATCTATGTTAAATATTCCTTCTTTTGATATAAAAAATAATGTACGAGAAGCTATATACCTAGAAAATGCAGGTTGCGATATATTAAGAATTGCTATTCCAGATGTTGCATCTGTGAAACTTATTTATGAAATAAAGCAAAAAGTAAATATTCCTATTGTGGCAGATATACATTTTGACTACAAGCTGGCAATTGAATCCGTTGCTGCTGGTGCAGACAAAATTAGAATAAATCCAGGGAACATCGGTGACGAATCTAGAATAAAAAAAGTTGTGAATGTTTGTAATAATAAGACTATTCCTATTCGTATCGGTGTTAACTCTGGATCTTTAGAAAAAGATATTTTGAAAAAGTATGGACACCCAACTGCAGAAGCTCTATGTGAGAGCGCTATTTATCATATGAGATTGCTCGAAAGATTTGATTTTGACAATATTGTTTTATCTTTAAAATCGTCAAATGTAAAGATTATGATCGATGCTTATAGACTTATTGCGAATAAATGTGACTATCCGCTCCATTTGGGAGTGACAGAGACTGGAACAAAAAAAATCGGAATGATAAAATCTTCTATTGGTATAGGTTCTCTTTTGATCGATGGGATAGGCGACACTATCAGAGTTTCTTTAACGGCAGATCCTATAGAAGAAATTGCTGCGGCTAGAAATATTTTAAATGCTATTAATTTGAATGACGAGGGTGTTGAAATAATTTCGTGCCCAACTTGCGGAAGAACTAAAATTGATATAATAGATCTAACCAATAAGGTAGAAAAAGAATTAAAAAATTGCAAAAAAAATATTAAAGTAGCAGTAATGGGCTGTGTTGTTAACGGGCCTGGAGAGGCAAAAGAAGCAGACATTGGGATTGCTGGTGGAGATGGAGTAGGGTTGCTTTTTAAAAATGGTGAAATTATTAAAAAAGTTAAAGAAAAAGATATTTTAAAGGAATTAGTAAAAGAAATAGAAAATTTGTAGGCTGAAAGAGGTTAATTGCTTTGAACACTTTTGGAGATTTTTTGAAAAAGTACATAGATAAAAATTTAGTTTCTAGAGAAATTTTAAGTGGTAATTTAAAATCAATAGAAATTGATTCTGAAAATAGAACTCTTTTTATGGAGGTATCTTTTTTATCTCTAGTGAGACAGGTTGATATTTTTAAAATTGAAAAAAAATTGGAGACTTCTAGATTAAATTTAAGTCAAGCCGATATACAACCTACATTTCCTCGTGAAACTTTTTCTGCTGAGTATTATCAAGATTTGACCTATAAAATTACTAAAAAGACAAAGAGCATAGCTGGTGTTCTTAAAGACTCTACCTCTAAACTTGAGGATGATAAGTTAATTGTTTTTTTAGCTTATGGTGGAAAAGATCTTTTAATTGAAAAAAATTTTGACAGAGAATTAAAAAAATTAATAAAAAAAGAATTTGATTTAGATTTAAATATTATTTTTGATGGAAATCTCTCTACTGGTTGTGATTCTTCAAAGTATATTGAAAAACGTTCTATAATTATCGAGAAACAAAAAAGAGAAGAGTTAACAGAAAGAATCGAACTTTATGAGGCTAATCTTAATGAGAGGTCTGTAAATAAAAAAATAAAAAAGGTTATTTCTGTTAGAAATGATAAAAATTTATTTCCTAAAGTTTTATTACAGACAGCTGTACCTATTTATGGTGGAATTATAAAAGACGATCCAATTGATATTTCTAGCATAACACCAGATATTGGCAGTGCAACTGTTTGGGGCGATGTTTTTTTTGTAGATGGACATTTAACAAAGGATGGAACTAAAAAAATTTATTCTGTTTATATAACTGATTATACTGACTCTATTTTGATAAAAATTATTGCTGCTAAAGAAAAATGGCATGTTTTTAATAGTATAACAAAAGGTAGTACGATATTGCTTAAGGGCGAGGTCGGGTATGATAAATACGATAGAGAAATAAACATTCGGCCAAAAAATATTTGTTCGGCTGAAAAATTAGAAATAATGGATATAGCACCTAAAAAACGTGTTGAATTACATTTGCATACAAATATGTCTGCTATGGATGGTGTTTCTTCTGTAGAAAGTTTGATTGAACGTGCATACAATTGGGGACATAAGGCTATTGCTATAACTGATCATGGAGTTGCACAAGCATTTCCTGATGCTATGAATACTGTAAATAAAATAAGAAAAAATGGCGGGGATATAAAAGTAATTTATGGCGTGGAGGCTTATTTTATTGATGATTTGAATCCAAGTTTTGATGGGGATATGAAAAATTTAAAATATTATCATCAGATTATTCTTGTAAAAAATAAAATTGGATTGAAAAATTTATATAAGCTAATCTCTAAGTCTCATCTTGATTACTTTTATCGCAAACCTAGGATTCCTAAAAGCGAACTTATTAAGCATAGAGAGGGTTTATTAATTGGAAGTGCTTGTGAGGCTGGAGAAATTTTTAGAGCTGTCATAAATAAAGAAAGTCCGGAAAAACTAAGAAAAATCGCTGAATTTTATGACTATTTAGAAGTTCAACCAATTGGTAATAACAATTTTTTAATTCGTAGTGGTTTTGCTAAAAATAAAGATGAACTGCGAGAGTTTAATAAAGTTATTGTTAATTTAGGAGAAAAACTTAATATTCCTGTTGTAGCTACTTGTGATGTTCATTTTTTGGATCCACAAGATTCTCTATATAGAACTGTTTTAATGGCTGGCCAGGGGTACGATGATGCAGAAAATCAGGCACCTCTTTTTTTTAGAACTACTGATGAAATGTTGGAGGAATTTTCATACCTTGGAAAAGAAAAAGCTTATGAAATTGTTGTTGAAAACACAAATATAATTGCTGAAAAAATAGAGAAAGTTAGTCCGATTCCGCCTGGAGTATTTCCTCCGGTTATTGAAGGTGCTGAAGAGCAACTTGTTAAACTCAGTTGGGAGAGAACAAAAAAAATTTATGGAGAACCTTTACCTAAAATTGTACATGATAGATTAGAAAAAGAATTATCGTCTATAACTAAACACGGTTTTTCAGTACTATATATGACGGCACAAAAATTAGTTGCTGATTCGGAGGCACATGGATATTTGGTCGGTTCGCGAGGTTCGGTGGGATCTTCTTTTGTAGCTACAATGGCTGGGATATCGGAGGTTAATCCTTTATTGCCACATTATATTTGTACAAAATGTAAAAATAGTGAGTTTATTACTGACGGCAGTTATGGGTCTGGTTTTGATTTGCCCCAAAAAATTTGTCCTATATGTGGCACAGAATATAATCGTGATGGACATAATATTCCTTTTGAAACATTTTTAGGGTTTGATGGAGATAAAACCCCAGATATTGATCTAAACTTTTCTGGTGAATATCAAAGTGAAGCCCATAGATATACGGAATCTTTATTTGGAGAAAAGAACGTTTTTAAAGCCGGGACTATTGCAACTATTGCAGAAAAAACTGGAATTGGATTCGTTAAAAAATTTGAAGAGAAAAATGGAAAAACTTTAAATAAAGCTGAAGAATTTCGTTTAGCTGAAGGATGTACTGGAATAAAAAGAACCACTGGACAACACCCTGGAGGAATGGTTGTTGTGCCAAAGGGAATGGAAATCTATGACTTTTGCCCGGTCCAAAGACCTGCTAATGATCAAAAATCTGATAATATAACGACTCATTTTGACTTTCATTCTATTCATGACACTATTTGTAAATTGGATGAGTTGGGACATGATGTTCCTTCTATATATAGGTATTTGGAAGATTACACAGGTATCTCTGTTATGAAGGTTTCGATGAGTGACCCTAAAGTTATGTCCCTGTTTACTTCTACAAAAGCTTTAGGGGTTACTCCGGAAGCGATTGATTCCCAAACTGGGACATTTTCTTTGCCAGAAGTTGGTACCCATTTTGTTAGACAAATGATGATTGAGGCACAACCAAAAACTTTTTCAGATTTATTGCAAATTTCTGGACTATCGCATGGAACGGATGTTTGGATTGGTAATGCTAGAGATCTTATAAAAAATAAAATTTGTACAATTTCTGAAGTTATTGGAACAAGAGACAGCATTATGACCTACCTTATACAAAAAGGATTGGAACCTAAGACTGCGTTTAAAATTATGGAGATAGTTCGAAAAGGTAAGGCTAAAAAACTTTTAACACAGGAATATATAGATGAAATGAAAAGACATGGCGTTCCTGACTGGTATGTTGATTCTTGTATGAAAATAAAATATATGTTTCCAAAAGCTCATGCGGCGGCTTATATGATTTCTACTTTACGTCTTGGCTGGTATAAAGTTTATAGACCAATTGAATATTATGCGGCATATTTTACTGTTAGAAGCGAGAATTTTGACGGAGTGCTCGTTATGAATGGAAAAAATGTTGTAAAACAAGAAATGAAAAATATAAAAATGAAGGGGAATGATGCTAGCGCTAAAGAACTTGCATCTTTGGCTACTTTGCAGATTATAAATGAGATGCTTGAACGAGGAATCGAAGTTTTGCCTGTTGATTTATATAAATCGGATGCATATAAGTTTTTGGTGGAGGATGGTAAAATTAGATTGCCATTTTCTTCTCTGCCTGGAGTTGGTGAAAGTGTGGCTAAATCATTGCAGAATGCCGGAAAAAAAGGCCGATATGTTTCTGTGGATGAAATTTTAGCAAGAACAGATGCTTCTAAAACTACCATGGAACTTATGAGTGAAATCGGTATTTTAAATGGAATTCCTAAAACAAGCCAATTGAGCTTTTTTTAATAAACACTTGAAAAATATTGTAATTTGGGTTAAAATATTTTTGTAGATAATTTTTTGGAGGGGCCTTGCATGATATCAGCTGGAGATTTTAGAAACGGTATCACCTTTGAAATGGATGGCAATGTTTATTGTATAATAGAATTTCAACATGTTAAACCCGGTAAAGGCGCTGCATTTGTTCGTACAAAAATTAGAAATGTAATTACTGGTAGCGTTGTTGATAAAACTTTTAACCCAAATGATAAATATCCTACCGCTTTTATTGACAGAAGAGATATGCAATATCTTTATAATGATGGAGATCTGTATTATTTTATGGATCTTGAAAGTTATGAGCAGATTCCTATAAATAAAAATGTTTTGAGTGATGACTTTAAGTTTGTTAAAGAAAATATTGTTTGTAAAGTTTTATATTATAAGGGAAATGTTTTTGATGTTGAACACCCATTTTTTGTTGAGCTTGAAGTTACTCAGACTGACCCTGGATTTAAAGGAGATACGGCAACTAATGCTACCAAGCCTGCTATTCTAGAAACCGGAGCGGAAATTCGAGTTCCACTATTTATTGATCAAGGTGAAAAAATTAGAATAGATACTCGTACTGGAGAGTATATGGAACGTGCTTAATTTTTTACTAATTTTAGCTTAGAATATTTTTGCATATTTTGGCAAAAATAGTATATATTTTTTTTAATTAGGAGGTTTATGATGTTATGACTATTAAGGAAAAATTAGCTTATGTTAAGGGTTTGGTTGAAGGATTAGAACTTGATAAAAATAAGCCAGAAGTCAAAGTTTTATCTGAACTTGTTGATTTTTTAGATGATATTACGCAAAATGTTTCTGACTTAGAAGATGGATATGACGATTTGGCTGATAAAATAGATGAAATTGATGCGGACCTTGGATATTTGGAAGACGATTTTTATGAGGATGAATCGAATTGTAAATGTGATGAATCAGATGATGGAGTTTTTTATGAGGTGACTTGCCCTAAGTGTAATGAAACAGTTTGTGTATCGGAGCCAATTCTTTTGGATGGCAGAATTGATTGCCCAAATTGTGGAGAAAATTTGGAATTTGATCTGGATGGACTTTCTTTAAAAGATAAATGTGGTTGTAATTCATTCTGTGAATGTGAGCCTGAGTGTGGATGCGAACCGGGATGTGATTGCGAATCTGATAATAAATGTGAAAATGATTGCAATTGTTAGAGTTTTATTATAACATTTAAAATTTTATAAAAAGGCTAGTCTTTACTAGTCTTTTTTTATTTGGAATTAGCGTTAACATTTAACAAAATAAAAAGTCAAAGTTATGGAAACTATAATTAGTAGGGTTGGAGGTGTAAGAATATTGAAAACATTTTTTAAAAAATTATCAATTGCTTTAACCGCTATTACTTGTTTGATTTTTTCGTTTTGTGAAGTATTGGCAGTATATTTGCCCAATAATTATAAAATTACATCAAGTTGTAACTACAATATAAAAAAGTATTTGAATATAAATGTAAATAATGATTCTATAGTAGCACCCGTTTTAAAAGAAAATAAGACTTGCTGTTTTGATGCGAATATTTCTTTTATGAATATAATTCCTATAAAAAAAGTAAATATACAAAAAATTGAAGACGCATATGTTATACCTGGAGGGAATCCTTTTGGGGTAAAATTATTTACAAAGGGAGTTATAATTGTGGGTATATCTGAAGTAAAAACAGATGGAGGAATTTTAAATCCAGCAAAACAATCAGGCCTTCAAAAGGGAGATATAATATTAAATGCAAATCAAAAGGAGGTAAACAGCAACGAGGATTTAATAAAAATAGTAGAAGAAAGTAATGGAGAAGAGATCTTTGCAGAAGTAATTAGAAACGGAATAAAATATGAAACAAATATAAAACCTGCCAAAAGTGCGAACGACAATAATTATAAATTAGGTATTTGGGTTAGAGATAGCTCTGCAGGTATTGGAACGATTACTTTTTGGGATGAAAAAACTAAAATTTTTGCAGGGCTAGGTCACGGAATATGCGACATAGATACTGGAGAATTGTTGCCACTTTCGCATGGAGATATAATAAAAGCAAATATAAATGGAATTTCGAAGGGTGCTAAAGGTAATCCTGGAGAACTAAAAGCCTATTTTATAGAGTGTGAACCAATAGGAGTTCTTATTGAAAATAGCTATAGCGGAGTTTATGGAAAAATAGATAATAAAATAACATCTAATGAGGCACTTCCAATAGCTATGAAGCAACAAGTAAAACAAGGTAAAGCACAAATTTTGACTACAATTTTTGCGTCTACACCAGAATATTATGACGTTGAAATTGTACACATAAACTATAATGAGAATCTTGAAAGCAAAAATATGGTGATAAAAATAACAGATGATAAATTGTTAAGTCAAACAGGAGGAATAATTCAAGGAATGAGTGGAAGTCCTATCATACAAAACGGTATGTTGGTAGGTGCTATTACACATGTGTTTATAAATGATCCACAGAAGGGGTATGCTATTTTTGCTGAAAATATGCTTTCTAAAGTCCAAAATTTAAACAACGCTGATTATAAAAAAATCTCCTAAATAATCTAAAAATTTATCGCATATAACAATTTTAATTTTTTACTTGGAAAGTATTGCCATTTAATTTTATATATGGTAAGATATGGATACGATAAATAATAACTGGAGGAGAAACCATGAGAAACATTATTAAACTACTAATTGCAGAAGAATCTGAAGAACTTAATCGAGAATCGCTCCCTATATTTAAAAATTTTGGGATGGAAAGTAAGTTTATTAAGAAAGATGGACTTTCTGTTCTAGAAGCAATTCAAAATTATAAGCCAAATGTTGTAATAATGGATCTATTTATGCCAAAACTTGATGCTATTGGTGTTATGAAGTCTTTTCATATGGAAGATCCTAATAAACCAATTTTTTTAGTACTATCTAATTTTAACAGTCCAGTTTTAGAAAGAGAGGCATTGTCTGCGGGAGCAGCTTATTTTGTTTTGAAGCCGTTTGATGTAAACAATTTAGCAGAGAGAATTTTAGAATTAATAAATGAAATGAAAAAAATAAACACAGAACAATCTATACCAATATTAGATAAAGAAACAGGCATAGAATTTAAAGTTACAGAAATTCTTCATCAAATAGGCGTGCCTGCACATATTAAAGGCTATCATTATTTAAGGGATTCTATTGTGATGTCGGTAGAACATCCAGAAATAATAAATGCTGTAACCAAACAATTATATCCATCAGTGGCAAAAAGATTTTCTACAACCTCATCTAGAGTAGAAAGAGCTATTCGGCATGCAATAGAAGTTGCTTGGGATAGAGGAGACATAGATATTTTGAATTCTTATTTTGGTTATACAATACATAATAGTAGAGGCAAACCAACAAATAGTGAATTTATAGCTATGATATCCGATAAATTACGTCTGCAAATGAAAACAGCTAGTTAAAAATTTTAAAATCTATAATATATTCTGAATAGATGGAAATTCTGTATCTTTTAAATGATTCAATTGAGATTTAGCAATTTCACATTCAACAAAAAAATCTTCTATTTGTTGTTGATGCAAACTTGCCTTTAGACTTATTATGGATTGACTAATATCTTCAAGTCTATCATGATTAATAAATGTAGAAATAAACGCTTGTTGTTCTTGCCACTTAATATTTATGTCGTTAGCTAGCTGCAAGGCTTTATCAATGTTTTTATTATTAGCATTTTGTATAATATAATTAATATCTTGTGTAAAGTTATTAACCGTGTTATTGAGAAAGATAGTTTCTATTAAGCAAGCTCCTATTGTTAAAAAAAATAAAATTATCGACGTAATAAAGCGTTTCATTTTAAATCCTCTTTTTTTATGATATTAAAATTTTTACTTTTGTCAGCAGTCATGATAAAAACGTCTTTTAATGCTAAGTTTTTTTCTTTAAGCACATTTTGTACCCAATTTTTTGTTAGATTGCATAGTGAAAGTGACGATTCTGAAATTTCGCCATCGCTAATTACAACTGTTTCTAGCTCTTGAGCAGAAATTTTTAAACCAAGCATACCAGCATCAACTTGCTGTTTGTTTGGTTTTTTCATTATACTTAATTGACCGTTTGTTTCTATAATTGCAAAATCTACATCTTCTAATTTAAAAATATTTAGCTGACGCAATTGCTCAAATAGATCCTCTGTACTCATGCGTAGTTCTTTCATCACTTTTTGATTTATTTTTCCGTGATTTATAATTATTAGTGGATTGCCGCATATAAATTTTCTAAATTTGCAACTTTTTAACATAATATTCGATAAAACAATCTCACAAACAACTAATACTATAATGGGAATAAGACCAGTAAATAATGGTATACTCGCATTTTGCATGGGTATGGAGGCTATGTTTGAAATTAAAAAAGTAACAACTAGTTCGGATGTTTGCAAATCACTTATCTGTCTCTTTCCCATTAGACGGATAGCAACGATTATTAGAGCATAAAGTAGAAGGGTTCTAATTAACGAAATTATCATATTTTATCACCAAAATTATTTTTTACTGTATTTGTTAAAAATATGCAAATCCGTATAATTTATCAAAAACTTGTAAATCATTAATAAGGGGTGCTTTTATATGATAAAATTTTTTAAAAACCTAATATCTAAATATGAAATTCAGAACGAAGCCGAATTTGTTGATCATGAAAAAGAAAATAAACAGTCGTTATTTGATTCATTAAAAAAAAATTTAGAAAATTTCAAAAATTCTTTTGATGAAAGTGCAGACCTTACAATAAGACCAATAAAAGTATTAAATACCAATGCAGCTATAATTACAATGGAAGGTATGATAAATAAGGAAACTTTTGCAACCAGTGTAATGAATCCAATAGTTTATGCATTTGAAAAAGAAAATTTAACTAGCAGCGAAAAGTTAGAATATATAAAAAATAATATCTTGACAATAAGTGAACAAATTGACGTTGAAACATTTGATGATTCGTTTAAACTTATTATGTCTGGTTTTGCACTTTTAATTTTTGACGGATGTAAAAAAGCGTTAGCTATTGGTGTGCAAGGCTTTAATTTTAGAAGCATTTCTGAACCAGAAACAGAAGTGATGCAAAAAGGATCTAAAGAAGGTTTTGTAGAAGCTATTAGAATAAATTTAACTATGATTAGAAGAAGGATCAAAAACCCTAAACTTAAATTTGAATTTTTATCCTGCGGTAATACAAGTTTAACTGATATATGCTTATGTTATATAAAGGACATTGTTTCGGATAAAATTTTGCAAGAACTTAAGAAAAGAATTTCTAAAGTAAATTTACAAAATGTTTTAGCTGCAGAATATCTAGTGCCATATATTGAAGAAAAAGGTGATTTGTCTTTTTTTAGCAGTGTAGGTTTTTCAGAACGTCCAGACACAGTCTGCGGAAAAATTGCTGAGGGAAGAATTGCGATCTTAGTGGATGGGACTCCAACGGCATTAATAGTTCCTTACTTATTTATAGAATATTTTCAAACAATCGATGATTATGCAGAACGTCCATATTTTGCAACTTTAACTAGGTGGTTAAAATATCTGTCTTTTTTTATAGCAACACTACTTCCAGGTCTATACGTGGCATTAGCTGTATTTAACCCGGAAGTTTTTCCCGATAGATTAATAAGTAAAATTGCTTATTCTATAGCTGGAACACCATTTCCTCTAATGTTAGAAACATTAATTATACACTTTATATATGAAATCATGAGAGAAGCAGGGCTTAGATTGCCTCGTCCATTAGGACATGCAGTTAGTATAGTTGGTGGTTTAGTTATAGGAGAAACCGCAGTGAATGCAGGTTTAATAGGGGCTCCAACTTTAATGGTGGTAGCGTTGACTGCAATTTCTTCTTATGTTATTCCTAACCTTTATGAGCCGACTGCAATTTTGAGGCTTATATTTATTTTAGTCGGAGGCATTCTTGGAATTTGGGGAGTAATGCTGTTGTTTTCAGTATTAATTGTAAATATCTGCTCAAAATCAAATTTTGGAATTCCCTTTGCATCTCCTATTGCACCTTTTGATTTTTATAGTATGAGAGATGTTATTACGAGAGTAAGCTGGAAAACTCTTTCTAAAAAAAATAAAACCATACAAAATATGCCACATTAAAAAAGGAGCTTATAATGGAAAGAAAAAATATTGTAACTGCACCACAATTATTTTCACTATTTTTTTTATGTAATATCATTATTGGAATAACATATAATTTGCCTATGGCTAAAAGCATAGGTATATTAGATCATATCTTGTCTGCTATAGCAGCTCTTTTTATAAATATTTTACTTATTTTCCCAATATATAAAATTTATAAAATAAATCCAAACATAAATATTGTAGATAATTGTATCAAAAATTTTAAAAAAATTGGAATCATATTTTTAATAATTTATGGAGTGTACTATATATTTGTTTGTTGCTATATGTTATCGCTATTTAATATTTTTGTTCGTGACATTGTAGATCCAGATATCTCACTATTTATGCTCACTTTTTGTGTAATTTTAGGTTCCTCTTATGCTGCCTGCAAAGGTATAGAAGGAATTGCTAGAGCGTGCAGTATAATATTATTTATTATTTGTCTTGCTATAGTTTTTATAATTTTTACAATAATACCACAAATCGATTTTATGAATTATACTCCTCTATTATTTAATGGGCCAAATGATTTCATAAATGGCATATTTTATTTAACTTCATTATCTTTTTACATTCCTTTGGCTGCGACACTTTTGCCGGTTGTAAAATCTGGTGCAAAAAAAGTATTAATTGCCACGAATACAGTTACTTATATCCTGTTTGCAATTGTTATTATAATAATAGCAGGAGCATTAGGAGATTATTTGAAAACTCAGACCTTCCAAATTTATGAAGCAACTAGTACGGCCGAGATTGGCGTATTTAAACGATTAGATGCAATATATCTTGGAATTTTCACTTCTGGCTTATTTATAACAGTTTCATTATTTCTATTTGCATTTTTTTTAGTAATAAAGAAAATTCTAGGAGTAAAAAGGAATAAATTAATAATTTTTTTTGCAGATATTTTTTTACTTGTTATAAGTTTAATTTTACCTGAATTTGAAGAGATTTCGTGCTTTTTTTATGATACTAAATTTATTTTTGTTTTTACGTTTTTAACTTCTTTTGTTATTCCTACAACAATTTTATTAAAGTACAAACTAAACTTGAAATGGAGAAACGATTAATGAAAGTTAAAAATATGTTTATTTTATTAGAACTAATTTTAGTCTGTTTTCTGCCTGGCTGTAGTAAAGTTTCCGGGTTAGACGAACAACTAATTGTTTATGGAATAGGTATAGATAATTCAGAGGGTATTTATGAATTGAGTGTGCAAGCTATTGACATTAAAAATAATTCTGAGTCAAGCTCTAAAGAAGCACAAAAAAAATTAACAACTATTAGTTCCAAAGCACCCAGCTTAATTGAAGCTGAAAAACAAATTGAGAATCAGTCTGGCAAAAAGATGCTCTATTCTCATGCATTAATTTTGATTATTGGAGAACAGACGGCTAAAAATGGAATAACAGATATTGTAAAATTTTTTTCAACAAATCATAAATTGAGACCAACCGTAGAAGTTTTAATATCTAATATTTCTGCAAAAGATATTTTAGCAAATGAAAAAGGAGAAAATAACTCAGAGGATATCTTAGCTTTAACTAAAGTTGGAAAAGAAAATAACGATGCAATTAATTCTAATTTAAGATATATTTTAGGCGACATTAATGATAATTTAAAAGCTGAAAAAGTTTGGTATTTGGAATATAATGAAGGTCAAATGTGTTGCGAAAAAATTTCTATTTTAAAAAATAGCAAGTTAATAAATATTCTTGACGATGATGATACAAAAGGCGCTATATTGTGTTTTGGAAAAGCCAAAAATATTTGTGATAACATAAAAATAAATGACAAAGAAATCTATTATGAAATAAACAAAGCAAAAGCAAACATAAATTTTTCAGTTGAAAAAGGTAAGCCAATATTTTATGTAAGTGTATTAGTTACAATGAATCTATATAACTTAGATAATAATATTTCTAATGAAGAAGTAAAACCTTTAATAGAAAAAAGATTAAGCAACTTAATAAAAAATACAATTAATTTTTGCATAAAAGAAAATAACTGCGACATTTTTAATTTTAATAAGCATATTATTAAAGCAAATGCTGATTTTTTTAAGGCAAACTTAAATCGAATTGAAAATATTGTTGCTTCTGCTGAGTATGATATTAATGTTAGTACGAAAATAAGATATTTGGGTCCCAACCAAGATATATCTGCTTTAGTCTATTAAAAAATACTATTGTTGAAAATAATCGTGGTCTACGATATAATAATTTTATGATAATAATCAAGATAAAGGCAGATGAATAATCCATGTCGACCAGTTTTTCAGTATCTTTGACAAATATTATAAATGAGTTATCTCTTAACATTACGTTTATGCCGGAAGATCCAGATAAAATCCTGATTTCTTCTAAAAATGTTAACCGTTTAGGTTTAGAGTTGACTGGTTTTTTTGATTTTTTTAACAATAAAAGATTAGTTATAATGGGTCGAACTGAAAATTCTTATTTATCTGGTTTAAGTTGTGACGAACGCTATAAAATAATGAATGGAATTTTCTCCTATAAACCTCCTGCAGTTATAATTACAAGAAATTTGGAGCCGTATCCAGAACTTATTAAAGCTGCAAAGAAAAATCTTATCCCGGTATTAAGAACAACTGAGAATACATCAAATTTTATCTCTAATATAGTAGAATTTTTAGATGTTAAGTTAGCGCCCAGAATTACTAGACATGGAGTCTTAGTAGAAGTGTATGGACAGGGAGTATATATTATTGGTGACAGTGGTGTAGGAAAAAGTGAAACTGCAATAGAATTAATTCAAAGAGGACATCGACTTGTTGCTGATGATTCTGTCCAAATTCGAAAAATTAACGATAAAAAATTAATGGGTTCTGCGCCTAAAAATCTGCGCCATTTTATAGAGTTGCGTGGAGTTGGCATTATAAATGCAAGACGGCTTTTTGGTATGGGCGCTATAAAAGTAACTCAAGAGATTGATTTGATTGTAAACTTGGAACTATGGGACAGTTCTAAAATTTACGATAGAATGGGTATGGAAAATGAATATGCGAAAATATTAGATGTAAATATTCCAATTGTTACAATTCCAGTAACACCTGGCCGAAATCTAGCTATTATTATAGAAGTAGCTGCAATGAATAATAGGCAGAAAAAAATGGGGTATAACGCAGCAAAAGAACTATTAGATGGTTTAGGAATGGATTATTCTGGTAGTGATGAAGTTTCTGGAAATCAGATTACTTTAAATATTTAATATCCAATTTTTATAAAAAAAGGAATGAAAATTTATTATCATCTTTTTTGTGGAGGATCTATGTACAACCATGAAAAAATATTAAAGATAATCTCAAGTTTAAACTTGAATGTTTTATGTAATGAACCAATGTGTAATCATACTTCTTTTAAGATAGGTGGTAAAGCCGATTTTTTTGTAACTATAGATTCGGTGAATACTTTAAAACAACTTATCGAGATTTTAAATGATTTAAAAATTAATTTTTTTTTGATTGGCAACGGATCAAATTTACTAGTAAGTGATTGTGGATTTCGTGGAGTTATAATTAAACTTGGAAGTGATTTTAGAAAAATAAAATTAATTGACGATGAAACTATTGAATGTGGCGCTAGTGCTCTACTTGCAAAATTGTGTACTTTTGCACAACAAAATTCTCTTTGTGGCTTGGAATTTGCTTATGGTATTCCTGGCTCTGTTGGTGGAGCTGTATTTATGAATGCTGGAGCTTATGAAAGTGAAATTAAAAATGTTATTATTTCTGCTAAAAGTATTAATTATTTTGGAGAAACAATCAACAGAAACATTGATAATATGGAGCTTTCTTATAGGACTAGTGTTTATAAGAAAGTTGATGAAGTTATTTTGTCTGCAAAGTTTAAACTAAAAAAAGGTGATAAAATACATATAAAACAAAAAATGAATGATTTTGTGAAAAGAAGAAAAGAAAAACAACCACTTGAATACCCCAGTGCGGGAAGTATCTTTAAACGTCCGGTTGGAAATTTCGCAGGAACTTTAATTCAAAGTTGTGGACTTAAAGGAAAACAAATCGGAGATGCGATGGTAAGTCCAAAACACTGTGGGTTTATAATTAATACCGGAAAAGCAACGTGCTCTGATGTTGTTAAATTAATTGACCATATTAAGGCTGTTGTGTTTGAGAAAACAGATATTGTGCTTGAATGTGAAGTCGAAACTATTGGAGACGTTTCTTATTAAATTGAAAGGACTGTTTTATAGTGGATTTTCTTATTGTAACTGGATTATCTGGTGCAGGAAAAACTCAGGCGTTACATACTCTTGAAGATATTGGTTACTATTGTGTGGACAATATTCCCAGTAAATTAATTTCTACATTTTATGATCTTTGTAAAAAATCTTCGGACAAAAGTATGCAAAAAGTTGCTGTTGTTGTAGATATTCGTGGAGAAAATATAGGCAGCGCTTCTTTTGAACCCATAGAAAAGTTAAAAACAAATGGGAAAAATTATAAAATGTTATTTCTTGATGCCAAGGATGATATTCTAATTGGTAGGTATAATGAAACAAGAAGGAAGCATCCTCTATCTGAAAATTATAATGGTTCGGTGCAAAAGGCTATAAAATTTGAGAGACAATTATTAAACTCAATAAAAAACTCATCAGATTATTTAATTGATACATCATTTTTGTCGCCAACACAGCTAAAAAAGCGTTTGGCTTCTATATTTTTAAATAATTCTTCTAGCGCTATGACTATAACTTGTATGTCTTTTGGATTTAAATATGGTATTCCTACCGAAGCGGATTTAGTTTTTGATGTTAGATGTTTAGCTAACCCTTATTATATAGAAGAAATGCGTAATTTGACAGGTTTGGATGCCTCGGTTAGAGATTATGTTATGAAAAGTAATGCAACTAAAGGTTTTGTTGATAGGGCTCTTTCACTTATTGATTACATGCTACCGTTATATTATAATGAAGGAAAAAGTCAACTGGTGATCGCGATTGGATGCACTGGAGGGAAACACCGCTCTGTGGCACTTGCACAATTCTTGTATAATCATCTATTGGATAAGCAACATAAGGTTATTATTAATCATCGTGATATAAACAAAAGTTAGCTAATTTTTAGTTATAGGGGATTTATATGACATTTTCCACAAAAATAAAACATGAATTATGTGAAAAAAGCAGACCGTTTAGTAATAACTCTATAAAGTTATTATATGGATTATTATTATTTTCGCGGAGCTTTAAAGTATCTAATATTTCTTTTTATACAGAAAATAAAGAAATTAGTGATCTTGCTTCAGAATTAATAATGCAAAAATTTAATTGTATTGTAGATATAATTTCATCCGGGCGTAATTATGCTAAAAAAAATAAAGAAAATATAATTTTAAAAATACCTTATGAAAAAGATAGAAAAAATATTCTCAAAAGTTTTGGCTATTTGGAAGATAAAATAAACATAAAAATAAATACTAATTCATTAAAAACGAAAGAAGATACAAAGTTATTTTTAAGGGGCGTATTTCTCTCTTGTGGAAATTTAGCAAACCCTAAAAATGATTATCATCTAGAGTTTTCTGTTTCTTATATGAATTTATGCAAAAGCTTGTTTGAATTAATAAATTCTATAGAAAATTTAAATTTTAAAGTTAAATCGACGGTTAGAAAAGGTAATTTTATAATCTATATTAAAAATAGTTCTAATATTATAGATTTTTTGACCTATATTGGTGCTAGCTTGAGTGCTATGGATTTAATGCAAATAAAAATGCTAAAAGAAGTGCGCAATTATGTTAACCGGACGACTAACTTTGAAGCCGCAAATATAACTAAAATTGCCTCGGCAGCTACAACTCAAATAAAAGCTATAAAAAAAATAAAAAGGTCAGGACGTTTTAATTATCTTGATGAAAATTTAAAGGAATTGGCCAATTTAAGAATTAAAAATCCAGAGATGTCTTTAAGAGAACTAGGCGAGAATTTATCTAATCCAATTACTAGATCTAGCGTTAATCATAAAATGAAAAAACTTTTAAATATAAGCGAGAAATTTTTCTAAAAAAATATCCACCTGCATAAGAGTTAATATGAGGTGGTTTTTTGAAAAAAATAAAAAGTGATCTGACGTTTTACACTTTGATGTTATTAGGATATATTATTTTTTCTGTGCTAATTTTAAATACTTATTTTTTTGCGACGTCTAAACAAACTATATCTGAATCTGGAATTTATTTTCCAACGATTGTAATAGACGCTGGACATGGCGGAATAGATAGTGGAGCTGTAGGAATTAATAATGTGCTCGAAAAGGATATAAATTTACAAATAGCTTTAAAGCTAAAAGATCTGTTTGAAGTTTCTGGTTTTAATACGAAAATGACGAGAGATTTAGACGAATCTATACATAATCAAGATTCAAATACTATACGTTCTAAAAAGGTTTCGGACTTAAAAAATAGACTTAGTATAGTAAATGGGGATCTTAATAATTTGCTTATAAGTATACATCAAAATAAATTTGAAGATGACAAATACAAGGGTGCACAGATTTTTTATTCTAAAAATAATCCATTAAGTAGAGAACTAGCACAAAGTATGCAGGCTTCTTTTGAAGGACTTTTACAGAAGGATAATAAGAGAGAAATAAAACCCTCGCCAAAAGGTGTTTTTCTTTTAAATAAGTCTAATGTTCCGTCGATTGTAGTAGAATGTGGATTTTTATCCAACAGTGATGATGTTAAAAATCTGATAAATAATGATTACCAAAAAAAGGTTGCGTTCACCATTTTTTGTGGATTTTTAGATTATTGGCGTAAAGCTTAAATTAAACAGATGTAAAAAAATTTGGAGGTAAAATTTCATGTCATCAAAAATAAAAACAGTTTGGGTTTGCTCGGAGTGTGGTTATGAATCTCCAAAATGGAATGGACAATGTCCTGCTTGTGGAGAATGGAATTCTTTTAATGAAGAAATAAAAACTCAATCAAAGAAAAATCACTTAGAACGTATAAAAAATAAAAGTTATGAAAGGCCAGTACTTTTAAACCAAATAAGCGATAAAGGTGAAAATAGATACAAAACAGGTTTAAATGAATTTGACAGAGTTTTAGGTGGAGGTATCGTAAAAGGCTCGTTGCTTCTTTTAGGAGGAGACCCTGGAATAGGCAAGTCTACTATACTTCTACAGATTTGCAATTATTTGGTAGAAAAATTGAATATTCTTTATGTATCCGGAGAAGAGTCCAAACGCCAACTTAAACTTAGAGCGATTAGGCTAAATGTAAACAGCGAAAATCTATACATAATGACAGAAACAGATATAGAATCAATTTTGGAAGAAATAAGACAAAATAAACCCAATATTGTTATAATAGATTCTATTCAAACAATGAGTCATCATGAATTATCGTCACCTCCAGGTAGTGTTACGCAAGTTAAAGAATGCACAAACCTTTTAATGCGTTTGGCAAAAGAACTTGAAATTTCTATTATAATTGTCGGCCACGTTAATAAAGATGGAGCGATAGCTGGCCCAAAAGTTCTAGAACATATTGTTGATGCTGTTTTATATTTTGAAGGCGACAAACAAATGTCATATAGAATTTTAAGAGGTATAAAAAATAGATATGGCTCCACAAATGAAATTGGCGTATTTAGCATGAGCAAAAATGGACTTAAAGAAATAGAAAATCCTTCTATAATGTTTTTATCTGGCAGGCCAACAGGCGTACCAGGAACTTGTGTTGCCTGTATAATGGAAGGCAGCAGGCCAATATTTGCAGAAGTCCAGGGCTTAGCAGCGGCTTCTAGTTTTGGACATCCAAGAAGAATGTCAACGGGTTTTGACTACAACCGAATGTCATTAATTTTGGCAGTTTTAGAAAAAAGAGCAGGATACTTTTTTTCTAATTTAGATGCATACATAAACGTAATAGGAGGCATAAAATTAGATGAACCAGCATCAGATCTATCAGTAGCATTAGCACTAATATCTAGTTTAAAAGGCATATCTATTTTTGATAACGCAATCGCGTTTGGAGAAATAGGATTAGCCGGAGAAGTTAGAGCTGTTTCTTATGCAGAAGAACGCATAATAGAAGCGCAAAGGTTAGGTTTTGAACGCTGTGTTTTGCCTTATTATAATCTCAAGGCACTTAATTTAAAAGGTTTTGAAAATAAAATACAGTTAATTGGAGTAAAGAAGATAAGAGAAGCGTTTGAGGCTCTTTCAATATGATAAACAAGTTAAGTTATTTACATATAATTTTAAAGTTTTTTTAATTTAGCATAATTCGCCATAAGCTTTTTAATTCCAACTTTATCAAAGCTAATTTCTAAAAGAATGTCATTGCCCATGGGTTTAGCAGACAAAATCGTTCCTTGATCAAAAACTTTGTGCAAAACCAAATCTCCAGTTGAAAAAGATGAAGATTCGTAGGTAGGTTTTTTAATGTGATTGAAAGAATGAGCAGAACTAGATAATGTGTTTTTTACTGGCAATTTGTAATTTAATTTAATATCATTAAAAGTTTTTTGTATTACACGTTTATGTTCTGTTTTTTCAATTAATTCTTCTGGAATTTCATAAGTAAATCTCGAAGGCTTATTTCTAGAAGTACTTCCAAACAACATGCGTGATTCTGTATTTATAATATAAAGTACCTCTTTAGCGCGGGTTATCGCCACATAAGCTAACCGACGTTCTTCTTCTAACTCTTCTTGGTTATAAATAGATTGAGTTCCAGGAAAAATTCCTTCCTCAAAACCTGGCAAGAATACTATAGGAAACTCTAGTCCTTTAGCAGAATGCATTGTCATCAAAGTTACTGCGTTAGCATTATTGTCGTAATTATCTATATCTGTTAATAAAGAAACCTCCTCCAAAAAACCTTCTAACGAGGCCTCTTTACCATTTTCTTCTTCATATTTTATTATATTTGAAGATAATTCATTTATATTTTCGATTCTAGCGTCAACATCATCTTTTTCAAATTTAACGTTATCTATATAATCGGTGTCTTCGAGAATTTTATGATATAAATCGCATAAAGAATTCTCTGCTTTATCATAAAATTCGATAAAATTGTCGATCAACTCAGCAAATTTTTTCAATTTTAACGAAGCTCTTAAAAGATCAGCATATTCATCAGCATTCCGAATAATTTCTAACATTCCGTTACCAGTTTGAGCAGAAATTTCTATAATTTTAGAAATAGTTTTCTCTCCAATAGCTCGTTTAGGTTTATTAATAATTCTGCGAAGTCTTATATCGTCATTTGGATTATTAATAACGCTTAAATATGCAATCATATCACGAATTTCTTTACGTTCATAAAACCGATGTCCGCCAATGATTCTATATGATATACCAGACTTTATAAAAACCCGTTCAATGTTATTAGATTGAGCATTCATTCTATATAAAATAGCAAAGTCCGAGTAATTAGCGCCCGCAGCAATTTTATTTAAAATAGTTTCTGCAATATAATTTGCTTCGTCAATTTCATTAAAAGCTGTATGTACATAAATTTTCTCTCCAGCTACATTTTGAGTCCAGAGTTTTTTGCCTTTTCTTTCGCTATTATTTTCTATAATTGCATTTGCAGCATCTAAGATGTTTTGTGTTGAGCGATAATTTTGTTCAAGTTTAATTATTTTTGCATTTTTATGTGTTTTTTCAAAATTTAGAATATTCTCAATAGTTGCGCCTCTAAATTTATAAATACTCTGATCATCGTCCCCAACAACGCACAAATTTTTTCTTTTTTTACAAATTAATTTAATAAATTCATACTGTACTTTATTAGTATCCTGATATTCATCGACCATAACATAATGGAACTTATCTTGATAATAATCTAAAACATCCGGACATTTTTTAAACAAAGTAACCGCATTAAGTAAAAGATCATCAAAATCCATTGCATCTGCGTCAGTTAAGTGTTTTTGATATAAAGTATAAACTTTTGCTATCTGTGTTAATCTAAAATCATTTTCAGTCTGACGGTTATATTCTCTGCAATTTATCATTTTATCTTTTGCATGAGATATTGCAGAAATAATAGATTTATATGACAATATTTTATCATCGATATTAAGTTCTTGCTGACAACTTTTAATTAATCTTTTCACATCGTCACTATCATAAACCGTAAAATGGCGAGAATAACCAATTTTATCAGCGTGCTGACGAAGAATTTTTGTACAAGTAGAATGAAAAGTTGAAGCCCAAACATCATTTCCAGCTTCACCAAGCATATTTACAAGACGTTCTTTTAACTCATTTGCAGCTTTATTAGTAAAAGTAATAGCTAAAATTTGCCATGGTTTAGCGGTGTTAACACTAAGCCCCAAGGGTAAATTATTGTTATCACTGTCTTTTTCTAAATATTTATTTATTTTATTGAGATATTTTTCATCAACAAAATCAGGAACAAAAGAGTCATTATAAGCATTGCCGTATTTTATAATGTTAGCTATCCTATTAACTAACACTGTAGTTTTTCCGCTGCCAGCTCCAGCTAAGATTAAAAGAGGACCATCCACAGTAAAAATGGCTTCTTTTTGTTTCTCATTCATACTTTTAAAATCTTTTTCTATTATTTTTTTTCTCAATTCTAAAAAATCATTCATATTTGTCATTTTAACCATCCTTAATTAAAACAAAAGCAGGGAGATAACAACCCTACTTTTTCATAATTGACTCAATATATTCCTCATAACATAAACCCGTGCGAATAATTTCTTTTGCAAGCTCCTTACCAATATATCTAAAATGCCATGGCTCATAAATAACGTTTGTGGTATCGATTTTATCTTTAGGATATCTCAATATAAAACCATATTCAGCTGCATTTTTTATAAGCCAATTGTACTCTTTAGTTTTATAAAAATCATCCCGAATTTCATTAAAGTCAATCGCCAACCCAGTATGATGCTCACTAGTTCGTGGCCTCGCGACAACAGTAGCTGCAACAGATTCTGCTGTTTCAGATTTATATCCTTGCTTCTTACATTTTGAAACCTGTTTATTAAATAACATAGTCTGCCGTTCAACGCTGCGGTATCCTGAAGAAGGATAAATTTTCAATCCTAATTTAGCCGCATCATTTATCATATTATCTAGATCATTTTTTATAATTGAATTTATTTTAACGTCTTTATAATCAATAATTTTAGAGTTATAATTTGTGGGAATAGGATTATCTTTGTTTATGACAACCAATGCAGGATTGCAAGAGCTATTCCATCCAGAGAAGTCAATATAATTCTTACTTGTTTTTTCACTTGGAATTTTTTGAACAACAGAATTATCACCACTTATATTTTTTGATGCAGAAATTGTCTCTGTATTGTTAGGATTATTTTTTTCATCTTTATTTTTGATATAATTCTCGTTGTTAATATTCATGTTGTCCAAATTATTTGTAAGAAGATTTTTTTGTGGATTAAATATATAAAAAGCAATGATGCCTACAACAATAAAAAATGCTAAAATTAAGTAAGATAGAATATATTTTTTATTTTCCTTATAGTTAAACATAAATTTCTACCGTTCAAGCTTTTTATAATAAAAACAAAGTTAAACAACACCTTGAGCAATCATAGCATCAGCAACCTTAATAAAGCCTGCAATATTTGCCCCAGCCAAATAATTTTTATTTAAACTGTATTCAGTTGAAACTGTAGAAATTTTTTCAAAAATATTCGACATAATATTTTTAAGTTTGCTATCGACTTCTTCAAAAGAGTAAACTTGACGAACACTGTTTTGAGACATTTCTATAGCAGAAACAGACACGCCCCCGGCATTGGCAGCCTTAGCCGGTCCAAATAAAATATTATTATCGAGAAAAAGCTTAATAGCCTCTGGAGTGCAAGGCATATTAGCACCCTCAGCAACAGCAGTTACGCCATTTTTTAATAAATTCAAAGCCGATTTTTCATCTAATTCATTTTGAGTGGCACAAGGCAAAGCAATATCACAAGGGATATTCCATTCAAACTTGCCAGAAAAATACTTAGCATTTGTTCGCACATTTATATATTCGTGAATACGCTTTCTTTGATTTTCTTTTACTTCTTTCACTAAATCAATATCAATTCCCATCGGATCAAAAATATATCCTGATGAATCAGACATTGTAAGAACCTTAGCTCCCAAAGATATAGCCTTTTCTGCTGCATATATTGCAACATTACCCGCACCAGAAATACACACTGTTTTATCTTTTAAAGATATATTATTTTGCCTTAACATTTCGTCAACAAAATATAAAAGCCCGTATCCCGTAGCTTCTTTTCTGGCTAAACAACCGCCATAATTTATACTTTTACCTGTTAAAACACCCTGATATGCATTTTTAAGCCTTTTATATTGACCAAACAAAAATCCTATCTCTTTGGCACCAACACCAATATCACCTGCAGGAACATCAGTATCCGGCCCAATATGATGAAATAATTCTGTCATAAAGCTCTGACAAAAAGACATAATTTCGCGATCACTTTTTCCTTTTGGATCAAAGTCGGAACCACCTTTGCCACCACCAATTGGTAAACCAGTCAAAGCATTTTTAAAAACCTGCTCAAACCCTAAAAATTTCATTATGCTAGTATTGACAGTAGGATGAAACCGTAGCCCACCTTTATAAGGACCAATAGCATTATTGAATTGAACTCTGTATCCTCGATTAACTTGAACATTGCCTGAGTCATCAACCCAACTAATACGAAATTTGATCTGACGATCTGGTTCACAAATTCGTTCAATTATATTATATTTCTTGTATTCCGGATTTTTTTCAATGACAGGACCTAGGTATTGGAAGACTTCAGATACCGCTTGATGAAATTCCGTTTCATTAGGATTTTGGCTGATAATGTAATCTAATTTTTCATTTATATAAGACAAAGCAGTGCCTCCTCAAACAAAATTTATTTTTATATTATACAATATACCAGAATTTATTTCAACATTCGAGATTGGTTGATAAATTTATAGCAATGTGATATACTTTATAAGTATGTGAAATTTTAGGAGATTTGTGAATTATATATTTTTGATAAACATATCACAAAAAATTTATTTTAAGATAATATGATATTAAAACTTTAACATAAAGCGGGAGGAATTTGTGTGTGTGGCATAATAGGCTACGTTGGATACGATCAAGCTACACCTTTGTTGTTAGATGGATTAAAAAAATTGGAGTATAGAGGATATGACTCTGCCGGGATTGCTGTGTATGATGGAAATTTAATAAAAATAGTAAAGGCAAAGGGAAGGCTCAAATCTCTTTGTGACAAGCTTAGTGCAATATCTTTAGAAGGGCATTTAGGAATAGGCCACACTAGATGGGCTACACATGGAAAACCTTCTGAAAAAAATTCTCACCCAATCGCAAGTGCATCAAAAAATTTTGCGGTTGTTCATAATGGAATAATTGAAAATTATCTTTGTTTAAAAGAAAATTTGATAAAAAAAGGAATAAATTTTGAATCGGAAACCGACAGTGAAGTTGTTGCTCAGTTATTAGATCTATATTATGATGGCGATGTTTTAAATACTGTAATTAAAGTTATAAATATCATAGAAGGTTCTTATGCGTTAGGAATCATTTGTAAAAATGAACCTGAAACCTTAGTTGCGGTTAAAAAATCCAGTCCGCTTATTGTCGGGGTTGGTAAAAACGAAAATTTTATAGCTTCTGATGCAACAGCTATAGTTTCTCGGACAAAAAATATTATAAGATTAAAAGATGAAGAGATTGCCATAGTTAATAAAGATAATATAAAATTTTATGATAAAAATAAAAATCTAATTTCAAAAGATGTTTTTCATATTGATTGGGATGTCTCTGTGGCAGAAAAATCTGGATATGAACATTTTATGCTAAAAGAAATCATGGAACAGCCAAAAGCTATTATGGACACTATAAAACCTAGAATAAAAGATGGAAAGATTTTCTTTGATGGCATATCACTTTCTAAAGAAAAGCTAGGAAATATAAATAAAATCTGTATATTAGCTTGTGGTTCAGCTTATCATGTGGGATATGTTGCAAAATATATTTTTGAAAAAATGTTAAGAAAAACAGTAGAAATAGATGTTGCGTCAGAATTTAGATATATGAACCCAATTGTTGACAAAAATACTATGGTAATTGCCATAAGTCAGTCTGGCGAAACAGCGGATACTTTGGCGGCAATTAGAGAGGCTAAAAAGCTTGGAGCTCAGGCTCTATCAATTGTTAATGTTGTGGGGAGTTCAATTGCAAATGAGTCTGACAGCGTTATTTATACTTGGGCCGGGCCAGAAATTGCGGTAGCTACAACTAAGGCTTATAGTACTCAACTGAGTGTTATCTATATGTTGGCTATATATATGGCGGATAAACTTTCTAAGGTTAGCTATGAGCAGTATAATTCTTATATTAAAGATTTAATGAAGATTCCTTCGGAAATTGAAAAAATTTTGAGTGGCCATAATTTAATAAAAACTCTTGCAAAGAAATTTTATAATTGTAAAAACGTATTCTTTATTGGAAGGAACACCGATTATGCAGTTTCTCTTGAAGGTTCATTAAAATTAAAAGAAATTTCGTATATTCATTCTGAAGCTTATCCTGCAGGGGAATTAAAACACGGAACAATCTCTTTAATTGAAGATGGGACTCTAGTAGTGGCATTGGCTACTAATGATTTGCTGTATGAAAAAATGATAAGTAACATAAAAGAGGTTAAAGCAAGAGGAGCCACTGTTTTGACTTTAACAAGTCAAAAACATAAAGATATTGAATCTGTATCTGATTTTAATATATATGTTCCCGACATTTCTGATATAATGGTGCCCTCCCTATCAGTTGTTCCACTTCAGTTATTTTCTTATTATATTGCTTACTTTAAAAATTGCGACATTGATAAGCCAAGAAATCTTGCGAAATCTGTAACAGTTGAATAAATTAATAAAAAAGATTCCTTTTAAAATTAATAAGGAATCTTTTTCGTTTTTTATAATTGACAAATATTACATTTTTTAATATAATTATAAGAAATTTATGTTGCATTTTAGGATATAATTTAAAAATAATCATATTTTAGATTGTAATTCTGTATTTTAAAAAGAGGTGTTTTTATGATTAATTTAAAAAAATATATAAAAAATAAATATAATACATTGTTATTTTTTATTTTATTCCTTTTTTGCTCGTTTATTATAGGTTTTGTAGGAGGAGGTTTGGGATATAAACTATTTTTTAGTAGAGATGAGAAAACAATAGACGATAATAGCATAAACTTTGAAAATACGGATAGTAATAACGGTATTTCTACATCAGAAGTAGTTGCATTAGTAGAAGATTCTGTGGTAGAAATTGAAACCACAATTAGTTCTACTGATGAGAATACAAAAACAAAGGAAGTTTCTAAAGGAGCAGGAAGTGGAGTTATTTTAACTGATGATGGATACATAGGCACCAATGCACATGTAGTTAAAGAAGCTACAAGTATAGAAGTTAGTTTACATAGTGGAGAAAAATATACGGCAAAGCTAATTGGCAAAGACGAAAAAGAAGATATTGCTGTTTTAAAAATTGAAGCGTCAAATTTAAAGCCGATAACTTTTTGTGATTCTGATAAAATAAAGGTGGGTGAACACGTTATAGTTATTGGGAATCCTTTGGGAACCCTAGGAGGCTCGGTTACAGACGGAATTATAAGTGCGATTGATAGGACACTTAATGTAGAGGGAGAAACCATGACATTAATTCAAACAAATGCAGAGATAAATCATGGTAATTCTGGTGGTGGTATGTTTGGCGAAGACGGTAAATTTATTGGACTTATTGTAGCAAAATCTACTGGAGACGACATAGAAGGAATAGGTTTTGCGATCCCTTCGAATACTGTAAGAAGTGTTACAAATAAAATAATGCAACTATGAATATAATTTTATAATTTAGTTTAAAATATTATAGGCAGATCAAAAACGGCTGGTTTGTCTATTTTATATTTTTTTGGAGGAGATAATTATGAATACTAAAAATGCAAAT
The DNA here is from genome assembly GCA_944380725.1 of uncultured Clostridia bacterium. Classification (GTDB taxonomy): domain Bacteria; phylum Bacillota; class Clostridia; order Oscillospirales; family Acutalibacteraceae; genus CAG-557. Next base: position 176,564 of record CALWIK010000020.1, read on the forward strand.
CCTAGTATAAAATGCTCCGTTGTACAGTGTAAACATCATTGTGGAACAGTTAACTACTGCGCGCTAGATGAAATAAAAGTAGGGACTCATGAAGAAAATCCCACACTTTGTCAATGCACCGACTGTGAATCTTTTGAGCTAAAAAATAAAGCATCGGAATAGCATAGAAACGTTCATATTTATTTGAAAAAATATTAAAAGAACAAAAATGTAAAAAACTACGCATTTTTGTTCCTTTTTTTGTGTTGATATGGTATAATATCTAAATGCTTATTTAATTTTTTAAGGAGGTATTGCTTCTAAGATGAAAGAAAATAAATCATTATTAAAACAGGGAGTAAAAGAAGGTATTCCGATTGGACTAGGTTATCTGCCTCTTGCATTTACTCTTGGTGTTAATGCGGCAACTGGAGGATTTGAATTTTTTAGCTCCATCGCAATGTCTGTTCTTAGTTTTACTGGTGTTGGACAGATGAATGCTATGGCATTAATGTTCGGAAACTCTACTTATTTTAGCATTTTTATTGCTCTTTTAGTTATTAATCTTAGAAATATTGTGCTTTCATTATCTTTATCGCAAAGATTGGACGAAAACGTGAGTTTATGGAAAAGACTTATAATTGCAATGGGAAACACTGACGAAATTTTTGCACTTACTATTCGTCGTGAAGGTAAGATTCCTGCAGATTATTTCCTCGGAGTTATGTCGTTCCCATACTTTGCTTGGGGAGTAGGTGCTATTGTAGGAAATTTGGCCACGACTCTTGTTCCTAAGGATATTTGTATTGCTATGAGCATGGCACTATATGCTATGTTAGTGGCTTCGGTTGTTCCTGCCGTAAAAAAATCTAAACCTATACTTTTTGTCGCAATACTATCAGGGGTACTTAGCTTTATTATGCAGGGAATTAAACCTTTGAACAACATATTGGTTAATTTAATGGGCCAATCAGCTTCATCTTGGGTTTTGGTAGCAGGTTCAATTTTTAGTGCAGCAATTGCAGCTTGTATTTGGCCTGTTAAAGATGTAAAGGAGGCGCAAGTTAATGAATAATACATACGTTTGGATTGGAATTATTATTTTATTTATAACAACTTATTTTACAAGAATGTTACCTTTGATCTTTTGCAAAAAACCTATTCAAAATACATTTTTTAAATCTTTATTAGCTTATTTGCCATATGCTGTTTTAACTTCTATGCTAATTCCTGAAGTTTTTCAGGCTCCATATGGGATGATTCCAGGAATTTTAGGTTTTGCGATAGCAATTGTACTATCTTATTTGGAGCAAAGCTTGTTTGTTGTTCTTGCGGTTTCTACTGTTATTACTTACATATCAATGCTGTTTAATCCTCAGATAATGTCGGCTTTTGGAATGTAAATAAAAGATTTTTATTTATGGGCATTTAAAAAGCCTATAATATAATAAAATCAACCCTCACTAGTGTTAAATGATACACAGGAGGGTTTTGTTTTAAAGAATAAATCGATTATTTAAATATTTTTTTGCCAATTCCAAGAATCTAAACACATTTTTTCGAGATCAAACTTAGCTTTAAATTTCAGATCTTTTTCAGCTTTTTTGGTAGAGGCATATACTATAGGAAGATCGCCCTTGCGTCGTGGACCAAATTTAAATTTAATTTTTTGACCGGAGATCTTTTCAAAAACATGCACCAATTCCAATACGCTATAGCCTTTGCCTGTTCCTAAATTGTAAATATTAAATCTTCCTGAAGAGTTTATTGTTTTTTCTAAAGCTTTTAAATGCCCACAAGCTAAATCTACAACGTGAATATAGTCTCTAATACATGTGCCGTCTGGTGTATTATAATCATTGCCAAAAATAGTTAGCGTAGGTAATTTATTTACTGCTACTTGAGATATATAAGGCATAATATTGTTAGGAATTCCAACTGGGTTTTCTCCTAAAAGAGCACTTTGGTGTGCGCCTATAGGATTAAAATATCTTAGAATAGTAATATTATAAGAATTATTAGCTTTATAAATATCTTTTAAAATTTCTTCTATAAAATATTTAGTTCTGCCATATGGATTGCAAACTTTTCCGGTTGGCATGGATTCGTCATAGGGGGGAGAAGCTTCATTACCATATACCGTTGCAGAGGAGCTAAATATAAAATTTTTAACAGAAAATTTCTCCATAAATTTTAAAAGACTTATGGTGCCACTGACATTATTGTCAAAATAAAGTATCGGATTTATGCAAGATTCATTTACAGATTTTAATCCAGCAAAATGAATAACACAATCGATTCGGTTTTCAGAAAATATTTTTTTTAAAATGTTATGATTACGTATATCTCCAACATACAGTTTTACTCTTTTGTTTGCTATTTTTTCAATACGTTCTATAACGTTAGGATTACTATTGCTGAGGTTATCTAAAATTATTACATTGAATCCAGTGTCAAGAAGTTTAACACACGTATGGCTACCAATATAACCAGCGCCACCTGTTACGAGTATATTCAAAAAATCAGTCCCAACAGTTTTAAATTTTTATATTAAAAATCTTGGCAGATACTCTATTATAATATAGCAAATTGAAAAAAATGGTATAACGCTAAAATTTACTCCACCAAATTTATTAATTTTTTCTTCATATAATTTAATATCATCTTTACAAAGAACTCTAATTTTTTTTATTTTTGAACAACAATTTTTATAGTAAACTTTATTTGCAACAACTCCAGAAATTAACATTACTATAAAGGTTATCAACTTGAATATCGAAGGCAAAAAAACAAGAAATTTTTGAAGAAGGGGCAAAGAATAAAAATTAGTCAAAAATAGGTCATACTTATCTAGAGTAATTTCAGAAGTGTTTGAAATACCAACCTTATTTAGCAAAGAAATTAAGATTTCGTTGGCATATGTAAATTCGATAAATGTTGATAATATTGAAAATAAAATTAATAAAGATGTTAAAATGATTCCAATTTTATACATTTTTCTATATAAAAACCATGCACCAGAAAACAAAAATGCACTGAAATTAAATCTGCTTTTATTATTTTTATTAATGTTTTTAAATATTGGTATATAATACAAAAAATTCCCTTTTATATATTGCACAAATTCAGAGATCTTTATGTCATTTATAATTTCATCTTTGTTCATGTCTTTAAATTTATCAAAAAGTGGAGCTATGGGGATTTCTTCAAAACTTGTTCTAGTGTAAGTTCCAGAAAGAGGAAAGCCACAATTGTTGCAAAAAAGTGAATCCATAGGATTTTCGCTAAAACAATGAGGACACTTTTTTAAACTCTTTTCCTCTCTATTTTCAACGTTATTTATGTTCTCATTTTTATTATGTTTTATTGTATTATTTTGCTCAAACTGCTTTGGGTACAAAAATCCTTCGGAGTGCTTATCTTCAAACAAGCATTGTCCGATTGAGTTATAGCATTCACGATGATATGGTGCACCACATTTTGGACATACTACAATATCTTCGTCTATTTTACAATCTGCTTTGCATACTGGGCATATCCCAAACTTTTTATAATTTTTCATTTTTTACTCCTATTTTATTTATTATTCAAGTTAAATTTTACATAATTGTTTCACAAATTTCAACTTAATTTTTCTGTTAAAAAAATAAAATTGATAAAGTGTTTATTCTTTACATTTTTGCTAAATTCGGGTATAATAACTCTATGCAAAAGTTGGGGGAGGGGCTATATTGTTACAAGTGGAAGAACTGAAACTTGAGCTTGAAAATTTAAAATCACAAATAAAAGATCTATCTGAAGCTATAGGAGTTTATAAAATAGACGAAGAATTAAAAAAGTTTGAAAAAAAAACTGCCCAACCCGATTTTTGGAATGATATTGAAAATTCAAATAAAATTTTGCAAAAAATTAGTGAAATTAAAAATAAACAGCAAAAATATTATAAACTGTTATCTATTTCTAACGATACCTCTGTGTTAATTGATTTGGCTAAAGAAGAACAAGATGAAGGTTTATTAGAAGAAATTAAAATCAACTTGAATTTGATTAAAATCAGTATAGAAGAACAACGTCTTGAAACTTTATTAAATGGTGAGTACGATTCTAGAAATGCCATACTTACGTTTCATGCAGGAGCAGGAGGAACAGAGGCACAGGATTGGGTTGAAATGCTTTATAGAATGTATTGTAGATGGGCGGATCATCACAAATTTAAAGTTAAAACGTTGGACTACCTCGATGGTGAAGAAGCTGGGTTTAAAAGTGTGTCTATTTTAATATCAGGTATAAATGCTTATGGATATTTAAAATCAGAAGCAGGAGTACATCGTTTGGTTAGAATTTCTCCGTTTGATTCATCGGGCAGACGGCACACTTCATTTGCTTCAATTGAAGTTATGCCAGAAATTGACGACGATTTTGATGTGCAAATATCTCCGGATGATATAAAAATGGATGTTTTTAGAGCTAGTGGCGCAGGTGGCCAACATGTTAATAAGACATCTTCTGCTGTTAGATTAACGCATATTCCAACAGGGATAATTGTGTCTTGTCAAAATGAAAGAAGTCAGCATCAAAACAGAGAAGTTGCGCTTAAAATGTTAAAATCAAAATTGATAGAAATTAAAGAACGTGAACACTTGGAAAAAATAGAAGACATTAAGGGCGATCAAAAAGAGATTGCCTGGGGGTCTCAAATTAGATCGTATATTTTTATGCCGTATACTTTGGTTAAAGACCATAGAACCAATTTTGAAATGGGAAACGTTAACGCGGTTATGAATGGTGAAATTGATGGTTTTATTAACGCTTATTTAAAATATCTGAATTCGAAATGATTAAAAAATCTTTAGCTTTTATTGTGCATAAATTATAATATTTTTTACAATTTTATAAAAATAATAATTGTGATAAAATTGTCTGTCATCTAAATTTATTTTTAAAAAATTATTATGAGGTTCTTATTTTTATGAAACTATACATTAAAAATGCGTATATACAACAAAAACCTGGGTTTATAGTTTGTAATGATTTTGGAAAAGAAAAATATTCTGTTCTTATAGAACATAGCGTTTTAGGAATGAAATTGGATTTGTTTAATTCTAACGGAAAAAGAGCTTCTAAAATAAGACAGCATGGTTTTTCTTTTAATAAAACATATAATATTAACGCTGAAGAAAAAAAAATAAAACTAATTTTGAAAGTTTGTGAAAATAATATTTCTGCTTTTATAAAGGGCTATCCAATTAATATTGTTGGAGATATCTTAAAAAAAGAATTTTCGTTATTGACTGAAGATAAATCTATAATAATGATGCATAAATACAATTTTAAAAATTATTATGAGCTAGATATAATCAAAGAAGACTTTGAGCTTTTTAGCGTATGTGTATCTTTATGCATAGAGACTTTATTATTTTTTGATAAAAAAAAGTCCCAGAAAAATAAGGATTTTTTTGTAGAATATATTTTGAATAATAAGAAAAAATTTGGGTTACTCCCAAAAACTTTTTTTGAAGAAATAAAAAAATTGAAAAATAAAGATTAAAAAGAGGTATTTGTTTTGTTATGGACATAAGAAACGATTTAAGAAATGTTGCAATTGTGGCACATGTTGATCATGGAAAAACTACTCTTGTAGATAAATTATTAAGACAAAGTGGCGTTTTTAGAAAAAATGAAGTGATTACAGATAGAGTTATGGATTCTAACGATTTGGAACGCGAAAGAGGAATAACTATACTATCAAAAAATACTGCTGTTATGTATAAAGATATAAAAATAAATATTGTAGATACCCCTGGCCATGCAGATTTTGGTGGTGAGGTAGAACGTATTCTTACTATGGTAGATGGAATTTTGCTTTTAGTTGACGCATTTGAAGGGTGTATGCCACAGACAAAGTTTGTGTTAAAAAAGGCGTTAAATCTTGGCAAAAAACCAATTATTGTCGTTAACAAAATAGATCGTCCAGGTGCACGGCCTAAAGAAGTTGTAGATGAGGTTTTGGATTTATTTATTGAATTAGGTGCAGATGATAATCAGTTAGATTTTTCTGTTGTTTATACTTCTGCCAAGAATGGATATGCTACGCTAGATTCAAAGAAAAAAGGAGTCGATATGGTGCCTTTGCTTGAAAAAATCGTAGAAGAAATTCCAGCGCCTAAAGGAGAGATAAGCGCTCCACTTCAAATTCTTTTTTCTAACATAGACTATGACTCATATTTGGGTAGAATAGGAATTGGTCGGGTTGAAAGAGGAGCTGCTGAAACAGGAAAAACTGCGGTTTTATGTCGTAGAGACGGTTCTAATACAAATGTAAAAATAACAAAGCTTTATCAGTTTGAAGGCCTAAAACGTGTAGAAACAGATAAGGCTTATTTGGGAGATATTATTTCTGTTTCTGGAATTGATGATTTAAATATAGGAGAGACGGTTTGTTCTCTAGAATGTGTAGAACCATTGCCTTTTATAAAAATTGATGAACCGACTTTATCAATGTTATTTATGGTTAATAACAGCCCTTTTGCTGGTAGAGAAGGTAAATTTGTTACTTCACGAAATCTTCGAGATAGATTGTTTAAAGAAGTTGAAACAAATGTTGCCATGAGAGTAGAAGAAACTGATTCTGCGGACACTTTTAAAGTTTCTGGTAGGGGTGAGTTGCATCTGTCTATATTGATAGAAACTATGCGACGTCAAAATTTTGAATTCCAAGTCTCTAGGCCTAAAGTGATTATGAAAAATATTGATGGAGTCCTGAAAGAACCTATTGAACTTTTAATGATTGAAGTGCCGGATAATTATGTGGGTGCAGTTATGGAAAAAATCGGTGCGAGGAAGGCAGAACTTCTAAATATGTCGACAAAAGGAAATGGAACAACACACTTAGAATTTAAAATTCCTGCAAGATGTTTGATGGGATATAGATCTGAGTTTTTAACAGATACTAATGGAAATGGAATAATGAATCATATTTTTAATGGTTATGAACAATATAAGGGAGATGTTCAACAAAAGAATCAGGGGTCTTTGGTGGCATATGAGGCAGGAGAGACAACTACATACGGATTATTTGCTGCACAAGAAAGAGGTAAACTTTTTATTGGCCCAGGTGTTGCAGTTTATGAAGGAATGATAGTTGGATCAAATTCTAAAGCAGAAGATCTTGTAGTTAATGTGTGCAAGAAAAAACATATGACAAATACAAGAGCTTCTGGCTCGGATGATGCCTTAAAATTAATTCCACATACTGTGTTGAGTCTGGAGCAATCTTTAGAATTTATTGGAGATGATGAACTCGTTGAAGTAACTCCTAAAAATATTCGACTCAGAAAAATTATATTAAATAAAGAACAGAGAATGAAAAAAGCAAATAAAACTTAGTTTTGAATATAACTTAAAATTAAAGGAGAGTTATGGCAAATGATGATAAAAAGAAACACGTTAAGCGAAAAATCTGCAATCCGTTTAAAAAAATTGCGAGAGTTTAATTTGCCAGAATATTCTTCTTTAGAAGAAGTTTTTAATGCTTTATCGCATGGAATTGGTGCAACACTCTCAATTGTTGCAATAGTTTTATTGGTTATAAATTCGAATTTTGAAGTAAAGTCTATTCTTTGTATAACAATATATTCTGTATCTCTTTTTGTTCTTTATATTATATCAACACTTTATCATGCTCTTTTGCCTGGCAGAGCAAAAAAAGTTTTTAGAGTGTTGGATCATTGTTCAATATTTTTACTCATAGCCGGGACATATACTCCTATATGCCTTTTGGTGCTTAATAATTTTGTGGGATGGTTGTTATTTTCTGTCGTTTGGATTGCTGCTATTGTTGGAATTATATTTAATTCGATAGATATAAAAAAATTTTCTAAATTTTCTATGATATGTTATATTGCAATGGGATGGGGAGTTATATTTGCATTAAAACCTTTAATTATTAGTATATCTGCTTCACAATTAGTACTCCTTATTTTAGGTGGAGTGGCGTATACTTTAGGTTCTGTTTTATATGCTATAGGCAAAAAACAAAAATATATACATTCAATTTGGCATTTATTTGTTTTACTTGGAAGCATTTTGCATTTTTTTATGATTTTTAGCTGTATTAAAAGTCTTTAATTTTTTATTTAATATTTTTATAAAATTAAGTAATTAGCTGCCTCATTTTTTCATATTAGTTTAATAAGATTATAAAAGGAGGGGAAATACCGTCTTAACTTTTTGTTTTGACAAAGCTTATGAACGAGCCTATACAGCTAGATAATTGCTCAGTAAAAAATTTAGAAAATAATGATAATAACCATCTCGAACAAGAAAAAAAACGTTCTAGATACGAAGGCGTTCCATTGCTTTTAACTATTCAACTTATAATTAGTATAATTGCTTTAACTTCGCTATTTACACTTAAAGTTTTAGGCATTGAGTATTTTAACTTAATAAGAAATTGGTATTTTAACAATATTAATAATTCACTTGTTGTAGCTTCGAATTTTATTGATAAAAAAGATGCATTTAAAGTTAAAGTACCCTTTATAAATTTAAAGGACAGAAAGAATATTGTTACCACATCTATTATTAATTCAGAAAATAATTTACAATCTATTCCAATAAAATTATCTGTTCCTCTTTCGAAACCGCTAGAAAATGGAATTGTTACGTCTAAATTTGGTAAAAGAACTGATCCTATTTCTGGAGAAGAAAAATTTCATTGTGGTTTGGATTTATCTGGCAAGGAAGGTTCTCCTATATACGCAGTTATGAATGGTGTTATTGAAAAGTCAGAAAGCAGTCCATCTTTTGGGAATTTTTTGATTATTAATCATGGAAATAATATTAAATCGTTATATGCACATTGCAAAGAGCTAAAAGGATCTGTTGGCAATAATGTAAAACGTGGCCAGATTATAGCACTAATGGGGAATACAGGTTATTATTCAACAGGAACTCATGTTCATATTGAGTTAATTGTAAAAGACCAAAAATTAGACCCGGAGCAATTTTTTGAAAATATCAATATCTGATATACAATTTAACTTTTGGGGATGTAAAATTACTGTTAGCTTTCCATTTTTAACTATAATTACTTTGCTTTTACTCATTGATGACAGCGGATTTGTTATATATGGACTTCTTGCTGCAATTATTCATGAATGCGGTCATATTTTAGCTATGCTTATAAAGAAGTGTGAGCCTCGGGAAATTACACTTCGAGCTTTTGACATTAATATAATCGATAAAAACCGTATAAAAAGAAGTTATAATGACGATTTATTTATTTTAATCGCAGGCCCTCTGTTCAATATTATTTTTAGTTTTGTGCTGTTTTTTGTATATAGATTTTATGGATTTAATTTTTTAATCAAACTAATTTTTTTTAATCTTTTTATTGGAATATTTAATATTTTACCTATAGAATCACTTGATGGCGGGCAAATTTTTTTTAATTTATTATGCAGAAAATTGAGTATAAAAATTTCTGAAAAATTTATAGTCCTGACTTCTTTTATGATTCTTATGCCTATTGCTGTGTTTGGATTTTATATACTAATTAAATCAAAATATAATTTTTCGTTACTATCGTTAAGCTGTTATTTGATGGGGATTCTACTTTTAAATCACAAAGATTTTTATTATTAATGGATATAATTTACATCAATAATCTCACTATAAAGAGTCAAAAATACTATTAGTTGGCTTAATCAATCTTGGGCTGACTAAATAATTTTAGCAATTTAAAACAAGATTTTGCGTTTGCTGTTTTAAGTTGCAATAAGATCTGCTCACAGAAAAGCTGTGAGCAGTGTTTTTATATAATAAATATTTAATTTTATTTAATTTTTGTTATAGCTTTTAAAGAGAATCCAGAAATATCATGAAGCGCCGGAATATCAAAAATATCATAAAATCTTGAATGTAAAAAGATAAAACTTTTTCCGGGTTTGCTAGGACCTAAGATTAGTTTTTCGCAAGGAGTTTGGCATCCTATATTTGGCAGTTCTTTAGAGGTATTTGTTTTTTCTATTTGAGCAATTATAGCATACTTGTTTTTATCTAAATTAATTTTATTATTTAGCTTGATTGTAAAATAACCTTTATAAGGAATTGTGCTACAATATAGGTTTTTCCATGTATATCTATTGTTGCTAGGAGTTCCATCTGGCAACACCGGTGCACAAAATAAATTTAATTTTGAATTTTCAGAAGTACTGTACATAGTTATATAATCAAGACTTTCCTTACCACTAAAGTCGAAGACGTTAGCGACAGTAATTTTATTAGAAGAATTAGTGTATGGGCTAGTACTTCCGTACAGGCAATTCGAACAGAAATTATCATGTTGGTATATTTTTTGATCTGAATGAAATTTTTCGGCATCTGTAAAACAAGAACATTCCAAAATTACTGTTGAATATGGAAGATTCGTATAATTAAAAGCTTTAGAACTATCTTTTACAATCCAACTTTTATTTGCATCATTCCAACCAACAATAGATACTGAATGAAATAAATTACTTTTTACAGGATAGATTATTGTAACAGCACCATATTTAGTAATTGCCTTTTTCATCGAATTAATATCCGTTTCAATAATTTTTAGCCCTTTTATCCAGAACTCGGGTTTAATTTGAGATAAATTTGTATCAAAACAAGTATTGTTAATATTATATGTACAGTTTTTTTCTAAGACGGGACCGCATCCAGAAAAAAAATATCCACTTGCAATGGTAGCGTTCCCACCATGATTTATTGGAATATGCCATCCCGTGCTTCCAGACTTTTTGTTAGCCCAGGATAATAAATGTTTTTCTGATAAACTGCTTTTTAGTATACCTTTTTTATTAAGAAAAGTTTCTAAAGTAGCAATATTTGCAAAAGCCCAGCAAGGACCGTTTATCATTTGATATTTATTTTTTAAATGGGCAGAAGAATAATATGAAACTTCATTTGCATAAACATTAGGTTTTGTAGGAAAGCAAATAACAGCAAGAAATAAAGAAATAATAATTTTCAAGTTAATACCTTTTTTCAAAATTTTCATTCCTTTTTATAATTTTTAGTGCTTTTATTATAACATACATTTTTTCATTTTAGTTTCTATAATAGAAAAAAAACGAAAAAAATTGAAAATAGTCATTGACTTATTTAAAAAAATTTGTTATATTAATTTTGTAAAATAAAGTAAAGTAGTCTACTTTCACCTATGAAGTGTTAACTCACATGGGTCAATATTATTTTTAGTATTGATGTGCGGGTGGGAGTTTATCTATCTGCACTTTGTTATTTTTATGCTTTGCATGGAGGTGCATTTAATATTAACAGTAAGGAACTTCAAATTAATGAGGAAATTCGTGATAAAGAATTGAGACTAATTGATTCTGATGGTTCTCAGCTTGGAATTGTTCCTATCGAAAAAGCTTTAAAGCTTGCTTCTGAAAAAAATTTAGATTTGGTCAAAATAGCACCGCAAACTAAACCTGTAGTCTGTAAAATTATGGATTATGGCAAATTTCGTTTTGAGCAATCTAAACGCGAAAAAGAAGCTAAAAAAAATCAACGAACTATAAGTTTAAAGGAAATTAGGCTTTCTTTGAATATAGATACTCATGACTTTAACACAAAACTTAAACATTCATCTAAATTTATTGCTGCAGGAAATAAAGTAAAGGTATCTATTCGATTTAAAGGTCGCGAAATGGGTCATCCAGAACTTGGTTACGATATTATGAATAGATTTGCAGAGCAATGTTCAGCTTTTGCCAATGTAGAAAAACCACCCAAACTCGATGGTCGCAATATGTTAATGTTCCTTGCACCTAAGCATGGAAAATAATACCTATAATTAAGGAGGATTTTATATGCCTAAGTTAAAAACTCATAGTGGAGCTAAAAAACGTTTTAAGCTTTCTAAAAATGGAAAGGTAATTAGAGCTCATGCTAATAAATCTCATATTTTAAATAAAAAAACTACTAAACGAAAAAGAGGGTTGCGTAAAACTACTGTTGCTGATAAAACTAATGTAGTTGCGGTAAAAAAGTTGATTCCTTATAAATAAAAATTTAGACTACAATCGGAGGTAATAAAAATGGCTCGTGTAAAAGGTGCTTTGGCTACCAGAAAAAGAAGAAAAAAGATTTTAAAGTTAGCTAAAGGTTATTGGGGCGCTAAAAGTAAACATTTTAAGATGGCTAAAGAAGCCGTTATGAAATCTGGGAATTATGCTTATATTGGTCGCCGGCAAAAAAAGCGCGATTTTCGTAGGTTGTGGATTACACGTATTAGTGCGGCCTGCCGGCTGAATGGTATTACTTACTCTGTTTTTATTAATGGATTAAAAAAAGCTAATATTAATTTAAATAGAAAAATGTTGTCTGAAATAGCTATTGCAGATGAAAATGCATTTAAAGAAATAGTAAATAAAGTAAAGTCTGTACTTTGAGCATCAAAATGCGCTTTTGGGTTAGCCTTGAGCGCAGTTTTTGTTGTATATCGATATTTAATTTATGGTGAGTTTTTTTGAGCATTTATATTTCTAGTAAGGATAATACAAAAATTAAGTATGTAAAAAAGTTAATTTCTAATGCAAATTTTAGAAAATCGGAGAAAAAGTTTGTTGTTGAGGGTGTTCGGTTATCTTATGATGCTTTTTTGAATGATATTATAATAAAAGAAGTTTATTATAATGAAAGCGCAGAAAATAAATTTTCTGATAAATTAAAAAGTATTATTAATTGTGCTGAATATGTTTACAAGATTTCGGACAACATTTTGCCCGCTATCTCCTGTACACAAAATCCGCAGGGGATCGTTTGTGTTTGTGAAAAACTTGACAAACATTTTAACTTGAATAAAATAATTAATGTAAGAAGATTTATTATACTTGAAAATATACAGGATCCAGCTAATCTGGGATCTATTTTGCGTACAGCTGATGCGTTGGGAATAAATTTTATATTTATGTCAAACGATTGCTGCGATATTTATAATTCTAAGGTTTTGCGCGCGAGTATGGGTGCTATATTTAGATTGAATATCTCATTTTTTGACGATTTTTATGAGATCGTTCAAAATCTAAAATATAACAATATTAAAATTTTTGCAGCAGTTCCAGATAAATCTGCAAAATTTATTACTAATGTTAATTTTAATGAAATGAAAGCAGTTGCGATCGCAATAGGAAATGAAGGTAATGGGCTCTTGAAGCAATCGATTGCTCTTTGTGATGAATGCGTGACGATTCCTATGTCTGAAAACGCGGAGTCTTTAAATGCCTCAATGGCTGCAGGAATTTTAATGTGGGAAATGATGCGAAAAACAAGGAAGTAATGACAATGAAATTTAACGAGATTTATTGGATTTCTATCGTGGAGGCTCTGGGGTTTGGAAATCACAAAATTAATGATATTTTAGAGCATTATAAAAATGCTAAAAATTTTTGGGATGAAAAAGTTAATTTGTGGAAATTTTCCTGTTTTTTAAGTAAAAAAAATATCGAGAAATTAAAAATAATTAATCTGAATAAAGCTTATAAAGTAGTTGAAAAGTGTAATCGTTTAGGCTACGATATAATTACAATTGAGAATCCAGAATATCCTCAGAAATTGAAAAATATTAGCAATCCACCTGCAGTGCTGTATGTTAAAGGATCTTTGCCTGATATGAACAGTAATTTATGCATAGCTATTGTTGGGACAAGGAGTTCTTCGGTTTATGGCAATAAAATCTCGTTTGAGATGGGCTATAAGCTTGCTAAAGCTGGTGTTGTTGTTATAAGTGGTGGCGCTATCGGAATTGATTGTTTATCACAAAAAGGTGCTTTGCAGGCTGGAGGCAAGACAATTGCTGTTTTGGGTTGCGGAATTAATTTTAATTATTTAATGGCAAACAAAAATTTAAGAGACAATGTTGCTAGAAATGGAGCTTTGATTTCTGAATATCCTCCAGACTTTCGATGCTCATCTTGGACGTTTCCTATGAGAAATAGAATTATATCTGGGTTATCTGATGGTGTTTTGGTTGTGGAAGCAGGAGAAAAAAGCGGTTCGTTAATTACGGCCGATTTGGCCTTGGAACAAAATAGAGATTTATTTGCGATACCAGGAAATATTAATAGTAGTGTTTCGGATGGTACGAATAAATTGATTAAAATTTGCGCAAAACCAGTAATGAAAGTTGAAGATATTTTAGAAGAATATTATCATTTATATAATAATTTAAATAAAGAATATCAACAATTAAGTTTAAATAAAAGTAATAAAAATAAAGAAGAAAGCGAGTTCGAAAGAGAAAATTTGGATATTTTATCTAATATAGCAAAAACTCTTTTTAGCGCTTTAACTGATAAGCCTTGTTATGTTAATGAGCTTGCAGATAAATCTGGATTGACTCCTTCTAAGGTTTTGCAGGGTATTACAGAATTAGAAATATATGGTTTTATTAAAAGTTACGCTGGCAACCGATATAGTAGGTTATAAAATTAATAGCGTGACATAATTATAATTTGAGGTGTGTTTTATGTCGAATTTGTTGATTGTTGAATCTCCGGCTAAAGCTAGAACTATAAAAAAATATCTTGGATCGGGGTATGAGGTGGTTGCCTCAATGGGCCATGTTTGTGATTTACCTCCTGAAAAATTAAATGTTGATATTCGACATAACTTTAAGCCCAATTATGAGATAATTAAGGGAAAAGAAGATTTAGTTAAGGAACTTGTTAAATTATCTAAAAAAAACGAAAAGGTTTATCTTGCTACTGACCCCGACCGTGAGGGGGAGGCAATTTCTTGGCATTTATCACACGTTTTAGAACTTGCACCTAACGAAAAAAATCGTGTGACTTTTAATGAGATAACTAAATCAGGTGTTACTGCCGGTATGAAATCACCTAGAACTATTGATATAGACTTAGTTAACGCTCAGCAGGCCAGACGTATTTTAGACAGGATTGTGGGATATAAGTTGAGTCCGTTTTTATCTGGTAAAATTAGAAAAGGTTTATCTGCTGGTAGAGTTCAAAGCGTTGCATTGAGAATAATTGTTGATAGAGAGAATGAAATTAGAGCTTTTGTCCCTGTAGAGTATTGGACAATTGATGCAAAATTTGCTGCAAAAAGTTCACGAAAGTTATTTACTGCATCTTTATATGCAGACAAAAATGGAAAAATCGAGATAAAAAATAAAAAACAAGCCGATCAGATTTTAAAAGATCTTGAAAATTCTAATTATACTGTGATTAATATAAAAAAAGGTTCCAAAAAACGTTCGCCTGCACCTCCTTTTATTACTTCAACTTTGCAACAAGATGCTTCTAGAAAATTGGGCTTTCAGGCTAAACGTACAATGAAAGTTGCACAGGAATTATACGAAGGTGTTGAAGTTGAAGGCTTGGGAGCAGTTGGTCTTATAACTTATATGCGAACTGATTCTCTGCGCATTTCTGAAGACGCGGTTAATTCCGCTGCTGAATATATTAAATCTACTTGGGGAGAAAAATATCTGCCGGATAGCAGGAGAGTTTTTAAATCTAAATCTAATGCACAGGATGCTCACGAAGCAATTAGGCCTACTATGCCAGAATTATCTCCTGCAAAAGTTAAAAAATCATTAACCTCGGATCAGTTTAAAGTTTATAAACTTATTTGGGAACGCTTTATTGCAAGTCAAATGTCTGACTGCCTATTGAACACCACTAAAGTTGATATTGAAGCAAATGGATATATATTTAAAGCTTCTGGTTTTACGGTTTCTTTCGATGGATTTACTGTTTTATATGTAGAGGGAAAAGATGAAAAAGAAGAAAAGGCTAAGGAGCTTCCAGAACTAAAAAAGGGAGATATTTTAAATTTAAAAGATTTGACCGCTTCACAACATTTTACACAGCCGCCACCCCGATATACTGAAGCTTCTTTAATTAAAACTTTAGAGGAAAATGGCATAGGTCGCCCTTCAACATATGCGGCAATAATATCTACTATAACTGGAAGAGCATATGTTAAAAGAGAAAACAAAACTTTAATTCCTACTGAGTTGGGAGAAGTGGTTACAGAACTCATGAAAAAACGTTTTCCGGATATTGTGGACGTCAAATTTACTGCTAAAATGGAGAACGATTTGGATACTATTGAGATAGGCAAAGAAGAATGGACCCAGATTTTATCTGATTTTTATGAGGATTTTAATGAAAATTTAAAAAAAGCTAAAGAAGATATGAAAAATGTTAAAATTCACCTAAAAGAAGATGAGACGAATCTGATCTGTGATAAGTGTGGCAGAAAAATGGTTGTTAAGTTTAGTCGGTACGGAAAGTTTATCGCTTGTTCGGGATATCCGGAGTGTAAAAATATTATTAGAAATGTTAACATAAATGGAGAACCTGAACAACAGTCTGAACCGGAAGAATCGGATGTGATTTGTGAAAAATGTGGCAACAAAATGATAATAAAAACCGGTAAATACGGTAAGTTTTTGGCTTGTCCGGGATATCCTGAATGCAAAAATGTGAAAAGTATTGATATAAAAATAGGGGTACCTTGTCCTAAATGTGGTGGAGATATCGTCGAAAGAAAAACTAAACGTGGACGTACTTTTTATGGATGCATTAACTATCCGAAATGCGACTTTATTACAAACGATAGACCTCTTGAGGATAAATGTCCGCAATGTGGAAAAAATTTGTTTAAAAAACTTGGGAAAAAGAAAAAAATTTATTGCATAACCGAAAATTGTGGTTATGAGAAAATAGAGGAAAAATGAGCATAAACGTAATTGGAGCCGGTTTAGCCGGTTGTGAAGCTGCATGGCAAGTTGCAAATAGAGGAATTAATGTTAATCTTTGTGAGATGAAACCTCATAAATTTACGCCGGCACACAAGAATAAAAATTTTGCTGAGCTTGTTTGTTCAAATTCTTTTAAATCAGATAGACTTAATAGTGCGGCGGGGCTTTTAAAAGAAGAAATGAGAATTTTAGGCTCACTTTTATTACAATGTTCAGATAATTGTCGAGTTTCTGCTGGTGGAGCTTTGGCTGTTGATAGAGAAAAGTTCGCTTGTTTGGTGACAGAAAAAATTCGCCAACATCCTTTTATAAATGTTGTAGAAAAAGAGATTAAAAATATTCCAAGAGATAATATAACTATTATTGCGACAGGTCCTTTAACAAGCGAAAGTCTTTCTAAGGAAATATTTAATTTGTGTGGTGGTCTTTTAAGTTTTTTTGATGCTGCGGCTCCAATTATAATGGCTGAAAGCATTGATATGAATCACGCTTTTTTAGCATCTAGATATAACAGAGGAGATAATAATTCTTATATAAATTGTCCTTTAACTAAGGATGAATATGAAAATTTTTACGATGAGCTAGTTTCAGCTCAAAGAGTTAATCTACATGGGGTTGATGTGCAAAATCCGAAAATTTATGAAGGCTGCATGCCAGTTGAAATTATGGCTCAACGAGGTAAAGACACACTGCGATTTGGTCCTATGAAACCAGTTGGTCTAATAGATCCTAAAAGTAAAAAAAGACCGTGGGCTGTTTTACAACTAAGAATGGAAAATATTGAAAAAACACTTTACAATATGGTTGGCTTCCAGACTAATCTTAAATTTGGAGAGCAAAAACGTATTTTTTCTATGGTACCAGCATTAAAAAAGGTTGAATTTGTAAGATATGGCGTGATGCATAGAAATACTTTTATTAATTCTCCCAAAATTTTAAATTCAGATTTTAGTATGAAATCTGAGGCTAGTATTTTTTTTGCAGGTCAAATTACTGGAGTAGAAGGCTATATGGAATCTGCAGCTTCGGGAATTATTGCAGGTATAAATGCTGTTAAACGATTAAATAATGAAAAATCTGTAGTTTTACCGCCAGAAACTATCATCGGTGCTCTTTGTAATTACATAAGCACGGCTTGTTGTGGAGATTTTCAGCCTATGGGTGCTAATTTTGGGCTTTTATCTGAATTGACTCCATTAGTTAAAGACAAAAAAGCCCGCTACGAGGCTTTTGCTAATAGATCTATTAAAATTTTAAAAGAAAGTTGTGATATTTTATGAAAATAATTGTTGACGCTTTTGGTGGAGATAATGCACCTTTAGAAATTCTAAAAGGCTGCGCTGAGGCTGTTGCTGAGTATGGGATTAATATCTTGTTGGTGGGATCAAAACAAAAAATAGAAAAAGTCTCAAATGAAAATGAAATAATTTTGTATCACATGGATATTTATGATGTGGAAGAAGTGATAACAAATGAGGATGACCCGTCTGAAATTATTAAGTCTAAAAGTAATTCCAGTATGGCACAGGGCCTAAAACTTTTGGCGCAAGGTGAGGGCGATGCATTTATTTCGGCTGGTAATAGTGGTGCTTTAGTTATGGGCGCGACTTTTATTGTTAAGAGGATAAATGGAATTAAAAGATGTGCATTTGCACCAGTTGTACCTAAGGATAAGGGATGTTTTATGCTTATCGATTGTGGAGCTAATGTTGAATGTAGGCCTGAAATGCTTAGACAATTTGGAGTTATGGGTTCAATTTATATGAATAAGGTTATGGGAGTTAAAAATCCTAGAGTTGGACTTGTAAATGTAGGAATTGAAGAACATAAGGGGGGAGAATTCCAGCATGAAGCTTATAAAAGGTTAAAAGAGAGTAATTTGAACTTTATTGGCAATATTGAGGCAAGAGAAGTGCCTAAAGATGCGGCAGATGTTGTTGTTACTGATGGCTTTACCGGTAATATAATGTTGAAACTTTTTGAAGGTGTAGCTCTAACTTTGATGAGTAAAATAAAAAATTTGTTTAATGCTAATTTAAAGACAAAAATTGCGGGAGCTATGGTCTTGCCAGAAATTAGGTCATTAAAAAAACAGATAGATTATAATGAATTTGGTGGTGCACCTATAATTGGAATTTCAAAACCTGTGTTTAAAGCTCATGGCAACTCTAATGCTAAAACTTTTAAAAATGCAATTAGGCTAACAATCGATTATGTTAATGGCAAAGTCGTTGACGAAATTGAAAGTACTATAAAAGAAGAAATTTCTAAAAATGTTGTTGACATAAACGATTAAGAGGAGAAGAATATGAAAGAATCAGATATACAAATGTTAGAAAAAAATCTGGGGTATAATTTTAACAATTTGAATTATTTAAAAACTGCACTGACACATTCTTCTTATGCTAATGAATCTAAAGCTAAATTTGACAGTAATGAACGTTTAGAATTTTTGGGGGATTCAGTGCTTAGCATAGTTGTATCGGACTATATATTTTTTAAGTGCCCGGACTTTCCGGAGGGCGATTTGACTAAACTCAGAGCTTCTTTGGTTTGTGAAAAAAGTCTGTGCAAGTTTTCAAAAATATTGAATGTTGGTCGTTTTTTGAGGTTGAGTCACGGAGAAGCAAACAGTAACGGAGCTAACCGTCCATCTATTTTGGCAGATGCTTTTGAGGCAATTATTGCTGCTATCTATTTAGACGGAGGCCTTGAGAAAGCTAGAGACTTTATTCTGAAGTTTATAATTCCTGATATAAAAAATCCTAACTTTAATACATTTAAAGATTATAAAACTCAGTTACAAGAAATTATACAGCAAAATCATAATGAAATTATAAAATACACGCTGGTTGATCAGTTTGGGCCTGATCATGACAAAAGATTTGTTGTGGAGGTTTCTCTTAATAATAATGTTATTGGAAAGGGCAAGGGTAAAAGTAAAAAGGAAGCCGAACAAGAGGCGGCACGAGAAGCTTTAAAATTGATGGGGTATTAATGCTTTTTTAAGAGGACTTAGTTGAAAATGCAGGTGAGAGAGTATGATATTAAAATCTCTTGAAATACAAGGTTTTAAGACGTTTCCTGAAAAGACAGTGCTTAGTTTTAATAATGGGATAACTACAATCGTTGGGCCAAATGGTAGCGGAAAAAGTAATATTAGTGATGCTATTCGTTGGGTTATGGGAGAACAATCAGTAAAAACAATACGTTGTTCTAAAATGGAAGACGTAATATTTAACGGAACTACAGAACGTCGTGCAAAAGGATTTGCAAGCGTAACTATTACTATAAATAATACGAACAGACACCTTTCTATAGACGAAGACGAGGTTTTTATTACGCGAAGGCTTTATCGTTCTGGCGAAAGCGAGTATTTAATAAATAAAAAAGAAGTACGTTTAAAGGATATTTTTGAGATTTTTATGGATACTGGACTTGGTAAAGATGGGTATTCTATGATAAGCCAAGGAAAAATCGATAGCATAGTTGCCTCTAAAAGTGAAGATAGGAGAGAAATTTTCGAAGAGGCTGCTGGGATTTCAAAATATAAATATAGAAAAACTCAAGCACTGAAAAAATTAGAACAAACAGAAGAAAATCTTTTAAGATTATATGATATTTTTAAAGAGTTGGATAGCAGATTAGAACCTCTTAAAGAGCAGGCTAAAAAGGCAAAACTCTATATTGAATTAGCTGAAAGAAAAAAATACATTGAAATTGGGTTGTGGCTACATACTTTAAATCAATCTGCAGATTTTTTACAGGAGTATGAGAATAAAATTACAATTTGCAGAGGTCAATATGATGAGATAGAATCAAAATTAGAAGAATCTAGTGTTAAAATTAATGAGCTTTCTAAAAATATTTTTAACAGAACTAGTTGTATCGATGAAACTCGTCGAAAAATTTCTGATTGCGCTGAGGAGTCTATAAAAAAAACAGGACAAATTTCTGTTTTGCAAAATGATATTTTACATAATAAAGAAAATATAGATAGAATAGCACAGGAAATCTTGTCATTGGATGAAAATTTGCCGTTTATTGAGAGCTCTTTAGCAGAAAAAAATCAAAAGTTAACATGTTTAAATAAAACTCTGTCTAGAAAAAATTTGGATCTCAAAAATGTTGAAGAGTCTTTAAAAAAATTATCTGAACAGATATCTGCTGATGATAATAGCTCTGGAAATTTGTCTTTAGAACTTGTGAGATTTAATAAATTAAAAACTGAAATTAAAATAAAAATAATGTCTGCTGAGACTAATTTTGAAGACTTAAATTTTAGAAAAAATGAAATTGAGCAAAACAAAAACATATACAAAGGAAAAATTTCAGATTTAGAAAAGACTTTGTTTTCACTAGAAAATTCTTTGTTTGAACTAAAAAATCAGATGGAACGTTCTGATTTAAAAATAAAAAATATGGAAGGAAATCTTAGATCTTTTGAGCAAAATTGTGAAAAATTAAAAAAAAAAGCTAATAATTTGGCCCTCGACACTGAAACAAAATTGAGAAAAATTCATTTATTAGAAGAAATGGAGAATAATTTAGATGGTTTTTCTAACAGCGTAAAATTTTTAATTAGGTCTGCAGAAAAAAATTTTTTGCATGGAATTCATGGACCTGTTTCTAGATTGATTTGGGTTCCAAATAAGTTTTCTGCCGCAATTGAAACAGCTCTTGGAGCTGCTATGCAAAATATTATTGTAGACACAGAAGAATCAGCAAAAAAAGCAATATTTTTATTAAAAGAAAAAAAAATAGGAAGAGCAACTTTTTTGCCTATTTCAAATATAAAGGGAGGCTCTTTTAATAAGGACGAAAATTTAAAATCTTATAAGGGTTTTGTGGGGATTGCAAGTCAATTATGTAGTTGCGAGGATATTTATAAAAATATTCTTGAATTTTTGCTCGGAAGAATAATTGTCGTAGATAATATAGAAAATGCATTAATTATTTCAAAAAAATTAGCTTATAAATTTAAAATTGTTACTTTGGATGGCCAAGTTGTTAATTTGGGAGGTCCTTTAACAGGAGGTTCTTTAAATAAAAATTATGGGCTTTTAAATCGAAAAAAACAAATAGAGTCTTTAAAAAAAGAGTATGAAGAATTAAAATTAAAAGTAAAAAAAGCTAAAGATGATTATCTTAAGATGAAAGATAACTTATCTGATTCTCAAAAAGTTTTTGACAGTTTAAATGAGGAGAATAAAAAAATTAATTTGAGTTATTTTAATGCTGATCGTGAATACCAAAAGGGATTAATAGAATTGTCTTCATTAAAAGACATGTATGCAAAAATTTCTCAAGAAAAAAAGGATATCATAAAAAAAATTGAAAATTTAAATGTTATTATAAGTGATTCTAAAAATGGAATTAATAATATTGAAAATAAAATAAAAAATATTGAAGAATCATTAACTATTATTGATTCAAATAAAAACAATTCTATAGAAAAAAAGAACGTATTAACTGAAAATTTTAATGAACTGAAAATGCAGATTTTCTCTTTAAATAAAAACATTGAAACTTTACATTTTGAAATTAATTCTATTATAGAAAATAAAAAATTAAAAGAGAGCCAAAAATCTAAATTATTATCAGAATTAAAGTTAATAAATTTAAAAAATGTTGACATAAAAGCAAAAATAGATCAAATTAATCTCGAAATTGAAAATTTAAAAAATCAGTCTAACGAATTAGAACAAAATATTGATGTTTTTAACAAAGAAAAAATTAATTTAGAAAGTGAAATAACTCAGATTAGAACTTCTGAACGTTCTATTTTAAATGAAAAAGAAAAAATTGCACTTGAAATCTCTAGACTCGAAGATAAAAAGACTAATCTTCAAAAAGATTATGACTCAATTATTGCTAAACTTTGGGATGAGTATGAACTTACTCGCAGAGAAGCTATAGCTAATTTTAAAGTTTTAAAAAATAATTCAGCCATTAGCAAAAATTTAAATGAATTAAAATTAAAAATAAAAAATTTGGGTATGGTGAACGTATCTGCAGTTGAAGAATATAGTCAACTTTTAAACCGATACGAATTTATGAAAGATCAGATAAGCGATGTCGAAAAATCTAAAAGAGAGCTTTATAATTTAATAGATGATTTGACAACTCAGATGAAAAAATCTTTTTCTGAAAAATTTAAGAAGATAAATAAAAATTTTAATGAGTCTTTTAGAGATTTATTCGATGGAGGAAATGCAAGATTAGAATTGACTAATGATACAGACATTTTGAATGCTGGAATAGAAATATATGTTCAACCACCAGGGAAAATAGTGACTCATTTGGAGGCTTTATCTGGTGGAGAACGTGCACTTGTAGCTATTGCGCTTTATTTTGCTATTATGAGAGTTAGTCCGCCAGCATTTTGTGTTCTAGATGAAATTGATGCAGCTCTTGATGATGTTAATGTCTATAAATTTGCTGCATATCTAAAAAATTTTAATAAAAACACTCAATTTATTATAATAAGTCATCGACGTGGAACAATGGAAGAAGCTAACACATTATATGGAGTTACAATGCAAGATGAAGGCATCTCAAAATTATTGGAACTTAGAACTGAAGAATTAGCAAAAAATTTTGTGAGTTGAGGAGCTGACAATACTGTGGGATTTTTTTCTAAATTAAAAAATAGCTTAAAAAAAACAAAAAGTAATGTTATTAGTCAAGTTGAATCAATGCTTAAATCTTTTTCTAAAATAGATGATGAGCTTTTTGCTCAACTTGAAGAGTTATTAATTATGGGGGATGTTGGAGTTGCTACAGCTCAAAAAATTTGTTGTGTTTTAAGAGATAGAGTAAGAAAAGATGGCGTAAAAGATCCATCTTTAATATATGGTCTTTTAGAAAAAATTATAGCAGAAATATTATCAGGAGAATCTAAATTAAATTTAACAACTAAACCATCTATAATTTTAATTGTTGGTGTAAATGGTGTAGGCAAAACAACTACCATCGGAAAATTAGCCGATAAATTAAAAAAGGATGGCAAGAAAGTTATTTTAGCCGCAGCCGATACCTTTAGAGCTGCTGCAATAGATCAGCTTGAAGTTTGGGCAAAACGTTCAGGATCAGATATTGTTAAACACAACGAAGGGTCAGACCCCGCAGCGGTTGTTTTTGATACGATCTCGGCAGCAAAAGCAAGAAATTGCGATGTAATATTATGTGATACTGCAGGAAGACTACACAATAAAAAACATCTTATGGATGAACTGTTTAAAATAAATAAAATAATTTCTAGAGAACTGCAAAATGCAGACAAAGAAATTCTACTTGTGCTCGATGCAACTACAGGGCAAAATGCAGTCAATCAGGCAAAAGAGTTTAAAAATGTTACGAATCTAACTGGTGTAGTTTTAACAAAGTTTGATGGAACTGCTAAAGGTGGAATAGTTATATCTATAAAAGAAGAATTAGGTATACCTGTTAAATTGATGGGTGTTGGAGAGCAAATAGATGATTTGCAGACATTTGATGCAAATTCTTTTGCAAAAGCTTTATTTGAAAAAGACAGTAATGACTAAAGGAGATTCTTAATGTTAACAAGTAAACAACGAGCTTATTTGCGTTCAATTGCAAATAATATAGATACAATTTTGATCGTTGGAAAAAATGGATTGAATGAAAAAATAATAAAACAAGCAGATGGTGCTCTGAGAGCAAGAGAAATTTTTAAAGGAAAAATTTTAGATACAGTATATGAAAAGCACAAAGAAATTGTAACAAATTTGGCTGAAGCCACTTGCTCAAATATTGTACAAATTATTGGTTCTAAATTTATTTTGTATAGAAAAAACAATAAAAATTTTAAAATAAAATTACCTAAGTAAAATTAATTTTCTATTTAATAATATTGAAAACTAATCTATTAATAGAGTAAAATATTAATAGATCTTTACTTTGGAGCGGAGTTTTATGTTAGATATATACCATAAAATTTTAAAGCAAAATTTAACCGAAAAAAGGTATACACATTGCGTTAATGTTGCCCAAAAGGCTGTTTATTTGGCTAAGAGATATGGTGCTGACGTAAACAAAGCTGAAATTGCAGGTCTTTTGCACGATGTAACAAAACAGATGAATGACGAACTACAGTTAAAAATTATTTCTGATGCTGGAACACAGCTCTCGCCCATAGAAATTAAAAATAAAAAACTATGGCATGCTGTATCTGGCAGTGCTTATTTAAAAGTTAAACTTGGAATTGACGATAAAGAGATTTTAAATGCAGTTAGGTTTCATACAACAGGTCGGGCTAAAATGTCGTTGTTAGAAAAAATTATTTTTGTTGCAGATATGATTTCTGATGATCGCAATTTTGTTGGAATAAATGTGGCTCGCGAAATAGCAGAAAAAAACCTCGATAAGGCGGTATGCTTAACATCTATTTTATCTATAAAATGGCTTATGGAGAAAAAAGCCATAATTGCACCTAATACATTGGATGCTTATAATGATACTGTAAAAAGTTTGATTTAAAATAATATTTTTAGAGAGTTGTGTTTAACATGAAATATAATCATGATGAAATAGAAAAAAAATGGCAAAGAGCATGGAATGATTCTTGTATTTTTTGTGCTGAAAATAATGACGAAACTAGGGAAAAATTTTTTGCATTGGTGGAGTTTCCTTATCCTTCGGGCAAAGGTCTACACGTGGGACACCCGCGGGGGTACACTGCTGTGGATATTATTGCAAGAAAAAGGAGAATGCAGGGGTATAATGTTCTCTTTCCTATAGGCTGGGATGCATTTGGATTGCCTGCTGAAAATTTTGCAATAAAAAATCATGTTCACCCAGAAACAATAACGAAAAAAAATATTGCAAATTTTAAACGTCAATTAAAATCTTTGGGCATTTCTTTTAACTGGAACCGTGAAATCGATACAACAGATCCTGAATATTATAAATGGACACAGTGGATATTTTTGCAATTATTTAAACGCGGATTAGCTTATAAAAAGGAAATGGCAGTTAATTTTTGCACTTCCTGCAAGTGCGTTTTGGCAAATGAAGAGGTTGTTGGCGGAGTTTGTGAACGCTGTGGTTGTGAAGTTGTTCAAAAAGTTAAATCTCAGTGGATGCTGAAAATTACCGAATATGCCGATAGATTAATTGACGATCTTGACTTAGTTGATTATCCGGAACGTGTAAAAACACAACAGAAAAATTGGATAGGTCGCTCTGAAGGTGCAATAGTTAATTTTAATACAAATTTGCAAGAGAAAATTGCTATTTATACAACGAGACCGGATACAATTTATGGTGTTACATATCTTGTCATTTCTCCAGAACATCCTTTTATTGAGAAGGTTAAACATTTTATAAGAAATTTGGATGAAGTAAAAAAATATCAAGAAAATTCAGTAAAAAAATCTGAGTTTGAGAGAACTAATAAAATAAAAAATAAAACTGGCATTAAAATAGATGGCGTATTTGCGATAAATCCCGTTAACAAAGAAAAAATTCCTTTGTTTATTTCAGATTATGTTTTAGCCTCATATGGAACTGGCGCGATTATGGCAGTTCCTGCTCACGATGAAAGAGATTATGACTTTGCTAAAAAGTTTTCATTACCTATAATTGAAGTCGTGCAGGGTGGTGAAGACATCAGTAAAACTGCTTTTACTGATTGTAATGATGGTGTTCTTGTAAATTCTGAATTTTTAAATGGACTAAAAGTGACAGAAGCTAAAAAGAAAATAATTGATTGGTTGATAAAAACTGGCACAGGTCAAGCTAAAACAAATTACAAGCTGCGAGACTGGGTATTTTCTCGGCAAAGATACTGGGGAGAACCGATTCCTCTTGTTTTTTGTGAAAAATGTGGTTATGTGCCCGTGCCAGAATCTGAACTTCCACTTAAATTACCAGAAGTTGAATATTATGAGCCAACAACAAATGGAGAATCCCCGCTTGCTAATATGGAGGGTTTTGTTAATACTAACTGTCCTAAATGTGGAACTAAAGCAAAACGAGAAACAGATACAATGCCACAATGGGCGGGGTCATCCTGGTATTTTTTAAGATACACTGATCCGCATAATAAGAATGAGTTGGCAAGTAAGAAAAATTTAAACTACTGGCTTCCTGTTGACTTATATAACGGTGGAATGGAACATACGACTTTACATTTGTTGTATAGTCGGTTTTGGTATAAATTTCTTTATGATATTGGAGTTGTTCCAACAAAAGAACCATATTTAAAAAGAACTAGTCATGGTTTAATAATTGGCGAAAATAATGAGAAAATGAGCAAATCTAAAGGTAATGTTGTTAATCCAGATGATATTGTAAATGAATTTGGTGCGGATACTTTGCGACTTTATGAGATGTTTATTGGCGACTATGAAAAATCTGCGCCTTGGAGTACTAATGGAATAAAAGGTTGCAGGCGATTTATTGAAAGATATTGGAATTTTCAGAATATTTTATCAGACAAAATTGAGATTAGAGCATGTTTAGAACTTTCTATAAATAAAGCGATAAAAAAAGTTAGTTCTGATATAGAAGAAATGAAATTTAATACTGCTATAGCTTGTTTAATGTCGCTTATGAATGAAATTTATGATATTGGCTCAATAACAATTGAAGAATTTAAAATTTTTACTAAATTATTAAATCCTTTTGCTCCACATGTTACAGAAGAAGTTTGGCATTTATTAGGTTTTGATGAAAATTTTGTTAGTATTTCGAATTGGCCTACTTATGATGAGAATAAATGTATAGATTCTACAATCGAGATAGTTGTACAGATAAATGGCAAAATTCGATCTAAATTGAAAATTTCTAAAGATTTATCTAAAGAAAGTATAATAACTTTGGCAAAAAATGATTCTAAAATATCTGCAATACTTGAAACATCGATTATAATAAAAGAAATTTATGTTGAAGGAAAATTATTAAATTTTGTTGTAAAATAACATGTTTTTGAGTTTCACTTGACATTATATTGCGAATTATTATATAATAATCTCTGTAACTGGAATTTGAATACCTCTGCCAGGTTGGTGGATGGGAGGGATATAGATGGCTGAAATAAAAGTTAAAGATAATGAATCTTTAGACAGCGCGATAAAAAGATTTAAAAAGCAGTGCACTCGAGCTGGGGTTATTGCTGAAGTTAGAAAAAGAGAAGCTTATGTTAAACCTTCAATTAAACGGAGAAAAAAATCTGAAGCGGCTAGAAAACGTAAATATTAATTTTTATATAAAAAGCGAGCTTTTGCTCGCTTTTGTAGTTATTTGAACATAAGAGGTGAGTTTTTTGATATCTTTAATGCCTGATTTTTATTTTGAAAATGTTGTAGACATTAATATAAAATTTTTGCAAAAATACTGTATAAGAGCTGTTTTATTAGATATTGATAATACATTATCATATCATGGGAAAAACATACCATACAATGGAATAATAGAGTGGCTTGCTTTATTAGAAAAAGCAGGAATTAAAGCTGCTATTATCTCAAATAATAAAGAAGAACATGTGGGTGCAATTGCTAAAAATTTAAATATAAAATATTATATAGCAAAAGCGCATAAACCATATAAAGCTGGGTTTTATAGGGCCATTAATGTTTTAAAAGTAGAAAGAGAATATATATTGCTTATAGGAGATCAACTCTTTACAGATATTTTAGGAGCTAAGTTCGTTGGAATAAAATCAGTTTTAGTTGAGGCAAAAGATAAAAACGAACCTATGAATATAAAAATTAAACGATTTTTTGAAATACCAATAAAAGTGTTGATTAAAGCTAAATACAAAAAAATAGGAGAATTATAGAATGAAAAAAGTCTTGATTTTACTGGGTCCAAATCTAAATATGATAGGAACTCGTGAGCAAAATATTTATGGTAAAGAAAGTTTAGATAATATTAAACAACAAATTTTAACTAAGGCAAAAGATAAAAATTTATTGTGCGAAGTTTTTCAGTCGAATTGGGAAGGTGCATTAATTGATAAAATTCAAGAGGCTAATGAAAAATTTGATGGTATTATATTAAATGCTGGAGCTTTAAGTCATTATAGTTTAGCTATTCGAGATGCAATTGCTTCTATTAATATACCTTGTGTTGAAGTACATATGTCTAACATTTATGCAAGAGAAATTTATCGTAGGAGGTCTGTGATCTCTGAGGTTTGTAAAGGGCAAATTACTGGATTTGGAAAAAACGTTTATTTTTTATCAATTGATGCTATAATTGATTTAATTTGAGGAGCAAGTTTATTTATGATAAGTAGGTTAGAAAGGTTGATGAAAAAATTACCTTTTTATGAGTGTGATAAAAAGGTCGATGCGGCTATGATTTTTTCTGAAATAAACAGAATGTATTTTTCTGGTTTTAAATCTAGTAACGGTGTTATTTTGCTAACTCGCAACGAATGCTATTTTATTACTGACTTTAGATATTACGAAGCGGCTATTAATAATATAAAAAATATGAAAGTAGTAATAGCCTCAGATTTAAAAAAGGATCTCTTAGAAATAATAAAAAAACATAATATCAAAAATATATTATTGGAATGTAACGGGCTAAGTCTAGCTGAAAGTCTTAAATTTGAAAAATGGATAGAAAAAGAAAATGTTTTATTTATAAAAAGCACTATTTTAGAAGATATTATAAGTTCAATTAGATCTATAAAAGAAAACAAAGAACTTAAAAACATAAAAGTTGCTCAAGAAATTTCAGAAAAAGCTTTAAATGAGCTATTGTCAACTTTAAAACCTGGAATGCGTGAAAAAGAAATTGCATTTAATTTAGAATTTTTAATAAGAAAAGAGGGAGCAGAGGCGACTTCTTTTGACTTAATTGTTGCCAGTGGAAAAAATAGTTCTATGCCTCATGCTGTGCCAACAGATAAACCATTAAAAAATGGAGATTTTGTTACAATTGATATGGGAGCAGTGTACAATGGATATCGTAGCGATATGACTAGAACTGTGGCTTTGGGCAAAATTTCAGAAAAACAAAGGTCAGTTTATAATTTGGTTATAGCCGCTCAAAATAAGGCTATAAAGTCAATAAAAAGCGGTGTTTTATGTAAAAAAATTGATAAAATTGCAAGATGTTTTATTTATGAAAATGGTTATGAAGGCTGTTTTGGCCATGCGTTAGGGCATGGTGTAGGGTTAGAAATTCATGAAAGTCCATTTTTATCGGCACGATCAAAACAAGTCTTAAAATCTGGTATGGTTGTTACTATTGAACCGGGTATATATTTGAAAAACGAGTTTGGTGTTAGAATAGAAGACATGGTTGTTGTTACTGAACAAGGTTGTCAAAACCTAACGTTTGCAAATAAGGAGCTAGTTGTTATATAATTAAATATAAAAAGGAGTTAGGTAGTGGATAAAAACTTAAAAAACAAATTGATTCTTATTACATATGCTATTGCGATATTTTATGTATTTAAAAATATTTTTATTTTTTGGAATGGCGTATGTAAATTCATTGCATTATTAATGCCATTTATATATGGTTTTGTGCTTGCTTATATTGTTAACTGGCCAACTAATTTTTTTGAAAAAAATCTTTTTAAAAATTATTGTAAAAGTGAAAAAAGTAGAAAAATTTTGTCTATATTTTCTGCATACATAATTGTATTTGGATTCTGCTCGTTTATTTTTATTATTATTGTTCCGCAGATTATTGTAAGTTTAAATCAGCTAATTTCTAATTCTAGCAGCTATACAATTTCTTTTAGAAATTTTTTAGAGGAGATTTTTTCAATCTTACATATAAAAAATTTTGTACAACTTGATAATTTAACAGAAAAAGCTTTCACTTTTTTAAGTAACGAAACTTTTGTTGTTAGATTTTTGGACTTTATGCGAAATCTTGCAACAGTAACTTATAATTGGGTTATTGGAATTATTATATCTTTTTATTTTATGTTTAATAAAGAGAATCTATTGCATAAGTTAAGTAAACTTTCTAGCCTTTGTTTAGGATCAAAAATATATAAAAACACGGTAGATATTTTAAATATGTCGCATAATGTAGTTGGAAAATTTATTATCGGAAAAATTATTGACTCTTTTATTATTGGAGTTTTGTGCTTTATTGGAACAACTGTTTTAATGATACCTTATTCTTTGCTTATAAGTGTAATTGTTGGGATTACAAATGTTATTCCGTTTTTTGGACCTTTTTTGGGAGCTATCCCTTGTATAATTATTTTATTTGTGATTGATCCTGTAAAAGCGTTATGGTTTTCTATATTCATTCTTATTTTGCAGCAAGTAGATGGAAATATTATTGGGCCCAAAATTTTAGGCAGTTCAATTGGAATCTCTGCTATATTTATAATGTTTAGTGTTATAATTGGTGGAGGACTATTTGGAATACCTGGAATGATTTTAGGTGTACCGGTTTTTGCAATTTTATACAATTTAGGTTCAGCATTTATAAATAAAATAGAGCAGGGAGATTAACGATAACATGAAGAAGATAGCATTAATAATGGCTGGTGGTAGGGGCGAGCGATTTTGGCCTAAAAGTAGACGAAATATGCCAAAACAATTTCTGTCTTTGACAAAAGATGGACTTACTATGATTCAGCATACTGTTAACAGAATTTTACCTATTATTGATATAGAAGATGTTTTTATTTCTACTAATATTGAGTATGCTGCGCTGGTAAAGACTCAACTTCCTAACTTGCCAGAAAAAAATATTCTATATGAACCTATTTCTAAAAACACTGCACCTTGTATTGCAATGGCAGCAGGGCATATAAAAAACAAATACAATGATGCTATAATGATAGTATTGCCTTCGGACCATCTAATAAAAAATAACGAGATGTATTTGGATACGTTAAAAGATGCCTGTAATGTTGCTGAAATAAATGCTAATTTATTAACGATTGGAATATTGCCAACTCATCCAGAAACAGGTTATGGATATATTAAATTTAATAATAAGAAAAAAATTTTTGAAAATAGCGCTGCTTTTAAAGTTGAAAGCTTTGTAGAAAAACCTAATATGGATAAAGCTAAAGAATATTTATCTTGTGGAACATATTTATGGAATAGCGGAATTTTCATCTGGAAAGTTTCTTCAATAATTGAAAATTTTAGATTAAATTTGCCCAGTATGTATATTGGTATACAGTCAATAATATCTGCAAAGGATTCAGAAAATTATAAGGATATTTTGCAAAAAATTTTTAATGATTTTGAATCTATTTCTATAGATTATGGAATATTAGAAAAAGCTAAAAATATCTTTGTAATTCCTGGTACATTTGGTTGGGATGATGTTGGGTCATGGCTTTCGATTGAAAGACTAAATAAAACTGACGATTTAAATAATGTTATCAATGGCAACGTGATATCGGTTGATACAAAAAATAGTATAATTCAATGTGAAAAAAAATTATTTGCTTTGGTCGGAGTAGAAGATTTAATCATTGTGGATACAAAAGATGCAACATTAATTTGTAAAAAATCAGATGCTAATAAAATAAAAAGAATTATAGAAAACTTAAAAATTTGCAACAGAAAAGAATATTTTTAAATTTAAAAGTAATTATGAAAATATTAATAATTAATTTGGCTACAGTGATATTTATTGACCTGTGCCTTTTTTTATTTTTTATATTAATTACTTATTGCGACAAAAAATAATTGTAATAGAAGATAATATAATTGATAAAATACGTGTGTAGGGAGGAGGATATGAAACAGACTATATACGTTGATGTTCTTATATCTATAAATCTTTTTATAAATTATTTTTTGCTTTTATCTGTTGCAAAGATATTAAAATTAAAAGTTATGCGAAAACGATTAGTTTTAGCTGCTTTTGTTGGAGCAATTTATTCTTTGACTATTTTTTTTCCAAGAATAAATTTTGTTTTTTCTTTGATTATAAGGCTTATTATGTCAGCTTCTATAGTGCTTTTAGCTTTTAGATGGGTAAGTGTTAAATCATTCATTAAGATTATTATGATTTTTTATGGAATAAACTTTCTTTTTGGAGGATTTATATTTTGCTTGTGGTATTTTATAAATCCAAATGGAATTTTTATTAATAATAATATGATATACTTTAATTTATCGCCGCTTTTTTTAATTTTTGCAACGTTTATATCTTATTTATTAATACGTCTATTTGATAGGTTTTGCGGACACAAAAATGGAATAACATTTGACTGTGAAATCTTTATAAAATTTAAAGATAAGTCAATAATATTAAACGCTAAAGTTGACACAGGGAATACCCTAAAAGAGCCTTTCTCCGGTTTGCCTGTAATTGTTGCGCAGTACAAATTTATTGAAGAAATTCTACCAGAATCAATTAAAGAATATTTCTATGTGTGCAATATAATAAACCCTCAAGAAAAAAATTTATATGATATACAAAAATTGAAAAATTTTAGACTAGTTCCTTTTAAAACAATATCTGGAAGAGGTCTTCTTCCAGCATTCAAAGCAAATTATATAAAAATTTTATCTTCTAATAGTCAAGCGACACAAAAAGAGGCTTATATTGCAGTGTGTAAAGAAAAAATATTCAACGACGAATATCACGCCTTAATTAATCCTGATCTTGTAGAATAAAAAGGAGCAATTTAAATGCAATATTATTTTGTTTCAAATAAAATTTTGCTTTGGTTAATTAACTTTTTAAAAAAATTAAATCTAATTGATGAAATCTATTATATAAATGGTTCAGAAACTTTGCCTCCGCCTTTAACAAAATCTCAAGAATTAAAAATAATAAATGATATAAAAAATGGCGTAAAAGGAGCCAGAGAACCTCTCATAATACATAATTTAAGACTTGTTGTTTATATTGCTAAAAAATTTGACTCTACAGGTACAAATGTAGAAGATCTTGTTTCTATTGGAACTATTGGGCTTATTAAAGCTGTCAATACTTTTTGCCCTGAAAAAAATATTAAGCTTGCCACGTATGCGTCAAGATGTATCGAAAATGAAATTTTAATGTATCTTAGAAAGAGCTCCCAAATAAAAAATGATATTTCTATAGATGAGCCACTTAAAGTTGACTGGGATGGAAACGAATTATTACTGTCTGATATTCTAGGTAGTGAACATGATATTGTAAATAAGCGTATAGAGCAAGAAGCAGAAAGTCAAATTTTGCTCAAGGCTATTTCAAAGCTGTCAAACAGAGAAAGAAGTATTATGGAATTACGATTTGGACTTTCTGGCAATCAAGAACATACTCAAAAAGAAGTAGCAGATTCTTTGGGAATATCTCAATCTTACATATCTAGACTTGAAAAAAGAATTTTTCAGCGCCTAAAAAGAGATTTAGAAAGGGTTGGATGAAGCTAAATAAAAAGTATCATTTTATTTTTGACAAGGGATTAGCGGAGGCTGCTTTTTGCAATTGTTTATTAGAGAGGTGTGTGTAGATTTCTGTTGTTCCAAGGTTAGAATGACCCAAAATATCTTTTAAAACTCTAATGTCAACATTCCCATATTGATACATTAAGGTTGCCGCTGTATGGCGAAGCTTATGAACAGAATATCCTAAACTATCTAAGTCAATTTTTTTTAAATATTTTTTTACTATAAATTGAACCGTTTTTGGACTAATTCTTTTATTAAATTTGCTTATGAATAATGCGTTTTTATCCTTTAAATTATTTTTAGGGCGCACTATCATATACTCTGATAGGGCAGATAAGCAAGCTTCGTTTAAATATACGATTCGTTCTTTATTGCCTTTTCCTGTAAGTTTTAACGTATTATCATTTCTTATATCGGCCAAATTTATTCCTACAAGTTCTGATAGCCTCATACCACAGTTTAAAAATAAAGTAATTATACAATAGTCACGTTCTTTAAATGGGCCGTTTATACTTTTTAAAAGATCTATGCTTTGTTCTAAAGTTAAAAATTTAGGCAAAGCAGATTTTTTTTTAGGCATATCTAAATCTTTTGTTGGGTTTTCTTCTAAAAGCCCCACCTTATTGACAAGGTAATAAAAAAGTGATTTTAAACTAGAAATTTTTCTCGATCTGGTTGCAGCGTTATTATTACGTTCAATCAGCAGATAATTTAAATATTCATATATGTCGGTAGTAGTTATTTTTTTTATTATGTCAATTGTTATGTCATTTATGGAAATTTTTTCAAACAAAATATTTTCTGGAACTAATTTTTTTGAATATTTAATATATCTAAAAAAGGTTCTCAAGTCAATATAATACTCATTTATAGTTTTTGCTGACTTACCTTTTACTGTTTGCATGTATCCTAAAAAATCAATTAAAATTTTAGGAGCTTCATAAATTATACTTGTTTTCATATATTTTTTAATTCCTTTCAAGCGTTGTTTTTTATAATTATATTTTATTTTCTTCATAAAATCTAGATTATTAATTATACAAAAGATTTATTTTGTATAATTAAGTAGGTAAAATTAATTTTTAAATTTTACCAATAAAATTTCCCTTCTTTTTCTCGAATATGTATTTGTATTAATACTAAATCTAATTTATATAGATATAGTGAGGTGAATTTTATGTCTTTAATTTTTTGCGACAATGATTGTATTTATCAAAAAGATGGATACTGCATTTTAGAAACGCCCACAGTTGTAAGTGAAAATAAAAATTTATGCGAAAATTGCATACATTATAAAAGAAATCCAAGTAAAAAAACTTAAAATTAATAAAATAAAATATTATACTTATTTAATTTGAGGGCTTAACTTTTTTATGTTTTCCATAATAATTCTACTTGCAGTTCGAATTGATTTACTGCTATCATCCGCAAGATTAAGTCGAGAAATATTTATTGGTTCTCCAATAGAAATTATATTCTTTTTAAAGAGTTTAACTTTATGCTCTTTTTTTCCGGTTATACAAACAGGAACAATTGATTTGCCTGTCTTATAAGCAATAACTGCACAACCTGTTTTTGGACGCAAGAATTCATTGTTTTTAGATCGAGTCCCTTCTATAAAAAGTCCCAGTTGTTTACCATTTTTTAATATTCTTTCTGCATTTTCGATTGCAGAGGTATCTCCCTTGCCTCGATTTACTGGGAAAGCTCCTACAGTTTTAAAAGCTTTTTCTAAAATTTTAAATTTAAATAGTTCTGCTTTTGCCATAAAATAAATTTGCCTTTTAAAAGTAATTGCAAGTAACACTGGATCTGCGTTTGAAGTATGGTTAGGACAGATAATAATTCCCCCACTATTAGGAAGATTTTCAAGACCATTTATTTCCAATCTATATAAAATTTTAACCACAGGTCTTATAATAGTTACAATAAACCAATACAATTTACTTTCTTTCATCATTATCTAATTTTCCTAACTTATCTTTTATCAAATTTAGAACTAAATCCACGGATTCTTTAAAGTTATAATTACTCGTATCTAAAATAACAGCATCTGTTGCAGGTTTTAAAGGAGCAACCGGTCTGTTTGAGTCATTATAATCTCTCTTTATTATATCATTAAGAACTTCCTCATAAGTAACATTACAGTTTTTTTCAATTAATTCTCTATACCGTCTTTTTGAACGTTCTTCTAACGAAGCCGTAAGAAATATTTTAACTTGAGCATCTGGCAAAATTACGGTTCCAATATCCCTACCATCCATTATGATATTATTTTTTTTTGCTAGATCCCGTTGTAAATTTAATAAAAACTTTCTTACACTCAAAAAAGCAGAGACTTTTGATGCAGACATGGAAATTTCTGGTGTTCTTATTTTATCTGAAACATCTTCATCAAACAAAAATACTTTTTGTTCTCCATTTATAAATCTTAAACTCAGCTTAATCTCGTTTAGTTTTTTCTTAATACTTTCTTCATCGGTGAATTCATTTCGTACAACATAAAGGCCAATAACTCGGTACAAAGCCCCAGTATCGACATAAATATACGAAAGTTTTTTAGAAACAGCCTTTGCAACCGTACTCTTTCCAGCTCCAGCAGGCCCATCTATTGCTATCGAAATCACATTTTTCTCCTTATCAATAAAAATTTATTTTACAATTAACATATTAGGGTACATTATTTTTAAAAAATCATCATTATAATTTTGGTCTAAAAATTCAGAAATTAAAGAATTAGACTCAACTCCAAGTGCTCTTTGAGATTGGCGCCAAACAGCCAAAGCTGAAATACTCATATTTAATATCATATAAATAAAAAGTAACCAAGTCAAAGTTCTTCCAAATTTTGATGATATTTTTTCTATAATATTATAAAGTTTTGGATATATAATTTTCAACCAAATAATCCCTAAAATTCCCCAAAAAATAGCAAATAAAATACTTGTTCTACCACCAAAATTATAATCCACTTCGCTATAATCCCAAGAGGAAGTTTTAAATACAAATTCTTGAAATAAACTGCATAAATATTCGAAACTTGCACCAACAACTGTACAAATTAAAAATATCCAACGATCTTTTAAAAAGCTTATTTTGCTCAAGCAAACTGTTAATATTAAAGCACCAAAACCATAAATCGGGTTAAACGGACCGTATATAAGTCCCCATCTAATTTCAAATTTATGCTGCACAATTAAGCACCATAATGTTTCTACAACAACTCCTAAAAAACTTCCTATAAAGAAAATCCAAAAAAGCTTATAAAAATTTAATCCGTGTGCAAAGGATCGTTTATTTAGTCTTGTATTTAAAACTTTGTAATACTTTTTCTTCATATTTATCTCCTTTTAGAGAATTAGAGAAAAATTGTCTTATTTAGTCCCAAAAATTCGGTCTCCAGCATCCCCAAGTCCCGGTACTATATATCCATGATCATTCAGTTTTTCGTCCATTGCAGCACAATAAACCTGAACATCGGGGTGT
This sequence comes from uncultured Clostridia bacterium, assembly GCA_944380725.1. GTDB lineage: Bacteria > Bacillota > Clostridia > Oscillospirales > Acutalibacteraceae > CAG-557. The sequence continues at coordinate 214,166 of CALWIK010000020.1, forward strand.
TTTTCAGTCAATAAACTAACACCCTCAGGTGCTGCAATTATACACATAAATTTAATACTTTTTGGTTTTTCTTTTTTTATAATATCAATTGCATCAACTGCCGTACCACCGGTTGCCAACATCGGGTCGAGAACAATTACATCGCGATCATCTATATCCGAAGGGAGTTTGCTATAATACTTAACAGGCCTTAATGTCTCTGGATCCCGATACAAGCCAATATGGCCAATTTTTGCAGCTGGAATCAACTCCATAACACCATCAACCATACCGATTCCAGCTCTTAGAATAGGAATAAACGCAATTTTTCTACCTGCAAGAATTTTCGTTTTAGCCACGGCCAACGGAGTTTCGATTTCTACTTCTTTTAATGGCAAATCTCTAGTTGCTTCATAACACATTAACATTGTTATTTCGCTTATCATTTCACGAAATTCTTTTACACCGGTAGCTTTGTCCCTTAAAAGAGAAATTTTGTGTTGAATAAGCGGATGATTCATAATAAAAATCTGGTTTTTCATATCTTATCACACAACCTTTTATATAATGTTAGACCTTAAAATTACCTTTTTCTATTTGTTCGATTTGCAAAATTCTCCGATAATGTCTTCCGCCATCAAATGGCGTATTCAAAAAAATATCACTTAATAACATTGCTTTATTTTCGTCAATAATTCTGCCTCCAAGACATAGAATATTTGCATCATTGTGTTTTCTAGACATTTCAGCAGAAAATTCATCTTGACAAACCGCAGCTCTAATTCCACTTATTTTATTTGCAGCAATAGAGACTCCAATTCCCGTTCCACAACATAAAATACCCTTTTCGCACTTACCTTCTGAAACTGCTTTAGCAACTAAATATGCATACTTAGGGTAATCTACAGTTTTTTCCATGTCATCCGTTCCAAAATCCAAGTATTGTAGATTTTTTTGATCCAAATAATTAATTATTGTTTTTTTTAATAAAAAGCCTCCATGGTCACAGCCTATGGCTATCATAAAAGTGTCCCCTTTTTATCATTTACTATATTAAAATTTCTCTCGGCTTGAGATCTTCTTAAATAAACAGGTATTAACTCCGAAGACCCAATAACAGCAGTTCCATTTAAACAAAATTCATACGCGGCTAAGGCCACACTACTTGCACGTTGATATTGTTTATTTTCGAAAGCCAAATACACTTTTAAATTTTTTTTATTTTTATTATAACATAAAACAGCGCCATCTCCAACTAAAATAACTTTTTTTTCTAACTTTTCAATTTCTAAAAACAAATCTTCTATAGAGATTAACCTGTCTTGAGTTAATCTTGTGATTTTATCTTTAGAAACATCAAAAATTGCGTTGTATACATTATCACATTTAGCATCCATTACTACACATACAATTTTATTTTCTCCATAAAAATTATATGCTATAGAATATAATGTAGAAATGCCAATGCAAGGTGAATTATTAGCAAAAGCCAGGCCCTTGATTGTAGCGATGCCTATTCTTAAACCAGTAAACGAACCCGGACCGGTTGAAACAGCAAAGCAGTCAATCTCATTTATATTAAGTTTTAACACTTCTAGAACATCTTCAACCATCGGAGCTAATGTTTGACTATGAGTTAATCCATTATTAATAAAAAATTCTCCCAACAGTTTTTGGTTTTCTGATATAGCTACAGAAGCTGATTTAGCTGAAGAATCAATAGCTAAAATTTTCATTTATATTTGCTCCTTCAAATCGAAAGATTCTTTGATTTTTACAATTACCATATTCTATAACAATCTTTATTACATTTTGTGGCAATATTTTTTCTATATTTTCACTCCACTCAATAATAAAAATTCCAGCGCCAATATAATCAAAAAATCCAGTAGAGTATAGATCATCTAAAGTTTTAACTCTATACATATCAAAGTGATAAACTTTATGTCTTCCATTATACTCATTAACTATAGAAAAAGTAGGGCTACAAATATTATTTTTTATATCAAGGCCCAAACAAATTCCTTTAGAAAAAGCTGTTTTACCTACACCAAGGTCTCCAAATAGAGCGATAATTTCTGTGCCTAATAGTTTTTGGGCAAATTCTCTTCCAATTTTTTTAGTCTGTTCGAAAGAGTTGCTTATAATTTTTAGCAAAATTAAAAATCTCCTTTATTTATTAAAATCAAAAAAGCCCAGTTATTTTTGCGTTTTTATCAATATCTATATAGTTAGCAGCAGGAATTTTAGGTAGCCCAGGCATAGTCATAATATCTCCAGTAAAAACAACAATAAAGCCCGCCCCATTAGAAAGTTTTACATCTTTAACTGTTATATTAAAATCTTTTGGCGCACCCAAAAGTTTCGGATTATCAGAAAATGAATATTGCGTTTTTGCTATACATATAGGAAGATTGTCCGCACCTAGATCCCGTATCATTTTTATAGATTTATCAGCCAAATCTGTATAAACAACATACTCCGTGCCATAAATTTCTTTGCTTATAATTTCTATTTTTTCTTTTATTGATAAATTATCGTCATATAAAGGTTTAAAATTAGATTTTTTTTCGGCAGCCTTGCATACAATTTTAGCAAGATCTACTCCACCCTCTCCTCCTTTAGAAAATACTTCAGACAGAGCAAAATCAACACCAAGTTTTGTACAATATTGTTTTACATAATTTAATTCAGCTTCGCTGTCGGTATCAAATCTATTTATTGCAACAACTACAGGAATGGAGAATTTTTTCATATTTTCTATATGTCTGCCAAGATTTATGATTCCCTTTTTTAAAGCTTCTAAATTTTCTTTTTTTAAAAGCTCTTTAGGAATGTTACCATTGTATTTTAACGCACGCACAGTTGCAACTATAACAACTGTGGCTGGGTTCAATCCTGCAATTTTACATTTTATATCAAAAAATTTTTCTGCTCCTAAGTCTGATCCAAACCCAGCTTCCGTTATACAGTAATCTGCTAATTTTAATGCTAATTTTGTTGCCCTCACAGAGTTACAACCATGAGCGATATTGGCAAAGGGGCCTCCATGCATAATAGCCGGAGTTCCTTCTAATGTTTGAATTAAATTTGGTTTAAAAGCTTCTTTCAAAAGCACACTCATAGCTCCATTTGCATTCAGATCTCTTGCATAAATTGGTTTTTCATCATAACTATAAGCAACTAAAATACGACCTAACCTATCTTTCAGATCAGCTAAATTTTTTGCCAAACACAAAATAGCCATAATCTCGCTTGCAACTGTTATAATAAATCCGTCTTCTCGTGGAACTCCGTTAATTTTGCCTTTTAAGCCAATAACTATATTTCTCAAAGCACGGTCATTTATATCTAAACAACGCTTTATTAAGATTCTTCCAGGATCAATTTTTAAAAGATTTCCTTGATGAATATGATTATCTAAAAGTGCACAAAGCAAATTATTTGCGCTTGTTATAGCATGCATGTCTCCAGTAAAATGAAGGTTTATATCTTCCATCGGTACAACCTGAGAATATCCTCCGCCAGCGGCACCACCTTTTACTCCAAACACTGGGCCTAGCGAAGGTTCTCTTAAGGCGATAATAGCTTTTCTATTGATTTTTGCCATAGCTTGTCCTAATCCTATAGTTGTGGTGGTTTTACCCTCCCCTGCTGGAGTGGGATTTATTGCTGTGACTAAAATTAATTTTCCATTTTTTTTATTTTTTAGTTTTTCAACAAGTTTATCATTAAGTTTTGCTTTGTACTTGCCATAAAATTCGATTTCTTCTTCGGTTATTTCAAGATCTTTTGCTACTTCATTAATACTTTTTATTCTAGCTTTTTGTACTATTTCTATGTCTGTTAGCATTATATACCATCCTTAAAATAAAAAACAAATTTTAAAAATTATAACACACTTGAATTTAAATTAAAAGCAGAGACTTGAACTTATATAATAATAATAATATAATATTTAAGTTAGAGAGGGTGAGGTTGTGCCTAACTTTTTTTATAAATTTAAAGATTATTTTAAACAGACTGATATTATTTTTTGGATTATTTCCATTTTTCTATCTGTATTTTCATTACTTCTTTTGCTCAGCGTTTCTAGAACATCGAACTTTAACCATTTTAAAACACAATTAATTTCTATTTTTATAGGATATATTAGTGCATTTATTATTACTAAATCCGATTATAGAATCATTGCTAAACACTACGTTATTATTGCTACAGTTTGCATTTTACTTATATTTTGTACGCTAATTTTTGGAACTGCTATAACAGGAAATTCCGGAATAGATGCTAAAGCTTGGCTAAAACTGCCTGGAGGAATTTCTTTTCAACCGTCTGAACTTGCTAAAATCGGATTTATATTAACTTTTTCAAAACATTTATCTATTTTAAAAGAAAAAAATGAATTAAAATCCTTTTTTAATATTACATTTTTGGGCATTCACGCCTTGGTTCCTATATTTTTAACGCATTTGCAAGGTGATGACGGTGCAGCTATAATTTTCTTTTTTATGTTTTTATTTATGTCTTTTGGCGCCGGCATTCAATTAAGATACTTTTTTTCAGTCTTTGCAGGCATCATTCTTTTAATTCCAATTTTGTGGAATTATGTTTTTGCAGAATACCAAAAACAAAGAATTATTAATCAGATTAACCCAGAAGCAGATCCGCTTAATTCTGGCTTTCAACAAATTCAAGGAAAAATCTCTATAGGTTCTGGCAAAATTTTTGGTGAGGGGTTATTTAATGGTTCACGCGTCGGTAACAACTCTGTACCAATACAAGAGAGTGACTTTATTTTCTCTGCTGCCGGAGAAGAACTTGGATTTATTGGCTGCATTTTAATTATTGTTTTATTACTTTTTATGTTATTTAGAATATTAAGAATAGCTTCGTTATCATCCGACTTTCTTGGAACATACATTTGTTTCGGATTTTTCGGACTAATTGTCTCGCAAACTATTTTTAATCTTGGCATGTGCCTGAGTATCCTTCCTGTAATGGGCGTAACGCTACCTTTTTTTAGTGCAGGAGGTTCATCTTCTGCATGCTTATATTTAGGAATCGGCCTTGTTCAAAGCGTATTTATGCAACAAAAAGACAATGATCTCAACCATCTTTTACCTCAAGAAAACAATATGATTTAGAAATATCTATAATAAACAATGCAGTAAACTTTCTTAATAATTTTATTGTTTAACAGATGATTCTATTGCTGCCTTTAAATTTTCTAATCCCTCGCCACTACTAGACGAAAAAATAATAAAATTAATATTTTCAAAAGGAAAGTTAATTTTTAAATTATTCAAACATTTTTTTCTTTGAGTTTTATTAAGCTTATCGCTTTTTGTTAAAACAATTATAAATTTTAACTTTCGTTCAATTAAAAAATTTATCATATTAATATCATCTGCGGTTGGCTTGTGGCGTATATCTATAATCTGTACAACCAATGCAATATTTCGGGCACTATTAAAATATCCTTCAACAAGATCCGCCCAACGCAATTTTTCTTTTTCAGGTACTTTTGCATATCCATAACCTGGCAAATCCACCAAAATCATATCTTCACTTGCAACATTATAAAAATTTATAGTACAAGTTTTGCCTGGTTTAGAACTAACTCTAGCAAGCGATTTTCTATTTATTAATTTGTTAATAAGAGATGACTTCCCAACATTAGAACGACCTGAAAAAACTATTTCTTTGCAATTAGATTTTTTTAATTGTTTTTTTTCTCCATAAGACGTAAAAAATACGGTATCATTAAAATTCATACAAAACTCCAATAAATATTCATAGTTTAAAATGACTGTAACATTATAATGTTACAGTCTAAATTTTTTGTTAAGATTACGAAACAAAACTATTTCCTTTTTTAATTTTATTATTTACAGTAATATTAAACGGCACACGATTTTCATTTCGAATAATTTTTGCATTTTTTTTACTATTAACAGTTTTTTCCGTTATAATAACCCTTTCTATAGTATGGTCCCCAGGGACTTCGTACATTAATTTAGATAAGATATCTTCCATAATTGCACGTAACCCTCTCGCTCCAGTATTTCTATCCAAAGCTTTTTGAGCCACTGCTTCTAACGCTTTTTCTTCAAATTCAAGCTCAACCTTATCCAAAGAAAATAACTTTTGATATTGTTTTAATATTGAATCCTTTGGCTCTTTTAAAATCCTTACCAAAGATTTCTGATCTAACCCATTAAGAGAAGTAATCACAGGCAACCTTCCAACAAGTTCTGGAATTAATCCATATTTAACTAAATCATGGGGCAATACATCCTTCATCCAATGAGTAGCGTCAAGCTCTTTTTTAGTTTTTATATCCGCTCCAAAACCTAGTGTAGAAGACCCCATTCTTTTCTCAACAATTTTTTCGAGACCATCAAAAGCTCCTCCACAAATAAATAAAATATTTGTAGTATCTATATGAATGAACTCCTGCTGAGGATGCTTTCTTCCTCCCTGCGGCGGAACATTAGATATAGTTCCTTCTAAGATTTTCAAAAGTGCCTGTTGTACCCCTTCTCCACTAACATCTCTTGTTATAGATGGATTTTCTGATTTTCGTGCAATTTTGTCAAGCTCATCAATATAAATAATTCCTCGTTCAGCTTTTTCTATATCAAAATTAGCAGCCTGAATTAGTCTCAAAAGGATATTTTCAACATCCTCCCCAACATAGCCAGCTTCAGTTAACGTAGTTGCATCAGCAATGGCAAACGGAACATTAAGAGCTTTTGCTAAAGTTTGCGCCAAAAGAGTTTTTCCAACTCCAGTTGGACCAAGCAACAACACATTGCTCTTTTTTAGTTCAACATCTCCGTGCCTATCAGCATCACCAAAATATATCCTTTTGTAATGGTTATAAACAGCCACAGATAAAGCTACTTTAGCGCTTTCCTGCCCAATAACATAGTCATCCAATATAGCTTTTATTTCTTTAGGACGTGGTAATTTTACTTCTTCTAAATCGATTTTATCAAACTTATTAGTCTTTGAGGTTTTCTTTAAAAATTCGTCCTCAAGTATAGACATACATAAAGTGACACATTCATCACAAATATAAACACCAGGTCCCGCAATAAGCTTATTTGCCTGTTCCTGAGGTTTATTACAGAACGAACAGCAAATATTTTTATCTCTGTTTTCATTCTTAATAGACATAATATCACCAATTTCTATCTTTTATAAATAACCTTGTCAACAATCCCATACTCTTTAGCCTCAACAGCAGTCATAAAATTATCACGCTCAGTATCTCGCGCAATTACTTCAATAGGTTGCCCTGTGCGTTCAGACAATATTTCATTTAATTTTTTCTTTGTTTTAATAATATGATCCGCATGAATCATAATATCTGTTGCTTGACCTTTAGCACCACCGCTCGGTTGATGGATCATAATATCACTATTGGGCAAAGCATAACGTTTTCCTTTTGCTCCCGCAGCCAATAAAAATGCTCCCATACTAGCTGCTAAACCCATGCATATAGTAGATACATCACATTTTATATATTGCATAGTATCATAAATTGACAAGCCATCTGTAACTGATCCACCAGGACTATTGATATAAAGACTTATATCTTTAGATGGATCTTGCCCTTCTAAATATAATAGTTGAGCAACAACCAAACTAGCAGTAGTATTATTTACTTCTTCAGTCAACATAACTATCCTATCATTTAATAGCCTAGAGTATATATCGTAAGAACGTTCACCTCGACTAGTCTGCTCAACAACATAAGGCACTAAACTCATTTTTATATTATTATATTTATTCAAATAAAAAACCTCCACTAAAAAACAAGACATTTTTAATAATTAACAAAATTTATAATTTTTATTCAAAGTCTAAAAGTTATTTATTAATACAATTTTCTCGCAAAAGGTCAATAGCTTTTTCCACTGCAATATCTTTTAAAAGATCTTTTTCATTTATTATTTTTTTTACTTTGTCAATATCAGTTTTATACTGTTCCGCAAAAGACTTATATTTCTCTTCAAGTTCTTCTTGAGTTGCCGATAAATTTTCAAGTTCTGCAATTTTTTCTAGCGCCAGCCTTAGCTTGACCTGACGTTCAGCCTGAGGCCTAAATTGTTTTTTTATTGCATTATTATCCATAGCAGTATATTTCATATAAGATTCCAGTGTTAATCCTTGAGCATGTAATTTATAAGCAAAATCACGTATAATATCTTCTAACTTATTTTCAAACATAGCTTCAGGAATATCAGCTTTTAAAAGATCAATTACTTTATTTATCATTTGGTCATCAGCGTCCATATCCGATTCTCTTGTTTTTAAATCTGTAAGTTGTTTTTTTATTGATTCTTTATACTCATTTAAAGTATTAAATTCGCTAACATCTTTTACAAATTCGTCATCCAAATCTGGCAATTCCCGGTGTTTTATCTCATGCAATTTAATTTTAAAAACTGCAGGTTTGCCAGCTAAAGATTTTTCTTGATAATCGTCTGGAAACGTTACATCTATATCAAATTCTTCTCCTGAATTATGCCCAATTAATTGTTCTTCAAATCCAGGAATAAATTGCCCTTTACCGATAGTTAACGTATAATTTTCAGCTTCCCCTCCATCAAAAGCTTTACCATAGATAGAACCTTTAAAATCAAAAATAACAACATCTCCATCCTGAGATTTTCTCTTTTCAACGCTAACAAGACGAGAATTTCGTTCTCTAATTCGGTTAATTTCTTTATTTATGTCATCTTCCGTAACTTCAATTGGTTTACGTGTTATTTCAATGCCCTTATAATTTTCAATTTCAACCTCTGGTTTAACGGTTACAGCTGCTTTAAATAAAAGCCCCTCTTTGCCAATTTTCAATATATCAAAATCGATTTTATCATTTATAACATCCAAATCAGTTGCGTCAATAGCCTCTTGCAAAGCTTTCGGATAAATTTCATTAACAGCATCTTCATAAAAAACATTTTCGCCATAATATTTTTCAACAAATGATCTAGGAGCTTTCCCTTTTCTGAAACCGGGAATAGAAATTTTTTTAATATTTTTTTTAAAGGAATTATTTACAGCTTTTTCAAACTCTTGAGCATCAACTTCAACTTCTAATTCATAACGATTTTTTTTTATTTTTTTTGATGATTTTAAACTCATTATTATCCTCCCGAAGAACACAAGTAATTTAATAATTATAACACAAAAAAATTTTTTTTTCTACATTTTTATGAAATATCATGGTTACGGAACTAAAACAGGAGTAAAATTTATTTGATCACATGAAATCATATTAAAATTTATTCCTTTATAATCGTTAGTTATTGCTTTACTTCCTATTTTTTTTCCATGAAGATGCCCATAATAGCATTTTTTTACATTATACTTTTGTAGAACATTTAATATCTCTTGGCATTCATATCCAGCAAATATTGGCGGATAATGTAAAAAAGCAACAATTTCTTTGTTAAATTTCTTTGCCTGTTCTATAGAATAAGTAAGCCGACCAACCTCTCTGTTTAAAATTTTAATATCCTCTTTGCTACTACAATCATAAGACCAACCTCTAGTACCACAAACCGCAAAGTTATCAACAATTTCTGCAGAATTAAATAATATTGAAATCGAATTAAATTTATTTTTATTTAGATATTCTTCAATTTTTTTTCGAGTTGTCCACCAATAATCGTGATTTCCTTTTAAAAATATTTTTTTCCCTGGCAAATTTTCTATAAAGGCAAAATCGTTAAAAGTTTGATCTAATTTCATCGCCCAAGAAATATCGCCAGCAACAACTACTGTATCATTGTCTTTTATAGTAGCTATCCAGTTGCTTTTTAGTTTATTAATATAATTACTCCACCCACCAAAAACGTCCATTGGTTTATTTGTGCCTAAAGATAAATGCAAGTCTGCTATTGCATAAAGTGACATTCTTGCCTCCCTAAAGTTACCCAAATTTTTTTAAAAAATTAAAAGCATTATTAAAAAATATATCCTCAACTAAGCTTTCTTTATAATTATGCTGCAAAAATAGTTCATACAAATTTTCAATAGATTCTATCCCCAAAATCCCTTCTGGCATATCTGCACCATCAAAATCACTTCCAATACAAATAGTTTTTTCTCCGCCTAAAGATAAAAAATAATCAGCATGTTTTATTATATCATAAGCAGAAGCTTTTTTGTCTTCTATTAAAAAAATATTTGCAAAATTTAGTCCTACTAAACCTTCTCGAAACTTAATAATATTAAACTGTTCATCTGTTAAGTTCCGTTTGTTATTACAAATCGTTCTAGAATTTGAATGGCTAGCTACAATTGGAATATTCACCTCATTTATCACATCAAAAAATAAGTTGTCACTGGCATGCGAAACATCAATAACAATAGATAATTCAGCCATTTTTCTAACAACTTCTTTGCCAAAGTTAGTTATACCATTTTTTTCTGTAGTTAAAGCGCCTCCACCAACTTCACATTGGCCATTCCAAGTAAGTGTAATTATTTTTACCCCACAGTTTTTTAGATAGTCAAGATTATTCAAATCTCCAGCTAATGCAGCACTTCCTTCTACTGTTAAAATTGCCGCGCATTTGCTATTTTTTATAGCATTTATTATATCGTCTGAGTTTTTGCAATGAAGAATTAAATTTTGATTTTCATTTATTTCTTTTTCAAACTTTAATTTCGCACATTTAAAAAGATTAAAAGCCGTATCTTTTCTATATTCATCAGGCATCCATATGGCAAAACATTGAACCCATTTATCATATCTATTGCCTCTTAATACAGACAAATGACAGTTATTGTCAATAATACTTTTATTTTCGTCAAGCGCACGAAACAAAGTATCACAATGCAAATCAAAAAGCTTCAAAAAAATCTACTCCTTCAAAAGCATTTTTTATATGATTAATTTCTTTTACATTTATTGGATCAATATCAAATAAAACAGCAATTACATCAAATCTAGGCTGTAGATTTAAAGATTTTTCTTTTAAATAAACCATTGCAGTTTTTATAATTTTTTTCTGTTTAATAACGTCTACCGCTTCAAACGCATTAAAATTTGTGTTTATTTTTCTAGTTTTAACCTCAACAAATATTATGTAATTTTCTTTTTTGGCAATTATATCAATTTCTCCAAACCGGCTATAATAGTTACGGTTAATAATTTTATATCCATTGTTTGCAAGATATTCAATGGCGATACTTTCGCCTTTTTTCCCTATATTTGAACTCATGTTTATAGATTATCCACCTAAAATTTTTTTCAAAAAACTTTTTCTATGTATTTTAGAAGGCCCATATTTTTTTATTAATTCAATATGTAATTTTGTTCCATACCCTTTGTGTTTTTCAAAGCTATATTGAGGGTATTTTTTACTCAGCAATTTCATGAGATTGTCTCTCTCGACTTTAGCTAAAATCGAAGCTGCAGCAATCGAGGCAGATAATGAGTCACCTTTTACTATCGCACACGAAGCTACATCTAAATCAGGCATCTTATTGCCATCGATCAATATAAAATCCGGCTTAACTTTTAAGCCTTCAACAGCTCTTTTCATTGCAAGTAAGGTTGCATTTAATATATTAATTTTATCAATTTCTTTTTCGGTTGCCAACGAAATATTATATGCAATAGCTTGACTTTTTATTTTATCGTATAAAACATCTCGTTTTTTTTCGCTCAATTTTTTTGAATCATTAATTCCATCTATTACTAAATGATATGGCAAAATAACAGCCGCAGCAAAAACAGGTCCAGCTAAAGGTCCTCTTCCCGCCTCATCTACGCCACAAACTAATTTATGGCCAGACATATGAGCCAAATTTTCGTATAAAAACCAATTTTTTTTCATTATTCTTAAAACTCCGCATAGCATATATTAAAACGAATCTAGAGTTATTTTACCTATCTTTGCTTCTCTAAACTCATTTAACAGCATTATCGAGGCTCTTTCCGTATCAACTTTTCCGCCAGAAAGCAACATACCTCTTTTTTGGGCAATAATAGATAAAATCTCTCTTCCTGTTTTTCCTACCATGGTACAGTTTTCTAGTTTATATCTATCAATTAAATTTGATTGATAATTATCATTTAAATATTCTAGAAGTCTACACGTAAGATTTTCTGTATCCATAATTTGATCTTTAATTGCTCCGATAAAAGCTAATTTTTCTCCAACATACACGTCATCAAATTTAGGCCATAAAATTCCAGGAGTGTCTAGCAATTCAATATTTTTATCAATTATAAACCATTGATTTCCCTTAGTAACTCCCGGACGATCTTCTACTTTAGCTTTTTTCCCCTTAGACAATCTGTTAATAAATGATGATTTCCCAACGTTAGGGATTCCTACAACCATAACGCGTAAAGTTTTTTTTATTCCTTTTGCATTTTTAGCTTCAATTTTTTTGTTAAGAATATTTTTTATCTTTGGCACAAATAAATTAATTCCTTTTCCTTTTTTACAATCAACACATAATGTAAAATTTTTTTGTTTTTTATAAAAATTTATCCATTTTAAAGTGCAATTATTATCAGCAAGATCTATTTTATTTAAAATAATAATTCGAGGCTTTGTTCCAATTAATTTATCCAAAAGTGGGTTTCGGCTACTTTTAGGAATTCTTGCATCTACCATTTCTGCAACTATATCTATAAGATTTAATTTTTCATAAAGTGCTCGACTAGTTTTTGCCATATGACCTGGAAACCATTGAATCACCTGTGCATCATTCATAAACACCATCCCCCTTATTAATAGCACATTATTAAAAATATAACATAAAAAAAGGACTTTATAAGCCCTTTAATAAATAAGACAAAAAATCAAATAAATTTTAATCTATTCAATGGCCAGTGAATAATAAAAGCACGACCATAGATTTTATTATAGCTAACAAACCCTATTTCTTCATACCTACTATCCATAGAATGATTACGATTATCTCCCAAAACTATAACATGTTCAGCAGGTACAGTAATTAATTTGTTGCTAGGAATCGTCCCATCACCCCTAGAAACTGTAGGTTCATTAATATAATCTTCGTTTAAAACTTGACCATTAACATAAACTTCATGTTTATCATAATCAATTTTAAATGTATCTCCAGGTGTTGCTATAACACGTTTTATAATGTTTTTTTTCAATTTTTCATTTGTATCTATAGTAATAATATCGCCTTTTTGCGGAGTATACATAAACTTACTTATTAACAATCTATCACCATCGTGCAATGTTGGTAGCATGGATTTTCCGGAAACTGTAAAAAACATAGTGAAAACAGTAATAAAAAAGCATATAGAAAACGCAAAAAGCAGTGAGCTGCTCCATTCAAAAACTTCTTTTACAGCTTTAGAGACTTCCTCATTGTCAATATTACCTTTAACAATAAATCCCTTAGAATTATAATCTTTCATAAAAACACCTCCACACAAATAAACAAAAAGGGACAATCAAAGCCCCTCTTTTTGAAAATAATAAAATTAACGAATTCTTTCTTTTACCTTAGCAGACTTACCCATTCTGTCACGCAAATAATAAAGCTTACTCCTACGGACTTTACCATATCGAATGACTTTAATATCTTTTACATTTGGTGAATGTAACGGAAAAATCCTTTCCACTCCAACTCCGTAAGAAACTCTTCTAACAGTAAAAGTCTCAGCTACTCCACTACTTTTTCGAGCGATAACTGTTCCTTCAAATAGCTGAATCCTTTCTCTGTCTCCCTCTTTAATATTTACACTTACTCTAACAGTGTCTCCAATATTAAATTCTGGAATTTTGCTCTTAACTGAACTCTGTGAAATAATTTTTAAAGCATCCATAAATAAATCCTCCAAAATATAAAACAGTCATAAAAAAGTAGAGGACTGTTCGTTTTAATATTATACAAAAAACTAAATATTAAACCCCCACAGATAAAAAACGCCTGCGGCAATTTAAAATATTATAACATACAAAAAAAGTTATTGCAAGAGAGTTATTCTCCATTATTTTCAGAATTCTCCTTATTTCCGTTGGATTCGATAGATTTGCTAAAATCTTCTCCTTGGTTTCCTTCTAACAAAGCTTTAATTGATAGACTAACTCTATGTTTTTCAAAATCAATATCTTTTATCATAACATTAACTTTGTCGCCAATTGATAATGCATCCTGTGGTTTATTAATTCTTTTTTTCGATATCTGCGAAACATGGATTAATCCATCCACACCTGGCAAAATATTTGCAAAAGCGCCATAATCTGTTAGCCCAACAATTTTTGCTTCAACAGTTGAACCAATTGGATAGTCATTTTTCAATTTCTCCCATGGATTATCCTCGTCTTTTTTATATATAAGTGAAATCTTTCTGGACTCTTTATCAAAACTCTTTACCGAAACTTCTACTTCATCACCAATTTTCAAAATTTCTGAAGGATCTTTAATTCTCTCCCAAGACAATTCAGAAATATGGAGCAACCCATCCACAGGGCCCAAGTCAATAAAGGTTCCATAATTTTTAAATGACTTAACCCTACCTTTAAGAAGTTTTCCAGTATAAAGACTATCAAAAAACTCATTAATAGCAGTGCTTTTTTCGTCAAGCAAAACAGAACGTATAGAACCTATTGCTCTTCTACGCCGTTCGTTTACTTCTATAATTCTAAATTTAACTTCATTATTTTTTAGCTCTTCTAAGTCTTTATTTTTAAAATCAGTAGTCAACGAAGCAGGAATAAAAACTTTAATACCATTAGTTAAAACAACAACGCCAGCTTTCATAACTTCAATAACTTTACCTGTTAAAATTGTATTATTATTTTTAGCATCAATTATTTCCTTAAAACCTTTAGCCGCATCAACACGTTTTTTAGACAACATAACTGTTCCATCTTGATCATTAGTCCTCATAATTAAAAGATCCAATTCGTCTCCGATTTTTACAACGTCTTCTGGTCTAACATTAGGCTCATTCGAAAGTTCAGCTACAGGAATAAAGCCAGCGTGTTTTCTGCCAATGTCGACATAAACCTCATTTGGTGCAATTCCAACAACAACACCTTTTACTTCATCATCAGTGTTTAAATTTTTTAAAGACTCCTCCAGCATCTGCTCAAAGTTTAAATCCTCACCTTGTTCAGCCTCATTATTTTTTAAAATATCCTCCATCTTTTGTTTTACCTCCTCTATAATATCAGCCGGAGTAGATGCACCAGCAGTAATTCCTATAAATTTAGAATTTTTTATTTCATCAAACTGTAAATCTTCAATTTTTTCAATAAATATAGAACTACAATTTTTTTTACAAATATCAAATAATTTAGCTGTGTTAGAACTTTTTTTTCCACCAATCACAACCATTAAATCTGCTTTTTTAGACAAAACTTCTGCTTCACATTGTCTTTTTAAAGTAGCATTACAAATTGTATTATAAACAGAAATATTTTTATAATTAGATTTTAATAAATTAAGGCAAGACTTCCATTGCCTTAAACTAAAAGTAGTCTGTGCAACAAATAAAATATTAAACTGAGACAGTTTTTTATTTTTTTTTATTATATCCAATAATTCGTTATAATCATTAAAAGCAAAAAACTTTGTATTGCAATGGCCTATTATTCCTTTAACTTCTGGATGATTTTTATCTCCAGCAATAAATATAATATCCTCATTTAAAGAAGTATTAGCCACAATATTATGTATTTTTTTTACAAAAGGACAAGTTGCATCAATACATTTTAAGCCTAGACTTTTTATATTTTCTTCTACATTTCTTGTAACTCCATGCGCACGTATAACCAAAATGGAATCTTTGCTAGCGTTTTCTGGAGATTCAACTATTTTTACTCCTTTTTTTAACATATCATCAATTATTTGAGGATTATGTATTATAAATCCCAAAGTACAAACATTCTTGCCCTTACTTAAAAGATCGTAAACAGTATTCACAGCTCTGTTTACTCCAAAGCAAAAACCAGCACTAGAAGCTACTTCTATGTGCAAAAAATAACCCTCCAAATTTATATAAAATTTTTATTTAAGTTAATTATAAAATATAAAAAATTAAAAATCAAGGATATTTTACTATAGACACAGTAGTGATATTATTATTTTTTATAATCAAGATAGCATTGCAAAATAATTGCTGCAGAGACAGCGTCTATAATTTTTTTGCGTTTTTTTCCTCGAGTATTGGTTGCATTTAAAAGATTGTTAGCAGAAATAGTTGTTTTTCTTTCATCAATCATTAAAACAGGTAATTTTGAGAATTTTTTCAACTCATCTGCAAAATAACGAGCTTTTTGAGCAGCTTCCCCCTCCGAGCCATTCATATTTTTAGGCAGGCCTACGACAATTTTTTTTATATTTTCATTATAACAAATTTGACATATTTTTTTCACTAATATTTCTAAGTTTTTCTCTTCGATAACACAAAAAGGTGCGGCTAAAATCTCACTAAAGTCAGAAATGGCAATCCCTGTTCTTGCCAACCCAAAATCGATTCCAAGTATTTTCATCAATAACTCCTTAAGTTTTGTGCTTACAAAGATTAATAATTACTTTTTTTAAGTTTTTCAAGTAATTTTTGTAAATTTATGCACTTTTCTTCCAAATCGTTAACATTTTTCTTTACATTTTTTACAACTTGCTCAGGTGCTTTGCTCAAAAAATTTTTATTATTTAGCTTAGACAAGTTTTTATTAAGTTCTTTTTGCAATTTTTCATACTCTTTATTTAAGCGAGAAAGTTCAAGTTTTTTATCAACAAGGTCATTCATAGGGATAAAGATTTCTGCTTCACTGTTTACTATAATAACGGTGTCATCCAAATCAAAATGATTAGAAATTTTTATATTTTTAGCATAAGCTAATTTTTTTATAAATAACTCACATTTTTCAAAAAGACCTGCATTTTCTGTTGCAATAAATAGGTCAGTCTTTATAGAAGGCTTCACATTTTTTTCTGCACGAATATTTCTAATTGATTTTATTGTGTCGATTATAATTTTCATATCTTTTTCGGCATTATAATCGTAAAATTTTTCAAAAGATTTAGGATATTCAGAAATCGTAATAGATTCTCCATCGCGAGGCAAAGATTGCCAAATCTCTTCTGTGATAAAAGGCATAAAAGGATGCAGCAATCGCAATATTTTGTCAATTATATAAACAAGCATGCATCTAGTATTGTATGCAGCATCAGTATCATACTGAATACGTATTTTAGCAAATTCAATATACCAGTCACAAAAATAGTCCCAAACAAAATCATAAATTTTTTGTGCAGCCAAACCTAATTCAAATTTTTCGATATTTTCTGTAACATTAAAATTTACAGAATTTAACAAACTTAATATCCATTTATCTTCAATATTTAGTTTTTCAGGAAGTTCATTTTTCACATTATACTCATCTATGTTCATGTGAATAAACCTTGCGGAGTTCCACAACTTATTTGCAAAGTTTCTGCTAGCATTAACTTTTTCTTCAGAAAAACGCATGTCGTTGCCAGGGCTATTTCCAGTTGCCAAAGCGAATCTCAATGCATCCGCACCATATCTTTCTATAATTTCAATTGGATCTATTCCATTACCCAGCGATTTAGACATTTTTCTCCCTATAGAGTCTCTTACAAGACCGTGAATTAAAACGTTACTAAAAGGAACCTTACCTGTATGCTCTAAAGCAGAAAAAACCATTCTAACTACCCAAAAGAAAATTATGTCGTATCCGGTAACTAAAGTATCTGTAGGATAAAAATATTCATATTCTGGAGTTCTATTAGGCCAGCCTAAAGCCGCAAAAGGCCATAACGCAGAAGAAAACCATGTATCAAGAGTGTCTTCGTCTTGTTTTATTTCGTTAGAGCCACATTCTTCACAAGTTGGCACTGGATTTTTAGAGACCATGAGATGTCCGCAACTTTGACAATAATAAGCTGGAATCCGATGTCCCCACCAAAGTTGTCGTGAAATACACCAGTCTTTTATATTCTTTAGCCAGTTAAAATATATTTTATCAAAACGCGAAGGAATAAAGTTTATTTCTTCGTTTTCTACACATTTTATTGCTGGTTCTGCAAGTGGTTCCATCTTAACAAACCATTGCTCAGATATCCTAGGCTCGATAATTTCGTTACAGCGATAACAACAACCTACGTTGTGTTTAATTGGTTCAACTTTAACTAGCGAACCAGATAATTTCAAATCTTCTACTATTTTTTTTCTTGCTAATACACGGTCTAACCCGGAATATTTTCCACCATTTTCATTTATAATAGCATTTTCATTCATAACGTTGATTATTGGCAAGTTGTGTCTTAAAGCTACTTCAAAGTCATTTTGATCATGTGCAGGAGTTATCTTAACTACACCTGTACCAAAATCCATTTCAACATATGAGTCTGCAATTATAGGGATTTCTCGTTCAACGATAGGTACAATAACCTTTTTGCCTATCAATTTTTTATATCGACTATCTTTAGGACTAACTGCAATAGCGATGTCACCTAAAATAGTTTCTGGACGTGTTGTTGCAATTTCTATAAATCCAGATCCATCAGATATTTGATAATTTAAGTAATAAAAATTACCATTATGTTCTGCAAAATTTACTTCCGCATCAGATATTGACGTTTTACACTTCGGGCACCAATTAATTATTCTTTCTCCTCGGTATATAAGGCCTTTTTCATAAAGCTTAACAAAAACCTCATTAACAGCATTTTTGTTCGCTTCATCCATTGTAAAACGTTCTTTTTCCCAGTCACAAGAAGCGCCTAGTTTTTTTATTTGTTCAATAATTCTTCCACCGTATTTTTTTTTCCAATCATATGCACGTTTTAAGAATTCATCACGGCCAATGTCTTCTTTTTTTAGGCCTTCTTTTTGCATTTCATTTACGATTTTAGCTTCAGTTGCAATCGATGCATGATCTGTACCAGGCACCCATAGCGTACTGTATCCTTGCATTCGTTTAAAACGAATTATTATATCCTGAAGAGTTTCATCTAGGGCATGCCCCATATGCAAGTTACCTGTTATATTTGGAGGAGGCATTACTATTGTGTAAGGTTTTTTATCTTTTTCAACTTTAGCTTTAAAGTAACCATTATTTTGCCAAAAATCATATATTTTGCTTTCGATTTCGTTTGGCTCATAAAATTTTGGGAGCGGCGTTTTCATATTTTTAAACTCCTTTTATAATTTTTTCAATCTTGTTTTAATTATCTCATTGCAAAATTTAGTTGTCAATAAAAAAGCAATACATAAATTTAGGACTTTGAAAAATTACTCTTTATGTAAAAACTTGTTATCAATTTAAAATTTATGGTATAATGCTCTAATAATGGAGGTGCTGAATTGAATATAATTTCGTGGAACGTTAATGGCCTGCGAGCTTGCATAAATAAAGGTTTTTTAGGCTTTTTTAAAGAAAGAATGGCTGATGTCTTTTGCATACAAGAAACTAAAATGCAACAAGGTCAAGCAGAAATAAATTTACCAAATTATAAACAGTATTGGAACAGTGCTAATAAAAAGGGCTACTCCGGCACAGCAATATTTACAAAAATAGAACCGATAAGTGTCTCTTACGATATAAATGTAGATGAACATTCCCAAGAGGGGCGAGTAATAACACTCGAGTTTAAAGATTTTTATATTGTAAATTGTTATACCCCTAATTCAAAGCGGGGTTTGACTCGTCTTGATTATAGGATGAAATGGGAGGATGATTTTAGAAAATATCTCTTAATGTTAGATAAGAAAAAACCTGTAGTTTTATGCGGAGATTTGAACGTTGCTCATAATGAAATAGATCTTAAAAATCCAGCATCAAATCATAAAAATGCAGGTTTTTCTGATGAGGAACGTTCAAAAATGACTCAACTTTTATCCTGTGGATTTATTGATACTTTTAGATATTTGTATCCAAGTAGAAAATCTGCATACACTTGGTGGTCATATATGTTTAATGCTAGAGCTAATAACGCAGGTTGGCGCATAGATTATTTTATTGTATCAGACAGATTAAAAGAAAAAGTAAAAGACTCAATAATTCATGGCAAAATTATGGGGAGCGACCACTGCCCTGTCGAACTAATTTTAGAGGTGTAGAGGTATGAACAGTAAAAATAAAGCTATATTATCATATTTGGGAATGTACTTTACTGGTATATTATTTTTAGCTGCTGAAAAAAAAGATGAATTCGTAAGAAAATCTGCGGCACAATCTTTTGTTCTGAATATCGTAGCAATTATTTTTAGAACTTTTTTCTCACTTATTCCTATTATCAGTTCGTACCTTGTTATTGTATTTGACATTTTTTTTATTATCTTGGTATTATTTTTGATAATAAAAGCATCGCAATATATATATTTCAAATTACCTTTTATTAGTGATTTGTCTGAAAAGTATGTTTTGGATTGGTTTAAATAAAGTTTATTATAAAGGAGAATTTGTTAGATGGTTGAAGTTAAAAATTTAAGCAAAAAGTATTGTAATAAGGACGCTTTATGTGACGTTAGCTTTTCTTTGAATGATGGCGAAGTGCTTGGATTTTTAGGTCCAAATGGAGCCGGTAAGTCTACCACTATGAATATAATTACAGGCTATATATCATCATCTAAAGGAACTGTTAAGGTCGATGGTGACGAAATTTTAGAAAACCCTATTGCAGTAAAAAGAAAAATTGGATATTTACCAGAACAACCACCTCTATATGTTGATATGACTGTTAAAGCATATTTGAGTTTTATGTATGACTTAAAAAAAGTAAAGCTTAATAAAAAGCAACACATTGAAGAAATATGTAAGCTTGTAAAAATAGATAATGTATATAATAGAATCATTAAACATCTATCAAAAGGCTACAAGCAACGTGTAGGTATTGCACAGGCTTTGTTGGGAAAGCCTAAACTGCTTATTTTGGATGAGCCGACTGTTGGACTTGACCCTAATCAAATTGTTGAAATACGAAAATTAATAAAAACTTTAGGAGAAAAACATACTATTATACTTTCTTCCCATATTTTGTCAGAAGTGCAGTCAGTTTGTAATAGAATTATCGTTATAAATAATGGCAAAATTGTTGCGGATGATACTACGTCAAATTTATCAAGCGATTTTTCTACAGAAAATAGATTGATTTTGTCTATTGAGGGAGATGAGTATACGATTCTAAATGAACTCAAAAATATTGCTGGGGTTAAAAATGTTACTGTTAATAAATCCGAACCTGATGCGGTTGTTAACTATATAGTTATTTATGATAAAAATAAGGACATTAGAAGTACAGTGTTTTCTAAAATGGCAGAAATAAACTGCCCAATAGTATCTATGAGCAATAACAATATGACTCTCGAAGATGTCTTTAGAAAATTAACTAGTGAAAATTAATAAATATATAAAAAATGGAGGACAAAAATAATGCTTGCAATAATAAAACGTGAGATTTTATCTTATTTTTCTTCGGCAACTGGATATATAATTTTAGCTGCGTTTTATGTTTTTGGTGGATTTTATTTTTATATGACTTCACTGGCTTCTAATACGACAGACTTATCTTATACGTTTAGTAGCTTGTTTATTATTCTTATATTTATTATCCCTATTTTAACTATGAAATTATTTAGCGAAGAGAAAAAACAAAAAACAGATCAGGCTCTTTTAACAGCACCAATAAGCTTAACTTCGATGACATTAGGTAAATATTTTGCAGCAATAATTATGTATTTGTTTTGTATTACTATTACTTTGATTTATGCTATTATAGTTTCTTTCTTTAATTCTCCTGACTGGGCAATTTTCGCTAGCAACTTTTTAGGAATTTTTCTTTTAGGTTCAGCTTTAATTGCTATTGGAATGTTTTTGTCGTCTATTACAGAAAGCCAAATAATTGCAGCAATAGGAGGCATTGTTATTGGCGTTTTGATGCTGTTTATAGAATCTATAGCTCATGCTGTATCTGTAGAGTTTATAAGTAAATTTTTGAATAAAATTTCTTTTATGAATTATTACGATGATTTTACTTTAGGGATTATAAGCTTAGAGAATGTTGTGTTTTTTTTGAGCGTATGTATATTGTTTGTTTTTTTTACAATTAGAGTTTTTGAAAAAAAGAGATGGAGTTAGAAAGGAGAAATATAAATGAAAAAAAATAGTAAAATATTTTCTAATTTAAAATCAAGGAAGTTTAAAGTTGGCAGTTTAGCTACAGCAATAACAATAATAATGGTTGCTATAATTGTTGTTATAAACTTAATTGTGGGTCAAGTTGCAAAGAAATTTAGCTTGAACTTAGACTTAACACAAAATAAAATCTTTTCTCTTACTGATCAAACTGTTAATTTTATAAAAAATTTGGACAAGGATGTTGAGATAATTCTTTTGAACGATGAAGACTCTTTTGCTAAAACAAACTCTTATTTTACTCAGGCTAACTCTGTTTTAAAAAAATATACTCTAAACTCCAACAAAATCAAAATTACATACGTGGATGTTGTTAAAAATCCTATGTATTTAAATGAATATCAGAACGAAAATTTAAAAGAAAACAGTATTATAGTTAAGTCTGGTAGCAGACATAAAATAATAACCGTACAAGATATATTTGAAATCCAAAGAAGTTATTACGGTAGCGCCATTACTGGTTCAAAGGCGGAACAAGAATTAACTTCTGCAATTTTATATGTTACGAGTAATGAGCAAACAAAAATTGTTTTCTTAAATGGCTATGGTGAACAAGAATCCACTGCATTCTCTGAATTATTAAAAAAGAATAATTTCAATGTTTTGTCAGTATCTCTTTTGAATGAAGAGATACCTAATGATGCTTCGCTTGCTATAATTTGGGGACCAGAACGTGATTTCGATACATCTTCTATAGATAAATTAGAAAAATTTTTATTATTAGGAAACAAAAATTTAATATATGCTATAAATCCAAATCAAAAAAGAGCTCCAAACCTTAATGCTTTTTTAGAGAGGCATAATATAAAAGTCAAAGATGGCCTTGTATATGAGAATAACATGAAAAAGGTTGTTTCAAACCCTTTTGAAACAATTAGTGAATATGTAGACGAAGACTACAAAAACGGCCTTAAAAATCAAGACATTCCGGTATTGATGCCTTATTGTAGGCCAATTGAGGCTATAAGTACCGACAATGTTAAAACTTTAATGCAATTTTCAAAAACATCTGGGATTTTGCCTAAAGGTGCTAAAAATGATTTTGATTTTTCTAAAAATGTATCCGGACCTATTCCTTCTGTTTTGATTTCAACCATTAAGTCTGACTCTGAAAAAGATTCTAACTTGGCTGTTATTGGATCTTATGTCGCTTTGTTGCAAGATTATTTATCATCAAACGCACTCAACAATTCTGCCTACTTTATAAATATGATTAATAAAATGACAAATAGAGAAGATGTGGGCATAACAATAGAGTCAAAAAGCTTAGGTGGAAATGAACTTGGAATTAGTAAAGCTAATGCAGATACCATAGGCATTGTTATGGCTGTTATTTTGCCAATAGCTATTTTAATTATTGGTATCGTAGTTTTTTTAAAAAGAAAAAATAAATAAGTATTAGGTGATTGCTATGACGAAAAGAAAACAAAATTTAATAATAGTTACTACTCTACTTGTGTTGTTATTGGTATTATTATTTTTTTTGATTTCACTACCTGCTCCTCAAAAATCTTCTACATCTGATGAAAATAAAATCGAACTTGAAAATATTATTGACACTAAAGATAAAAAAATAGTTAAAATTTCTCTAAAAAATTCAAATGAAGCTTACGATATCAGTGTAGAAAACAAAGATAATAAGTCGGTTTATATTTTATCTGATAACGATGGATCTAACACATCTCAAACTAATGCTAAAGTTTTATATGACAGCTTGATTAATTTAAAACCAGATCAAATAATCGAAAATGCAGATAATTTGTCTGTTTATGGCTTAGAAAAACCAGTAGCTAGCTTAACTTTAACTTTTGACAATAACGAGAACGTTATCTTGCTTTTAGGCAATGATGCACCTCTTTATAGGGGGGCTTATATGAAAATTGATAATGATTCTAAAATCTTTTTGATAAATCAAACAGATAAAGAAGTTTTTTTGAATGAAAAAAGTTTTTATCAAGAAAAACAATAGTTTTAATATTGAGGAGGCTAGTGTGATAATTAAAATTATCATACAAATATCATATGATGGTAAGTGATTTGTTATTTCGTCTTTGTGATACGCTTTCTGGCGCGGGAAATGAAGAAAAAATTGCAAATTTAATAAAAAAAGAAATTCAAAATTTTTCCAAAGAAATTATAATCGATAAAAATAAGAATGTTATATGTCATTTAAATAATACAAATGCCAAAAAGCATATTTTAATAGAAGCTCATATTGACCAAATAAGTATGGTTATTACTGCTGTGGATGATAATGGTTTTTTAAATATTTCTTCTTGTGGAGGTGTGGACTGCAGGGTTTTGCCTGGTTCTACAGTGCTTATTTGTGGCAAAAAAATTATAACAGGAATCGTCTGTACGACACCCCCACATCTAATCGAAAAAAAAGATAAAGACTTTGAAAAAACAGAAAATTTAATTATTGACACCGGCATTAGCGGTGAAAAACTAAAAAATATAGTTTCTGTGGGAGATTATGTATACTTTGATGCAAAACCCGAAAAATTACTTGATAACAAAATTACAGCTCCTGGTCTTGATAACCGGGCTGGAGTGGCAGTGCTAATTCGATGTGCTCAGATGCTAAAAGCTGAAAAAATTGATTGCAGTGTAACACTTTTATTTAGTGCTCAAGAAGAAATAAATTCTCTTGGCGCAAAAACTGCTATATTTGATTTGGATCCTACTGAAGCTATTGCTGTAGATGTAAGTTTTGCAAAACAACCTAATAATTTAGAAGAAAGATGCAGTGACTTGTCACACGGCCCTATGATAGGTATTGCACCCTCTTTATCAAGAAGCATATCAAATAAAATTACAAAATTAGCAGAGCAAAATAATATCCCATATCAGCTAGAAATTATGAGCTCATTAACTGGAACTACAGCAGATTCGCTTACAGTTTCTAAGGGTGGAATACCTTGTGGACTGCTGTCTGTTCCTCTAAGATATATGCACTCTCCAGTTGAGGTTATTGATTGCAATGATATTGAGTTTACAGCCAAATTGTTATGTATGTATATTTTAACTGGAGGCATTGATTATGAATAATCTAACGTTACTACAAAAACTTTGTGACACTTATGGCATTTCTGGTGACGAAGCTTGCATTAGAGAGATAATTTTAAATGAAATTACCCCATTTGTGACTAGTGTGAATATTGATAACCTTGGGAATATTATTGCTTTTAAGAAGGGTAAAAAAAAGGGTAAGACAAAATTAATGCTCTCTGCTCATATGGATGAAGTAGGGTTTATTGTAACTTATATTAATAAAGATGGCATGTTAAAATTCGAAGCTGTTGGCGGCATCAATTCAGATGTTGCTTGCGGGAAAAGGGTTGTAATTGGCAAAAACAAGATTCCTGGCGTGATAGGTCTTAAACCTGTACATCTTTTAAACGCAGAAGAACGTCAGAAAAATATTCCAATAAAAGATTTATATATAGATATTGCTGCGGCAAGCAAAGATGAAGCTTTAAAGTATATTTCTCCAGGAGATTGCGTATATTTTAGAGCAAATTATAAATTTGAAAATAATATGATAAAATCTAAAGCCATTGATAATCGTGTAGGCTGCTTTGTTTTAATTAACTTAATAAAACAAGATTTGCCTTTTGATATGTATTTTGTTTTTTCGGTTCAAGAAGAAATCGGGCTGCGAGGAGCAAAAGTTGCTGCTTATGAGGTAAATCCTGATGCTGCTATTGTTGTTGAGGCTACTACCGCCGCAGATATAAAAGGAACTTCTGACGAAAAACAGGTTTGCAAAATTGGAGGTGGCGCTGTTATTGCTTTTATGGACAAAAACACTATATACGATAGAAATTACTATAATTTTGCGTTAGAACTTGCTAAAAAAAATGATATAAAGGTTCAAATAAAATCTCTTGTATCTGGAGGAAATGATTCTGGCGCAATTCATATGTCGCGCTCTGGTATAAAAACTATTGCTGTTTCTCTGCCTTGCAGGTATCTTCATAGCGCTTGCGGAATGATTTGTATTGATGACTTATGGGCCGTGCAAAAATTAGTTCAGCAACTTTCAAGCAAAATTTGCAGTGCTTAATTTTTAAGGAGACTGTTAATGTTTAATGTAAGCAAAAAAATAAAAGATCTATCTCAAAAAGCAATGATTCTATGTGAAAATGAATTTAAAAATATTGACGAGCAGACAGAATATAATCAGCAAAAGGTTCTAAAAGCCTTTGTTGATAACAAAGTTAGCGAAACTCACTTTTTTGGTTCTACTGGGTACGGCTACGGAGATGCCGGGCGAGATGTTTTAGACAAAGTCTTAGCACAAATTTTTGCTGCAGAGGATGCTTTGGTTAGGCATAATTTCGTAAGTGGGACTCACGCATTGACTGTTGCTCTTTTTGGGATACTGCGTCCGGGCGATACTATTCTAAATATAACCGGACAGCCATACGATACTTTACAGGAAGTTATTGGCGTTAATAGTAGTAAAAAAGATTTCGGGTCTTTGCGAAATTTTGGAATAAATTACAAAGAAATTTCTTTAACTGAAAAAGGTTTAGTTAATTTTAAAGAATTAGAAAAAACAATTACACAAAATATAAAATTAGTTTATATGCAGAGATCTCGCGGCTATACTATGAGGCCGGCTTTATCTATTAACATAATAAAAAAAGCTACGCAAATTATAAAAAAAATTGTACCACAATGTATTATACTTCTAGATAATTGTTACGGAGAATTTGTAGGTTGCGAAGAACCACTTTTAAACGGAGTTGATTTAATTGCAGGTTCATTAATAAAAAATCCTGGAGGAGGCATTGCTCCAACTGGTGGATATATTGCTGGAAGAAAAGATTTAATAGAAAAATGTTCATATAGGCTTACAACACCTGGAACAGGTAGAGAAGTCGGCGCAACACTTGGTTTAAATCGAGAGCTTTTTATGGGGCTTTTTAATGCACCTCGTGTTGTAGGAGAAGCTCTTAAAAGTGCGGTTTTTTCTGCTGCCTTGTTTGAGCTTTTAGGTTATAGAGTTACACCAAAATACAATGAGCCTCGTAGCGATATTGTCCAAGTTTTAAAACTTGAAAATCAAGAAGATTTAATTTTGTTTTGTCAAAATATTCAAGCCGTATCTCCAATTGATTCATTTGTAAAGCCTGAGCCATGGGACATGCCAGGTTATGAAAATCAAATCATTATGGCAGCAGGAACATTTACGCTAGGTGCTTCAATTGAATTATCTGCTGATGCTCCACTTAGAGAACCTTATGCTGTTTTTTTGCAGGGTGGAATAAATTTTTATAGTGCAAAAATTGCTATCATGTCAGCTGCTGATAAGCTAATAAATAAAAATTAGCTTTTATATTTTTTATATTTTTGAGGGATTTTATGATTTTTGATGATAATTATTTTATGAACGAAGCACTAAAACTTGCAAAAATGTCTTATATTGAGGATGAAGTTCCTGTAGGTGCAGTCATAGTAAAAAATCATAGTATAATAGCAGCAGGAAGAAATAGACGGGAAAAGCAAAAAAATGCACTAAATCACGCAGAAATCGAAGCTATAAATAATGCTTGTAGAGTTTTAAATGGTTGGCGTTTATTTGAATGTGAACTTTTTGTTACTTTAGAACCTTGTCCTATGTGTGCTGGCGCTATTATAAATTCGCGCATTAAACGAGTCGTTTTTGGTGCTAAAGATCTTAAACCGGGTTCATTTGATTCTATTATAAATTTATTAGAATGTAATAATTATAAAACTCAAATAAAAAGTGGCATTCTTAAAGAAGAATGCTCACAGATATTAATAAATTTTTTCAAAAATCTAAGGTCAAATAAAAATTTTATTTAACTTCGATATATTCCACAGAAAGATCCTGTAATATATCTAAAAAGTTGCCTGCACCAATACTATTTTCATACATAAAAAGCATTATATTTTTAGCATCTAATTCATTAATATTTTTGCATAAACATTTTGTATGATAATTATCTTGCGCTTGTATATGTAAAATATTTAGAAAGATATCGTTTAGTAGCGAGTCTGCAAAATAAATTACTTCATGTTCATCTTGTATTTTTTCAATTTTAGAATAATTTTTTACGTATTTACATATTTGAACTCTTTTCATGATTAATCTCTCCTTGCACAAAATAAAATTACTCTCTTAAAAGTATAAATTAATGTTGAACTTGTTTTCTGTCGAAGTTTTTAGTGTCTCGTTGACTTTATAAAAAAAATATATTAGAATATTTATGTATATTTATGTATATTTTTGTAAACAAGCCCAATAAAAATAGTTCGATTTGCTTTTTTAAAAATATATTTTTTGAGCATGGAGCAGGATTTGTAAGATAATAATATAATAGTATGTTTTTGTTTAGCACCCTTTCAATTTGGATTATAATCATAATTACAATTATTTTATGCAAATTTTATTACAGATTCCAAAATATGTCAGCTAGTTTTAAGATAAATTTTTGTTTAATTTTGGGAGTCATAATGACTTCCTATTTTTTATATTTTTGATGAGAAATTTTTTACTCTATTTTTTTATTTGTTTAGATAATTATTTTTCGGTGGTGTAAAAATGTACGAAAATGAATCTAGAATAGATCGAGTTAAACGATTTTCTAAAATTTGGTGGAAATCTAGAGCTGATGCAGGCAAATCACAAGAATTTATGGCTCTTGGAATTGGTGTTTCAAAAAAGACCATACAGAACTGGGAAAAAGGCCTTAGTTCGCCAAATTTTTTTCAGGCAACTGAATGGTTTCATCTTCTGGGAATTAATCCTAGAAAATATTTTCTTGAGTTTTTATATCCAAATCTTTTTAGTGACAGAAATTCAAATAATGAAATTAAATTAGATGAGATTCTTATAAATATAATAAAAAATTTTAGTATTGCTGAGAAAGAACAGCTTATTCATATTATGACCGGTAACCATGGTAGTTCTTGGCTTGCGCTTTTACAATTATTTTTGATATACTGTCAAATATCTTTTCAAGCAAGAGCAACTATTGCTAGGAGTATATTAGAAAATTATGAAATAGAAAAAGCAACTGGACAGCTTGTTAATCCAAATGAAAGTAAAATAGATTTAGACTTATTAGATTCTGCAATTTTGCAATGTAAAACTACAGCTAAAAACAAAGATTCAGGCTACTCAACACTTTTTTTTGAAAAAAATAATAATGACTTTTTTAAAAGCAAAAAATAAATGTTTCGAGCCTTTTATGCTACATTTTCACGAAATTATTTTATTTTTAAATGAGTAGCGTATTCCTCTAAACACATCGATAAAGTTTTCATCTTACGTGCATGAAGTTGCCCTGCGAAGCGAAAACATAAGGCTTGCAATCTTTGCCTGTTTTGTCAACTTTATCTGGTGGATATCTTTGTATAAAACCATAGTTTATACAATTATTTATAAGCGTCTGAATCTAGAAATCCAACATAGTTTTTATTATGAGAAGAAATATCAACCAGTAAGCCGGTTTGATATTCTGATTTACCAGGAGATGAAACAAGTCGTTCTGTATAAGCTTCTGCCCTAACTATTGTAAAGCCTTCATTTAAAAATTTATTTAATTTTTTATTATAATTATCTTTTATGGTATTTTCTGAAATATATCCTCTCGAAAGTCTTAATTCATATCCTAAATTTTTTGCTTCATTTAAAAGTTTGTCTAGATTTTTTCTCAAAACTTCATCGCATTCAATTTGCATATAATGAATCAAATTGGGTTTATAATTTTTAGGGATAGATGTTTTTGAATTAACAACTAATAAATAATTTTCATTATATTCTTCGTCTTTTAAAAAACATTTTTTTTTATTAATATTTTTAGAAGCGTCGGAAACAAATTTTTCTTTTACAGAAGCGCATAACCCTCCAGTTAAAACGGTTACTGCAGTCAAAGGTAATAATATTAATAGAGATTTTATAAGATTTTTTTACTTGCTTTTCTACAAACTGGTTCATTTCTTTTAAAAAATAATGTAAATATTTTAGATTTTCTTTTCTGACATACAAATAATGGTTCTGCAGAAATATCTTCAAAGCGTTTTATGCGTATTGGTAATAAATTTTTATTAAAAACAAATTTTTTCATTCAATGATTTAACTCCCTAAAAAAATACATTATTTTTAGTTTACACCCTAAAAAATATGTTTTCAAGAAAAACTTTTAGTATTGATTTTGCAAAATTTAGTATGTTATACTATAGTATTAAAAATTTTAAAGAAAAATAAGGAGGTGAAATTTATTTTGAGAAAAACAAAAATTGTATGTACTCTTGGGCCTTCTACAGATAACGTGAACATATTAAAAGAATTAATGTTAACTGGTATGGATGTTGTAAGAATCAATATGTCTCATCAGAATCATAAAAAACATTTAGAACGAGTAGCGATGGTTAAAAACTTAAGAGAAAAACTAGATCTGCCTATTGCGTTAATGCTTGACACTAAAGGCCCTGAGATACGAATCGGGAAATTTAAGACAGATAGAATAGAATTAAAAAAAGGGCAAACATTTGTCTTGACTTCTGATGAAATTTTAGGTGATAATTCTGTTGTAAGTGTAAGTTTTAAAAATCTCATAAATGAAGTTATTTCTGGAACTAAAATTCTTATTGATGACGGATTAATCGGTCTTTTAGTAAAAAAAATAGAAAAAACAAGAATAATTTGTAAAGTACTCAATAGTGGTTTTTTGTCTGCAAACAAAAGCATTAATGTTCCGGGATTAAAACTTTCAATTCCTTTTATTAGTCCAAAAGATGTAGAGGATATAAAATTTGCAGTAGAACAAGGTTTCGATTTTATCGCGGCATCATTTACAAGAAGTGCTGATGATATTATAAAAATACAAAAAGAATTGTCAAAATTAGGGGAAAACAACATAAAAATAATTGCCAAAATAGAAAACTCTGATGGAATTAATAATATTGACGAAATTATTAAGGTTTCAGATGGAATTATGGTTGCAAGAGGCGACTTAGGAGTTGAAGTCCCACTTGAAAATATTCCTATAATACAAAAGCAATTAATAAAAAAAGCTTGCAATGCAGGAAAACACGTAATAACTGCAACTCAAATGCTAGACTCTATGATGAAAAATCCTAGGCCAACTCGGGCAGAAGTAAATGATATAGCTAACGCTATTTATGATGGTACTGGTGCAATAATGTTGTCGGGAGAAACAGCTGCAGGGTTTTATCCAATCGAAGCAGTAAAGATTATGGCTTCTATTGCTACAAAAACAGAATCTGATGTAAATTATAAAGAGAGATTTTTTAAATTACCTATTGAGTCCAAAAAGACTATTCCTTCGGCTGTGTCTCATGCAACTTGTACTACCGCGATTGATTTAGGTGCTGCATCTATATTAACCATAACAAAATCCGGAAAGACTGCTCAATTTGTCTCTAGATATCGCCCCAACTGTCCAATAATTGCGTGTTCTACAGAAACTTCCGTAGTGAGACAGATGAATCTTTTGTGGGGAGTCATACCTCTTAAAATAAAAAAAGAGGGGGAAAATTTAAATCAGCTTTTTAATAATTCTATAAATGCTGCTTACGAGAAAAAACATGTAAAATCTGGCGACTTAGTTATAATAACTGCAGGGCTTCCGCTTGGTCACGCATATGGTACAAACTTTTTAAAAGTTCATGTTGTTGGCAACCCTCTAATTTGGGGCGACGGAATTAATAACGCTTCTGTAAAAGCACGTCTATGCGTGTGCAAGAGTGAATCTGATGTTTTTAAAAAATTTCAGATTGGAGACATCCTGGTTATTCCAGAAGTTTCAAAAAAGCTGGTAAAAATAATAAATAATGCTAGCGCTATTATTGTAGAAACATCTCGAGTTGATTTTTATGCGGGCATTTCAAAGATATCATATAACAAGCCAGTTATAACTGGAGCAAAAAATGCTACAAATATTTTAAAAGACGGCACCCTTGTAACTGTAGATGCTCAAAGAGGGATTGTTTTTGAAGATTAATTTTGTAGAAGATAACAGCCATAACTTAATGGCATTACTAAAAAAACTTCATCATAAATCGTCCTTAATTTATTTGCGCAAAGCTTTGCTTTTTGTATCGTATCAAATATTCCATAAACTGCGGAACCTGTTCCTGTCATACACGCATTTAGAGCACTGTTTTTAACAAAAAAATTTTTAAGGCTTTTTATCTCTTTAATATCCACTACATTTTCAAATTTGTTGTAAATATTTTTAGCTGTAGCGAGTAGGTCTTTTGCCTTTAATGCAGAAATTAATCCACCTACAGTTTTATTTTTTTTCCTATTTAAAAAAGTGTCACAAGCTTGGTATGCAGTTTTTGTTGATATTGAAAAATTAGGCTTTACAATCACTATATAGCATTTCGTAATTTGTGTTATCAAAGAAAGTTTAGTTCCTATTCCAGAAGCTAACATTGTTCCGCCAAAAAAATTAAAAGGTACATCTGCTCCAACTTTTTCTCCAATAGCTGCCAAATCATTCTTAGAAATTTTGCAATTAAATAGTTCATTAAGTCCAATAAGTGTAGCAGCCGCATCGCTACTGCCACCAGCTAAGCCAGAACCAATAGGAATACATTTTTTTATATTTATATTTATTCCTGGATTTAAAATCTTAGTATATTCAAAAAATTTTTGCGCAGCAATATATACTGTATTTTTTCTTATACTTACTGGAATTTTTTTACTGCTTATTATTTGAACATCTTTTTTATCTGTTTTTGTTATAATTATTTGGTCAAATAAGCTTACTGATTGCATTATCATATTAACTTCATGATATCCATCTTTGCGCTTTTTTATAACATCTAAATATAAATTAATTTTGGCCGGTGCATTAATTACAACTTTCATAAATTAACTCCAAAATTCAGAAAATTCAGGTTAATAAATCATAACTTTTAGATTATCTATTTTTTCCCATAAAGAAAAGTGCAACTGTTCCTGGGCCAGCATGCGCACCAACAACGGAGCCTATAAAATTAACTTTTACTTCTTTAATATCAAAACTTTTTAAAACAAGGTCTTTAACAAAATTAGCATCATCAAGGGCATCTCCATGAGATATAAAGACAACATCATCTGGTGTAACTTTAGCGGAATTTTTCATATGTTCCACAAGAGAAATTAATGCTGTTTTTCTTCCTCTAACCTTTTCAACAGGAATCAATTTGCCTGCGTTGTCAACATGCAATATTGGTTTAATACCAAGCATCGTGCCAAATAAGGCTGATGCCGAAGAAACTCTCCCTCCCCTTTTTAGATGAAATAAATCATCAACAGTAAACCAATGGCAAATATTTAATTTATTTTTTTCAATCCATTCAGATAATTCATTAATAGAAAGACCCTCTTTTCTCTTTTGGGAAGCATAGTATATCAAAAGCCCTTCTCCCATAGAAGCAGAAAGCGAATCAACAACAATTATTTTCCTTTCTGGATATTTTTCAATAAGCTCTTTTTTAGCAATTTCTGCACAAGAAAATGTTCCACTAAGTGCAGAAGAAAATGCTATATAAAGAATGTCTTTTTGTTGTTTTAAATAAGGTTCAAATTCTTTAATAAAAGTTTCAGCATTTATTTGACTTGTTGTAACATTCTTTTTTTCTCTTAATAAGTTATAAAATTCACTATATGACATTCCTGTACCATCATAATAAGAGTTTTCTTCATATATAAATTTGAGCGGAATTACTTTTATATTAAGCTTATTCAAATAATCAGCAGTTAAGTCACAAGTAGAATCCGTAATAATAACATAATCTTTCATAAATAAAAACTCCTTTTTAATAGGTAGTTAAATTTTTACTCCATATATATTATCATAAATTTCTCTTTTGTAGTCAACAAAAGTTTTTTCGTCTATCAGTGTCGGATAACTCATTATCAGCAAATGTTGAGCTTTTTCGGTTTTTCTTAAAGGCGGTTGTTCATAATAAAATTTATTTAGATTAAACCCAAGTCTTTTATAAAAATTAATCCTTTTTTTAGATATTTCTGAATCTGGCGGCTCTACCTCTAAAAATATAAATTTTTTTATATCTTTTAAATTCTTTAAATTATTTTTAATTATTTTTGTTCCGATTCCTTTGCCTCTAAAATTTTTTGAAACAGCTAGATGCTCAAAAAATACGCAATTTTTCAATATCCAATAAGCTAAAAAACCAACTAAAGCTCCATTGTTGTTATTTTCTACTGATACGTGATATTTGTCGTTATTTAACAAATTTTTTTGGCCTTCATAAGTTCTCATTTCATTATTAGGAAATGATTCATCCATTATTTTAAAAATTTCATCAAAATTCAAAATCTACTCCTCCTTATTTTCTTTATTAGTAATTTTACATTATACTCATAATAATTTCCAGAACATAATAAAAAAATAATCCGCATATACCTAAGTATGAAACGGAGTGTAAAATAAATTTATGAAAAAGAAAACTTTTTTAATAAATGTACTAATACTAACCTTAACTTCGCTTATAAACATGTTTATAGGATTATTTTTTCGAATATACATGTCTAATAAAATTGGAGCAGAAGGTATAGGAATTTATCAATTAGTCACTGCTGTTTATTTTTTTGCAACAACTTTTTCTACTACAGGCATAAGCCTAACTGTAACGCGGCTTGTAACAGACAATATTGCTCAAAAACAATATTCTCAAGCAAAAATGATATTAAAAAAATGTCTTGCTCTAGGAGTTGGAATAAGTCTTTTTGTAGCTATTTTTATGTTTATTTTTGCAAGGCAAATCGGTATATTTATTTTAAAGGATAATCGTACTATTTTATCATTAAAAATTTTAGCATTTAGTTTACCTTTTGTCGCTATTTCATCATGTTTTAGAGGCTATTTTTATGGTGTAAGGCGTGTTATAAAAACCGCCAGCGAGCAATTACTTGAACAAATTATTGAGATTATTGTTTTTTTCACTTTAATAGAAAATTTTGTGCCCTGTAAAATTGAACTTGCCTGTGCATCAATAGTTACAGGAACAACTTTTGCAGAAATTTTATCTAGTTTATATTCATACATTCTTTATATTTATGACATAAAAAATTTAAAATTTTCTAAAGATGTTAAAACTATTCGAACGAATTCAAAAATACTCCCTATTTTTTTGCCATTTACAGCAAGTGCATCACTAAGAGCAGGACTTAGCACTCTTGAAAATATACTTATTCCATTCGGACTAAAAAGCTACGGAGCCTCAAGCACTAAGGCTTTATCTGTCTATGGATTAATTTTAGGAATGGTTATGCCAATAATTACATTTCCAGCATTGATTTTATTATCTTTTTCTATGTTATTAATTCCAGAAATGTCAGAAGCCAACTCAATAAACAAGATTTCAGACATTAATTATGTATCTGAAAAAGCTTTAAAGCTTACGTTAATTTTTTCTATAATGGTAATGAATATTTTTTTATTTTTTTCAAAAGATCTATGTCAAGCTATATATTCAAACCATGAGAGCAATTTTTATTTGAAAATTTTAGCACCACTTGTTCCACTAATGTATATAGATAAAATTGTAGATGGTATCTTAAAAGGATTGAACCAACAAATTTATTATCTAACATGTAACATAATAGATTCTTTTATGAGGGTAACTTTAATATTTATCCTATTGCCAATTGCAGGAATAAAAGGATTACTAATTATGATGTTTACAAGCACAATTTTAAATTCTACATTAAGCCTCTTAAAATTAATTCAAATTACAACTTTAAAAATTAATTTAAAAGAATGCATAATTTTCCCCATAATTTTTTCAGGTCTCTCTACATACTTTTCAAAACTATTATTTATACATTATAATTTTAGTATTTTAAAAGTTATAATTGAAATTCTTTTTAGCATATTGATATATGGATTAATTTTGCTACTTTTTCATTATACTAATCCCTCAAAAACAAAGAATAAAGATACAATCTCTAAAATAATTACATCCAAAATGAAGACTAATTTTAACAAAATAAAAAGAACCCAAAGAAATGTTTAAAATATCTTCGCGTTCTTATAATTTTAGATTTAAATATAAATTACATTCCAACTTTGTTTGGGTTTAACCTAATTCCTGGTCCCATTGTAGTCGAAATTGCGCAAGAGCGAATATATTGCCCTTTTGCAGCAGCAGGTTTTGCCTTTACAATAGCTCCAAGCAAAGCATTAAAGTTTTCAATTAACTTTTCCTTTCCAAAAGAAACTTTTCCTATAGGGCAATGAATAATATTTGTTTTATCTAATCGATATTCGATTTTTCCTGCCTTAGCATCTTTAATTGCTCTAGCAATATCAGTTGTAACCGTTCCGGCTTTAGGGTTTGGCATAAGTCCTCTCGGGCCTAAAACTTTGCCCAGACGTCCAACTAACGGCATCATATCCGGAGTTGTAATCAAAACATCAAAATCCATCCAGCCATCATTTTGTATCTTAGCAATATATTCATCTGAACCAACAAAATCAGCACCAGAAGATTCTGCCAAATTTACATTATCTCCTTTGCATATAGCAAGAATTTTAACCGTCTTCCCTGTCCCATTTGGTAAAACAATAGCACCTCGCACTTGTTGATCAGCATGGCGTGAATCAACACCTAATTTAACATGCACTTCAACAGTTTCATCAAACTTAGCTGTAGCTGTTTTTACACAAAGATCTATAGCTTCGTCGTTTTCATATAATTTTGTTTTATCGACAAGCTTTGCGCTCTCGATATATTTTTTACCATGTTTCATTGATTTTCCTCCCTCTAAAGTGGTAAAAATCGGATTATTTCCTCCCACCTAGGCCAAATCAGTTAACAACCTCAATGCCCATACTACGTGCAGTGCCCGCAATCATACTAATAGCGCTCTCAACTGATGCTGCATTCAAATCTGGCATCT
Source organism: uncultured Clostridia bacterium (assembly GCA_944380725.1). GTDB lineage: Bacteria > Bacillota > Clostridia > Oscillospirales > Acutalibacteraceae > CAG-557. The sequence continues at coordinate 251,258 of CALWIK010000020.1, forward strand.
TTTGTTCGGCTATTTTTCTTAGTTGCTCACGGGTAATTTTAGATACCTTATTTTTATTAGGCACTCCAGATCCGCTTTCAATACCACAAGCTTTTTTTATGAGCACAGCAGCCGGCGGAGTTTTAGTAACAAAAGTAAAAGATCTATCTGCATAAACAGTAATAACAACAGGAATAATCAACCCCGCATCATTTTTTGTACGTTCATTAAACTCCTTAGTAAAGGCCATAATGTTAACACCATGCTGTCCAAGCGCAGGACCAACCGGTGGAGCCGGAGTTGCTTTTCCGGCAGGGATCTGTAGCTTAATAAAGCCAGTAACTTTTTGAGCCATTTATTTACACCTCCAAAATTAGTGGTAATTAACGAAACCTTAAAAAGTTTCTTCCACCCGAGATTTTGCTCCCTCGCAGTAAATTTAATTTACTACTAAAAATTAATCATCCGCCAATTCAACTTGAGACATTTCAAGTTCAACCGGAGTACTGCGGCCAAACATATTCACCAAAACACGCACATAATTATTTTCTATATCAATAACTTCAACCGTTCCGGTGTTGTTCTCAAGAGGACCCTCAGTAATAACAACCGTATCACCAATTTCATAAGGAACCTCTACAGAGTTTCTACCTATGCCAAATCGACGAACTTCTTCATCCTTCAATGGAACTGGTTTAGAAGATGGCCCCACAAACCCGGTACATCCTCTAATATTTCTGACAACATACCATGTTTCATCTGTTAATACCATTTTAATAATAACATATCCAGGAAAAATCTTGCGTTCAACAGTACGTTTTTTGTTATCTTTCATTTCTGTAACTGTTTCAGTTGGAACAATAACTTCCTGAATTAATTCACCAAGTCCTCTATTTTCTATAGTTTTTTCAAGATTTGACGCAACTTTATTTTCATATCCCGAATAAGTATGCACAATATACCATTTAGCTTCTTCTGGCATGATTTTCCTCCCAGATAATTAATTGGCAATATGCATTATAGTACCAAGAAGTTTAGTCAATCCAAAGTCCAAAGCACCCACAAATATTGCACTAATAATAATCGACGATAATACAACACCAGTATTTTTAAAAGTGGATTTAACTGTTGGCCAAACTATTTTTTTGAGTTCATTCTTACAATCAATAAAAAAGCTACATATTTTTTGAAAGATATTCATTTTACCATCAACATTTTTCTTTTTTGCCATAGTTTTACCCCTTTCCGTCCAATTTACTTAGTTTCTTTATGCACAGTATGCTTTTTGCAGAACCTACAGTATTTATTCATTTCTAATCTGTCAGGATCATTCTTTTTGTTTTTCATAGTGTTATAATTACGTTGTTTGCACTCAGTGCAGGCTAATGTAACTTTTACTCTCATAGCGGCACCTCCAGGAACGTCGGAATTTTTTTAGCCTCCCTCTAAAGGATACAAAAATAAAGCCCTCTTAAGAGGTATATATACTATAGCATAGAAATAAACATACAGTCAAGCAAATTTACTAATTTTTTTGCGATGCATTCAGAGTATCCGAGATAAATATACTTTTTTTCTTTATTTTTTCCGGTTTTATTTTTTTCCCTTTCAATTTATAAGCCTCTTTCATAGCTATTTTTAATTCATTGCTAACGGTAGCCGCAATATTTTCTCGTGCCAAAACATTTTCGATTTCATTTAAAAATACAATAGTTATTATAGCTTTTGTATCGAGATTTCCAGCAGAATACGAGTTGCTAAAAATTGTACATAATTTTTTAAATTTGTCTTTAGGTTTTCCATTGATTAAAATTTCTTTAATTATTGGTAAAATATTTGTTCTAGAAAAGGTTACATACCTAAAGTTTTGATAATTTTCTTTTTCTTCCTGAATAATATCTTTCAGTTCTGGAAAAACATTTGCTATTCTATTTATTAAGAAAAGCGGTGTTGTATTATTGTCATCATCAGATTTTTTCCCATTTTTAGTGTTTTTTTTGCAAGCTATCTTAGAAGAATCAGCAACAGTTATAACAAAATCTGCAGCAATATCCTTAGCTTCTTTTTCAGTATCATTTTGAGGGTCAAAAAGCCACGTGGATAAAACTTTTTTTGAGATTATCTCTTTATTCTCCAACATGCAGTAAAACAACTCAAAATTATTTTTAGTCTGATTAAAATTTATTCCATAAGCATTTTTTTCTTTTACAAACAATATATTATTTTCATTTATAATCTTCTCAAATCCTTTTTTTATTAATAGTTCACTCAATTTTTCGTCTATTATTTTAAAGGCTTTATTTATCAAAACATATTCACTCCTAAAAAATTTATAAAAACATTTTAACACATTTTTCTAACTCTTGTCATTAATGTTTAATAAATAAAATTTGAACTATCTTGCACCATATGTTTTAATGTGATAATATTACATTATTATAGGAGGTTTTTTATGAAAAAAAAAGTAATCGCTATTTTATTTGGAGGCGCTTCTTCTGAACATGAAATTTCTAGACTTTCTGCCTCATCAATTATAAAGAATATCTCTAAAGAAAAATACGAGCTTATCTTGGTCGGAATTACAAAAAACAGTGAATGGTTCTTATATACAGGTGATATTGAAAATGTTGCTAACGGTGAATGGGAAAGTGACAATACAAACAAAAAACCTGCCTTTATTTCACCGGATTCTTCGATTAGAGGTCTAATTATATGTGAGAATCAAAAATATTCAATAATTAAAATCGATGCTGTCATTCCTGCTCTTCACGGCAAAAATGGTGAGGATGGAACTATTCAAGGGTTGCTACAGCTTGCACGAATTCCATTTGTAGGCTGCGATACATTTTCTTCTGCTGCTTGTATGGATAAAATAACAACAAACATTACTTTAAAATATGCTGGAATAAAAAAAGCAAATTTTGCCTTTATAACAAAAAACTACTTTTATTCTAATAAAGAAAAGTGCATAGAGTATATTGAAAAAACTTTACCATTCTTTCCACTATTTGTAAAACCATCAAATGCAGGATCCTCTGTAGGAATCAGCAAAGTTTATTCTCAAGACGATTTGATTAAATCTATAGAAACCGCTTTGCTTGAAGATAATAGAGTATTGATTGAAGAAGGTATTAATGGGCAAGAAGTCGAGTGTGCAGTCTTAGGCAACGATGATCCAATTGCGTCCATCTGCGGAGAAATTGTTCCTTCAAATGATTTTTATGACTATGAAGCAAAGTACATTAGTAATAATTCTAAACTATATATTCCAGCACATATAGATGAAGAAATTTCTAATAAAATACGCAAAATAGCTTTAAACGCGTATAAGATAATTGGCTGTAGTGGCCTTGCGCGAGTTGATTTTTTTGTTGAAAAAAATACTAATGAGATTTATTTAAATGAAATAAACACTTTTCCTGGATTTACTAATATTAGTATGTATCCTAAATTATTTGAACATACGGGCATCTCTTATTCAGATTTGATTGATAAATTAATTAATCTTTCTTTTGAAAGGGCAAAATAAAATGAATAACAAAGCTATCGGAGTTTTTGACTCTGGCCTTGGTGGGCTTACTGCGGTTAAAGAATTGATGAAGGTTTTGCCCAACGAGAATATTGTTTATTTTGGCGATACTGGGCGAGTTCCTTATGGTGATAAAAGCCGGCAGACTATTCTGAAGTACGCCCTTCAAGATATAGAATTTTTAAAATCTCTTAATGTAAAAATGATCTTAGCTGCATGCGGGACTGTAAGTTCTATAATAGAAGAAAGTAATGTAAATATTGATATTCCATTTACAGGTGTAGTAGCGCCTACTGCAGCCACTGCTGCAAGTGCCACTAGAAATAATAAAATTGGAATAATAGGGACTACAGCAACTATTAAAAGTGGAGCTTATAAACGAGAACTTCTTAAAATTAATTCAGAATTACAGATATTTGAGCAAGACTGTCCTTTATTTGTACCGCTGGTTGAAAATGGATTTATCGAAAAAGATAACAAAGCAACATTGATTATTGCAGAGAAATATCTTACTGGTTTGCGGAATAAAAAGGTTGATACGTTAATTCTTGGCTGTACACATTATCCTATTATTAGTGAAATTATCTCTAGAGTTATTGGCTCAGATGTCAAGTTGATTGATTCTGGCAAAGAAGCTGCTATGTTTGCTGCAAACGCTCTTAGCTTTTCTGAATGCTTAACTGAACGAAAAACTAATGGTTCTTGCACATTTTATGTTAGTGATACTGTTAATAGTTTTTCTAAAAGTGCAGGGCTATTTTTACAACAAAACGTATCTCAAAAAGTAAAAATGATTGACATTGCAAAATATTCGACTAATCTTGAAATAATTAATGATTGTGGATAAAATGTATTTTATAACTATATTTAGCACAATACAGACAAATAATAAACAAATAAGTAAGTCCCAAATTACTGTCCCTTGTGAAGTTGAATTTAGAAATAAACCTTATTTAATAGCCTACAAAGAAATTATCGATGGCAGTCTATCATCACATTCTGTTATAAAAATTTATAGCGATAATTTAATTATTATTTCTCGAAGCGGCGATCATTTGGTTGATTTTATTTTTGAAAAAGATAAAAATCATAAATGCAGCTATATTACAAAATTTGCTCTGATTGAACTGAAAATTTTTACTCACAAAATTATATTTAAAATTGAAAAAGATTCTTGTTACATAGAACTTGTTTATTCTATTAGTTCGAATGGATTAATTTTTAGTAAAAATAAAATTGTTATAAACGTCAAGGAGGAAAATGATAATGTCTAAAATAGTGCCTAAATTAATTGATGATTTAAAATCTATGATTGATCTAGCTATTAGTAATGCGATAAATGCAGGAGAACTTCCTAAGATTTCTGAAAAAGTTGATTTTAATGTTGAAATCCCTGCTGACCATCAAAATGGTGATTTTGCTAGTAATGTGGCTATGGTAAATGCAAAAAAATTAAAAATGCCTCCTATAGAGATTGCAAATGCAATATGTAAAAATTTAAAATTAAATAACAAAATGATTGATCAATTTAAGATTGCTGGTCCCGGATTTATAAATTTTTTTCTTTCTAAACATTTTTTTTCTTCTGTTATGAATGAAATTCTTGAGTTAAAAGAAGCTTATGGGCATTCAAATTTTGGCAAAGGTCAAAAGGTTATGGTAGAGTTTGTTTCTGCAAATCCTACTGGACCTATGCATATGGGTAATGCTAGAGGTGGCGCGCTTGGAGATTGTTTGGCATCAATACTTGATGCAGCTGGATATAATGTTAAAAGAGAATTTTATATAAATGACGCTGGAAATCAGATAGATAAATTTGCTATGTCGCTTGAGATTAGATATCTTCAATTATTTGGTGGAGAAGAAAAATATCCTTTGCCAGAAGATAGCTATCATGGTGAGGACATTAAAGATTTAGCTAAAGAGTTTATGGCTATAAATGGCAATAGTTATTTAAATGTTGACTCTGAAATCAGAAAAAAAGCGTTAATAGATTTCGCCCTTCCTAAAAATATAAATAAAATGAAATCTGACCTTGAAAAATATAAAATCAAATTCGACCGATGGTTCCATGAAATCGATTTGCACAATGACGGTGAAATAAATGAAACTATACAGATTTTAAAAGACAATAATATGACTTATTATTTGGATGGTGCACTCTGGTATAAGGCAACTAAATTTGGATCCGAAAAAGACGAAGTTTTAATTCGTCAAAATGGTACCCCTACCTATTTTGCGGCTGATATTGCTTATCATAGAAATAAATTTGTTAAACGAGGATTTGATATCTGTATAGATATTTGGGGAGCTGATCATCATGGTCATGTTGCTAGGATGAAAGGTGCTATGGAAGCTATAGGTCTTGATGGAAACAAACTCGATATTATTTTAATGCAACTTGTTAAGCTTGTTAAAGACGGCAAAGTTGTCCGTATGAGCAAACGGACTGGAAAAACTATTCAGTTGGCCGACCTTTTAGACGAGGTTTCTGTGGATGCTGCAAGATTTTTATTTAATATGCGTGAGGCTAGTTCTCAAATGGATTTTGATCTTGATCTGGCCGTTAAAGAAGATGCTCAAAATCCAGTTTATTATGTTCAATATGCACACGCAAGAATATGTAGTATTTTAAAAACTCTAAAAAAAGAAAATATTATCCCTAAAATTTGCTCAGATAAAGAGGTTTTTCTTCTTAACTCAACAGAAGAAATTGATTTAATCCGACATCTTTCTCTTTACACTACAGAAATAATTAATACTGCTAAAAGTTATGATCCAGCTAAAATTATTCGTTATGTTATTACCTTAGCTACTTTGTTCCATAAATTTTATAACTTTTGTCGTGTAAAATGCGATAATGAGGATTTAATGTATGCGCGAATTAACCTTTGCCTTTGTGTAAAAATAGTTATATGTAATATTTTAAATATGCTTAAAATAAGCATTCCGGAAAGTATGTAAAAAGGACTAATTTAATTTTTTTATTAAAATTGCGCCGTGGCTACATATCACGGCGCTTCAATTTTTATTTATTTGCTATAATTTCCTTCTACAAAATTTTGCAATTTGTCATCTTGACCTTTATAAACTTTTATAAAACTTATTTCATTTTCAGAATCTACTAAACTTTTAGACCATTCAAAGCAGTTATATCTTTTATATTGGGAGCAATTGTGTATACTATTACTTTTTTATTTTTAAATTATGTAATTCCCTAATACCAGAGAAAATCTACCGATATAAACAGCAGAGCCAAATACTATTATATCGTACTCGCTTAAAATATAATATCGTTGGCTGATAGATAATAAGAGCAAATTTTTGGGCCCATTGCCTACTATTTTTATCATCAGTAACACGCGTAATATTCAATATTTTTAAATTATTCTTTAACCAAAAAGAAACAATAAGTAAGCAAGAATAAAAAAGCGAAAAATAATAAGCCTAAAAATTCCATTTTTATCGTCTTCAAAAATATTCACATACAAAACTACTTTGCTTTTTTCACAAGAGCTTTCATAGTAAAATATTGTATGTCAACTATTTTTCTTTCATGAATTCCAGCACCCATAACTCCAAAAGGGTCCAATGCTTTCACTTCAAAAGTTAAAGTTTTGCCATCCATTTTTATAAGTTCCGATTCGAATTTTACAACGGTTCCAACGGGTGTCGGACAAAAGTGTTGTATATTCATCGATTTTCCAACTGTGGATAGCCCACTTTCAAGATAATTCGCCAAACTTTTACATGCAGTAGATTCCATTAAAGCAATCATTGCAGATGTTGCAAAAACATCTAATCCGCCTGTACACATAGCTTTAGCAGTATCTTTATCTTGTACTGTATAAGTTAATTCTCCTTTTATACCTAAATTCAACAAAACAATCCCTCCTCACACGTACAATTATTAGATAATTACAACAATTTTTCAATCAAATAAACATATAAATTATATAACAATCAAATGAATCTGTCAACAAAAAACTCTTAAGGTATATTAATTTTTTGTATAAGCATTTGCTAAAGTTTGTTCTTAAGCTTTTTAATATATGATTACAAATATATTTTCTTAATCATATAAACGTTTCAAACAATTAATTCCCTCTTCGATTTCACTATTAGAATAATTATACTTAGACAAAACTTCATCACTAAACTGATGTGCTTCATTAAAAAAATTTAAAGCGAGTTCAAAACGTCGTATAGTTTTTTCTTTTTCTATAGCATTAAAAATAAGATTTTCAGCCGCATTAAAATTTTTTTCAGATAAATATTTTTTTGTCATGCGTTCTAAAATATCATCTTCCATCTGAGTTTCGCCACTTTCTTCTTCATCCATTTCAAGAATAGACTTCACTTTATCCTTGCCAAATAATATAGCCGCAAATGTGTTTGAAATTGCCTCAATTTGGCGCTCCATCCAATCTTTTTTTATACTCATTTTTATTCTCCTTATAAAGATAATTGTTCAAATTTAATATCATCCATATTTGGTAAACTTCCTGCTGCAGGTAAATTTTTAGGTCTATATCTTAGATTATTTTTTAAATCGTCATGTTGCAGTTCAGACACTTTTATGACACGTTGTCCTTTTTTTAAACTCATAACAGATACACCTAGAGTCGTCTTTGTTGATTTAGTCTTAAGTATTTCTGTATTAAAAATTAATATTCTTCCCGCTGAGGAAGCCAATAATACATCTTTTTCTTTGTTAAAATATTTTATACACACTAATTTTGATTTATCAGAATATGCACTAATAAGTTTTTTTCTATTTGCTTTTGTTTTATAAGACTCAAGAGATATTTTTGCAACCTTTCCATTTTCAAAGAAAAACAACATATTTCCAGAATAATCCTCTGTTGCAAGCATATACAATATAGATTCATCGTTATCTACATCAAGTTTAGCTGGCATAAATTCTCCCAGCACACTTGCCTTCATATCTTGAAATTCATAAACTTTTGATTTATAAACTTGCTGTTTATCTGTAAAAAATAATAAATCAGATTTGTTACTTGAGTCAATAGTCTGAACAACTTTATCTCCATCTTTTAATTTTTGGTCACTATTCATTCTTAGCGATTGCGGCGTAATCTTTTTTAAATACTTATGCTTAGTAAATAGCAGACATACAGGATAATCAGAAATTTCTTCAGTCAAAAAAGATTCTTCCATATCCTCTTTATAAAGTAACATAGTTTTTCTAGGTTTACCATATTTTTCAGAAATATCTGAAAGCTCCTGTGTAATAATTTTTTTTATTTTAATCTCATCATTAATAATTGACTCTAATTTTTCTATTGACTCTTCTAGTTTTTTTATTTCATCAATACGATTTAAAATATATTCTCGATTTAAATGTCTTAATTTTATTTCAGCCACATAATCAGCTTGAACTTCATCTATATAAAAGCCATCCATCAAATTTGGAACAACCATAGCCTCTTCTTTGGTATTTCTAATAATTTCTATTGCTTTATCTATATCGACAAGAATTTTCTCTAAACCTCTTAACAAATGCAACTTATTTTTTTGCTTATCTAGTTCGAACTTAGTCCTTCGTTTAACACACTTTATTCTAAACTTTATCCACTCACAAATTAATGATTTTATTCCCAAAACCTTTGGCACACCATCAATAAGAACGTTAAAATTACAAAAAAAAGAATCTTCAAGAGGTGTTAACCTATAAAGTTTTTGTATTAATCTTTCTAAATTTGCACCTCTTTTTAAGTCTATTGTAATTTTTAATCCATCTATTCCTGTTTCATCCCGAATATCTGAAATTTCTTTTAAAGAGCCTTTTTTTATTAATTCAATTACTTTATCTATGATAGCTTCAGAAGTTGTCGTTGGAGGTATACTACTAATATCTATACAATTTTGTGTTTTATCATATGTATACCTAGCTCGTACTCTTATGCTTCCTCTTCCTGTTTTATAAATATCAGCCATAACATTTGCATCATATATAATACTTCCACCACCGGCAAAATCAGGAGCTAAAAGTATTTTATTAATATCTGCATCAGGATTTTTAATAAGCATGGCTGTCGCTTTGCAAATTTCTCTAAGATTAAAAGAACAAATAGAGCTTGCCATACCAACGGCTATCCCAGTATTAGCATTAACTACAATCGATGGGAACCTTGCAGGCAATAAAACAGGTTCTTTTAATGTATTATCATAATTATCGACAAAATCCACAGTATCTTTATCTATGTCTCTAAACAACTCTTCACAAATATTATCTAAGCGTGCTTCAGTATATCTTGAAGCTGCGCACATCATATCTCTAGAATAGAACTTTCCGAAATTACCTTTAGAATCAATATATGGATGCAACAATGCTTCGTATCCGCGACTTAACCGAACCATAGTATCATAAATTGCACTATCTCCATGAGGATTAAGTTTCATTGTTTGTCCTACAATATTTGCAGATTTAGTTCTCGCAGAAGCAAGAAGCCCCATTTTATACATAGTATATAGCAGCTTTCTATGCGAAGGCTTAAATCCATCTATTTGCGGAATCGCCCTGGACAAAATAACGCTCATTGCATAAGGCATATAATTTTGTTCTAACGTACTTAAAATTTTTTGTTCTACAATTTCTCCGGCACCATTAATAACACCGTGATTTTTCCCAATATTACCTACATTATTTGAAGAAGTTTTTCTTTTGGGCGTCAAAATTTTTCACCTCCATATGCTTTAAATAAACTATTAACTAACATCTGCAACATCCATATACAGATGTCCATACTTTATAATAAAGTCCTTTCTTCCGGTTATATTATCTCCCAACAAAACATCAAACATTTGCGCTGTTTTTTGAGCTTGTTCTGACATAATTTTTATTAGTCTACGTGTTTTCGGGTTCATCGTAGTTAAATTCATCATATCAGGTTCGTTTTCTCCTAACCCCTTTGAGCGCTGTATAGTATACTTTTGATTCCCAATTTTTTCAATAAAATCATTTTTTTCTTTTTCAGTATAAGCAAAATAAGTTTCGTTTTTAGTATTTATTTCATATAATGGCGACTCCGCTATAAAGATTTTTCCGTCTTCGATAAGCCTCGGCATCAATCTATATATCATTGTAAGCAAAAGCGTTCTTATCTGAAACCCATCAACATCCGCGTCCGTGCATAAAATAACCTTGTTCCATCTGAGAAGTTTTATATCAAACGAATCCAAATCTTTATTAGCTTTTGATTTAAGTTGAACTCCACAACCCAAAACTTTTATAAGATCCGTAATGATATCACTTTTAAAAATTTTATTATAATCCGCTTTTAAACAATTTAATATCTTGCCACGTATCGGAATAATAGCTTGAAAATTTGGATCACGTGCCTGCTTACAAGCGCCTAAAGCTGAGTCTCCTTCAACAATAAAAAGTTCTCGTTCATTAACATCTCTGCTCCTACAATCCACAAATTTGGCAACACGATTAACCACATCCATATTGCTTGATAATTTCTTTTTTATATTAAGTCGAGTTTTTTCAGCATCCTCACGGCTTCTTTTATTTATAAGCACCTGATTGGCAATTTTTTCTGCATCGGAAGGATTTTCTATAAAATAAACTTCTAACGCATGTCTGAACATATCAGCCATAGCATCTTGAATTCCTTTGTTTGTTATAGATTTTTTTGTCTGATTTTCATACGAAGTAACGTTTGAAAATGACGAAACCACTATCACCAAACAATCTTCAACATCGGCAAAAGTTATTTTACTTTCATTTTTATTATATTTACCAGTTCGTTTCAAATAAGCATCTATCTGATAGACAAATGCATTTTTAACGGCTTTTTCTGGAGCTCCACCATACTCAAGCCAGCTAGAATTATGATAATATTCTGACAAACTTATTTTATTTGAAAAAGCAAACGCAACATTTATTTTTGTTTTATAAAAAGGCTTATCTTCACGATCTCTAACCTTTTTTTCATCAGACCAAAACTGAACTGAAGTTAAATAATCTTCCCCCACCAGTTCTTTCACATGATCCATAATACCATTTTCGTATTTAAATTCTATTACATCAAAAGATTCTCCAACTTGATTTTTAAAAACAAACTTTAATCCAGCATTAACAATAGCCTGACGTTTTAACGTATCCAAAAAATATTCTGATTTAACATCTATATCTGTAAAAACGTCAATATCAGGCTTCCAATGAATCTTAGTTCCGGTGTCATTTTTATAATAAGGTTCTTTTTTTAACCTTCCGACATTCTCACCTTTTTCAAAATGCAAAAAATAAATACACCCATCACGCTTTATTTCAACATCCATATATTCAGCAGCATACTGGGTTGAACATAGCCCCAGCCCATTTAAACCTAAAGAATATTCATAATTTTGTTCTGAATTATTATTATATTTTCCTCCTGCATACAATTCACAAAAAAGCAATTCCCAATTAAATTTATTTTCATTTTTATTAAAGTCAACAGGAATCCCTCGTCCATGGTCTTCTATTTCAATCGAATTATCTTCAAATAAAGTTACAATTATTTCGCTGCCAAAACCTTCTCGTGCTTCGTCTATAGAATTAGACAAAATTTCAAAAATTGAGTGCTCACATCCTTCTATTCCATCAGATCCAAATATAACCGCAGGTCGTTTGCGGACTCGCTCAGCTCCTTTTAGTGAAGAAATGCTTTCATTTCCATAAGATTTAGCTTTTGACTCCATAACTTTACTCCAATTTTACATATTTACTTTATAATCCTATCGCAAACGTCCAAGTTTTGTCAAGTTTAAGCTGCAAAAAAGATTCCCTAAATATTAAAGGAATCTCTAATGATTAAAAACTTTTTAATATCTAAACCTGAGTAATTAACAAGTCACATTGACCTTTTACATAATAACTTTTGATATTTGCTGGAATAAAAAAAGTGTCTCCTAAATTTGCATTATAATAAATATTGTTATAAACAATATCCCCTTCGCCAGAAATAAATTGAAGAACATCAAAAGTGTCTATGCTTTTATTAAAAACCATATCTGTACGAATTTTTATCTTTTTAACCTTAAAATATTCGCATTCAAAACTAGAAAAATTCTTCTTTAACCGTAAATCCTCATCCGTTCTTTTAAAGTTTAAAACCTTCACTGCTCTTTCTATATGTAGATCTCTTAGCTTACCATTACAATCAAATCTATCATAGTCATAAATTCTAAATGTAGTATTAGAATTTTGCTGTATTTCTGCCACTAAGGAACCTTTTCCCAACGAATGTATTGTTCCAGCTGGAATATAATACGCCTCTCCTTTTTTTATATTTATTTTATTAAGAATGTCACAAATAGATTTTGTTTTTACTCTGTTTATAAATTCTTTTTCAGAAATATTCTTCTTAAATCCGTAATATATGTAAGAATCTTCATCGCAATCTATTACATACCAAAATTCTGATTTAGCTGATTCCCTCCTACTTGCATCAGCAGTGTGTTCGGATGGATGCACCTGAATAGAAAGGTCCTTTTGAGCATCTATAAATTTTACAATTATAGGAAACACAGCATTATTTTTTCCTAAAAAATCTAATTTAGAAAGATTCACGATTTCCTGCAAAGTTTTTCCTCTAAAAATACCGTTTGACACTGTAGTAAGTCCTGAACTATTGCAAGATATTTCCCAACTTTCAGCAATATTAGCGGAATCATTTATCTTATTGAACTGTTTTAACCTATTTCCTCCCCAAATATAGTTTTTATAAACAGGCTGCATTTTCATTGGATAATAGTATAATTCTTTTTGTTTCATATTTAATACTCATTTCATTAAAATATATAAGCCAGCCGTTTAAGCTGACTTTTAAAAATCATATATCATACTTTTTTCTAATTTCATTAAGATAATCTGTTTTAGCAGCATATTGTAACCACAAGTCTTGATTATGCGCATTCCCATTATTCCACCAAGGCTTCCAAATACAATGTAATATTGCTGGATGCTCAAACGCATCTTGCAATTCATTTTTTGTGTATCTTTCAGAAGCTTTTAAAATATCAGCATATTCTTTTGCTTTTTCTAAATTTGCAAAATTAAAGATCCCATATTTTGCAGGCAAAACACCAATATTTTTATAGCAAAGCAAATTTATAACCGTTTGATCATGCTCAACAAGTCTGTCATTATTTTCTTCTATAAATTTTTCGAATTTATTAACCATATTATCCTGTCTTAATTTTTCTAAATTTACAAGCATAACACCAGAGCATATGTAATGATCATCTTCTATTCCGAACTCAGCAAGTCCATCAACACTATAATCTAAAAATCCCTTATAATAAAAGTTATTCATATCTATATTAAACAAATCCGCCAAATCCTCAAAAATCAATGTGTCACAATCAAGCCAAATAACTTTTTTTTCACTTGGCAATACATCTGATAAAGCAAGACGGTAGTAAGCTGGAGTAGTTATATGTCCCTTGTCATTTGCATTTCTATAGCGATCTTGCATATCTATTAAAGTAATTCTACATCTATTTTCATATTTTCTTTGCAAGCTTAATATTTTTTGTTTATTTTCCTCCTCGAAATTTCCAGGAATCATAATATAAACGTCATAACATGTATCATCCTTAGAATTTGTCATCAATGAGGTTATAGATACTATTGTAGGGTAAGTATAATTGTCGTCAGCCGCCATTGCAACTGAAATATTATTTTGAGCCTTTGTTTCCTTCACATAAAAAAAAGAAAGTCCCATAATAGTCAAAAAAACAAAACAAACTAAAATTGGAAGCCAAAGTTTAAACTTATATGATTTTTTCATACAATCAAGCTCCTACTAATTTTAAGTTTAATAATAAAATTTTTATTGGCGGAGAGATGGGGATTCGAACCCCAGAAACCGCTTTAACGGTTTACACGATTTCCAATCGTGCTCCTTCGGCCAGCTCGGACATCTCTCCAAAATAATAGCTTAATTATAAATAACCCAAATATAAAAGTCAAGCTAAAAATCACCAAAATAAAAATTAATAAAACTAATAATAAATATGTCTTGTACCTCAATTTTTAACATCTTTTTTTTCGCAAATATGCTCCAGGTTTTATATCCTTTTCTGCAGGAATAAAAAGTTTTTGCATCGCATGTGGTGCAGATTCCATTTCATTTCCCCATTCATCTAAAATTTTTTCAACTTTTATGTTAAAAGGCTTATTTTGGGGATCTAAAACGTCCAAAATATCTCCCTTTAAAAATTTATTACGTTGAGATACTTTTATTATTCCATTTTTATAGCCATCACATACCGCAACCACATCATATTTTCGTATATATCCTCCATTAGAATATACCTGACCTGGTTCATTGCCAAAAAAGAAGCCTGTACTGTATTCTCTGTGGCTGATTTTTCCCAATTCTTCACTAATCCATGATTCAAATGGTTTATTATTAATAGCCAGATCTCGTGCATATTTATAGGCTTTTGTTGTAACTGCAACATAATATGCCGACTTAGCTCTACCTTCAATTTTAAAGCTCGAAGCGCCAGCTCTTATAAGTTCAGAAATATGCTCTATCATACAAAGGTCACGCGAATTTAATAAATATGTACCACCATTTTCTTCTATAATCGGAAAAATTTGATCTTTTCTATTCTCTTCAACCAAATTATATTTCCAACGACAAGGCTGTGCACAATCCCCCCTGTTAGCATCCCTACCGGTTAAATAACTAGATATCAAGCATCTTCCTGAAAAAGACACACACATAGACCCATGCACAAATACTTCTAATTCTAATTTTTTATCAGTTTTTGCTCTAATTGTAGCAATATCATCCAAAGTTAATTCTCTTGCAAGAATTACTCGCTTTGCTCCAAGATCGTATAATGTTTGTGCAGTTAAATAATTAACTACCCCAGCCTGAGTAGAAATGTGAATCTCCATTTCTGGTGCATATTTTTTTACAATTTGCATCACACCGATATCAGCAACAATAATAGCATCCACGCCAGCCAATTTTACATGCTCAATAAAATCAGGAAGTTTATCTATTTCTTCATTTATTGGCAAGGTGTTGCAAGTTAAATATACTTTTACATTATTTTTATGTGCAAAATTTACAGCTTTTACAAGTTCATCTTGAGTAAAGTTGCTTGGTGAGGTTCTCATTCCAAAGCTACGGCCTGCAAGATAAACAGCGTCCGCACCAAAATTCACAGCAGTAGTTAATCTTTCCATATCCCCAGCCGGAGATAATATTTCTGGTTTTATGCTTAAAAATTTATCTTCCAAAATAATCCTCTTTCTTACTCTAAAATAGTCAAGACAGTCCAGCTTTTTTTAAATTCACACCATGTTCAGCAAATGTCTTAGCAAAAAAAGTCTTTCCTTCCTTGTTATGGCAATAAAAATAATACGGTGTAGACTTATGATTAAGAACAGCTTCTATTGCCGCCAACCCAGGATTACAAATTGGCCCCTTAGGCAAACCACTAAACTTATACGTGTCATAAGGGCTTTCATAATTTTCTAAAATGTCTTTCGGAACTTTTTCCCTGTTTCTATAAGGATACCAAATAGTAGCATCTACCGCCAAACAACCGTTTATTGCATCTCCAAAATTAGACTTCCCACCATTTTTTGAAGTACTTAACCTATTTTCTAAAACAGAAGCGATTTCAAGCATATCCGCATCATTTGAAGCTTCTGCCTGAATCAACGAGGCTAAATTTATTAAATCTCCCAAAGAAATAGACTTTTTATCTGCAGAAGTCATCACACTAACTTTCTCGTTAGATTCATTTGTAATTAACTTTTTTGAAATTTTATTATTAAAATTATTTAAAAATTTTTTTATTACATATCTTGGCTCAATATTTTTGTAAAAAGTGTAGGTATCTGGAAACAAGTACCCCTCTAATTTATAAATTACATCATCAAACTTTATATCTTTAAAAAAAACATAATTTTTTTCGAATTCGTTAGAGCTACAAGCAATCGTAAATTCATCCACTGAACAAATTTGATTATCTTCAAGGATCTTTGCTATCTCTAGCACATTTTTACCTTCAGGAATCGTTACATCAACTACATCCGAATCAAGCCTATTTGCATTAGATTGCAAATAATTAACTATCGCTTCATAATCAAGATTAGTTTTTATCTCAAACTTACCCGGAATAAACTTTTGAGATCCCTTAGTCAAAAATAAATATAATTTAAAAAACGTTGGCTGAGTTATAATTCCATTCTCATACAAAATATTAACCACATCTAATTTTTTTGCACCTTTAGGTATTTCTATAGTAAAAAGCTTGTCCTCTCTAGTAACAGCCAGCATGTCCAGTGTTCCAAACACAACAAACTGGCCTAACATTAAGCACGCTGCAAAAATCATAGCAATCCAAATTGATTTAAAAAATTTTTTGTTTTTTGCTGATTTTTTTACTTTTATAATATTTTTATAATAACGATGGACGTTCTTATTATTACTATAACTCATAATATCATTTTTGTTTTTTTCATTACCATATTTATGATCAATATTAAGTTCGAAATTTTCGATTTTACTTTTTCTTCCATTGTAATCAAAGTCTTTGTCGTCTTGCATTTTCTTAACCTCCTTTTTTTATCTCTTAACACTTTTAATAAACTAAATAATGCTTTGTATTTTTTCTTCAATCATATAATTTATTTCTTCAATCGGTTTTGGCTTTTTATTCTCGCTACAAGAGATATTTTTCCAACCTAATTTTTCAGAAGTGTACTTTGCGGCTTCTCTGCATTTTTTTAAAAAATCCACATTCTTTTCATATAAATCTTTTTTACTTTCGTTTCCATTATAACGATTATAAATTAACTTTTGCGAAATTTCTATAGGCATATCAAGATAAATAACAACGTCTGGTTTTGGTAATTCGAGTTTATTATATTCATAATCTTCAAGCCAAATCAAATAACTATTCCACATTTGCCTTGGTAGTCTACAAAGCTGATATATCGCATTAGAGGTTGTGTATCTATCTGTAATTATAATTTCTCCCTTTTTATAATTATCCTGCCAAAACTTTTTATAGCTTGCATACCTGTCCACAGCAAAAAAAGATGTTGCTGCATAAGCACTTACTTCATTTAAAGATTTTCCAAATTCTCCATTTAAATACATTTGTGCAAGCACACTAGATGGCTCATTATAATCTGGAAAGCTAAGTTTACAAAATTTTTTATTTTTTTGTTTCAATTTTTCACAAATTAATTCTATCTGAGTTGCTTTTCCACTACCATCCAAACCTTCTAAAACGATCAATTTTCCATTTTGCATTATACTTCTCCCTTTATTACAGAAAAAGCCTTTCGCACTCTAATCTGCTCCCCACAAGACATCTTCCCTTCTGGACAAGCTCCATTAAGACATCTTGGTCCAGCCTTTTTAAAAACATTTGGTGCAACCTTACATACCTCACGTAACATTTCTGTAGCAAGATTTCGAATTTCCCACTGTGCACGGTTACAACATCTGTGTGAGAAAAAATTCAATAAACTTCTAGCATTAAAAGTACAAATTAGTTTTGTTTCACAGGCATTTGGTAATACATAGCGAGCATCCTCAATAGCTTTTTTTTCTGCCATTTTTTCTGCAATTTTTTCATCTTTACCACTCTTTAAAAAAGTTTCTTTATGTTTTTTCTTCAAAATATTAACCAAAGCTTCATAATGTTTTATATCCTCATCCATTGCACGCAAAAATTCTTCTCTAGCCTCATCAATTAAATCTATCTCCGGAGGCATCACAAATTCAAAATACTTCGTTTTAACATATCTTTGGCTCTGAACACTATAAGAAGCAATTCTATGTCTTGTTAATTGAGCAAGCAGAGAACGAGATATTCCTTCAATAGCAAAAGTAAAAGTAATATGTTCAATAGGGCTTTCATGGCCAATTTCTGCTAACATATTAACAAAATTACTAACTTTTTCATCTGTTAAGCCATCTTTTATTTTTTTTGCTCCAATATCAGAATAACAAAGTTTTGCCGCACAAGCAATTAATTTTTCTGGGTCTTGTGTATAAGAAATCAAATCTACCTTTAGCAAAATCAACACATCCTTAAATTTAAAATTTTAATTTTCACTTAACTTTTTCAAAATGTTTCCTTAGGGTCAATAAAGATTTTTTTTCTATTCGAGAAACGTATGATCTTGATATGTTTAGTTTTTCAGCAACTTCCCGTTGTGTTAAGGGAACTTTTCTATCGAGTCCATATCTCATTTTAATAATCACTTTTTCTCGTTCAGACAAATCTTCTTCTATGTATTTATACAGTTGTTCAGATTTAATTTTTGTATCGAGTTCATCTACAATTAAGTCCTCAGTTGCCATTATGTCCATCAAAACTAGCGCATTTCCATCTTTGTCAGTATCTATCGGTTCATTCATAGACACATCCTGTGCCGACTTTTTACAATTTCTAAAAAACATCAGTATTTCATTTGCTATCCTTGCGTTGTGGCTCAAAATCTCCTTGTCTAATAATGTTTAAATTTGCATCATCACTACCAAATAAGTATATGTGCACATTTTCTCCATCCCAAACTATCTTCCTTATAAATGTCTTTAATGCATTACGTTTTTCTTCAATACTCATTTGTTCAAACATCTTGCTAAAAGATAACATCATATTTTTTACATTTTCAAAACCTGCCTCAGAAAAATTTTGTTGTTCTGCAAAGTCATTCAAATTTTTTATTCTTTCTTCAATCTGAACTTTTTTAGCATCAAGCTTTTCTATTTCTTCAATAATATACTTTTGGGAAGTCTCATTCAATGCTGTACACAAGGATTTTACTAAAGTTTTAATATCTTTTTCCAATTGATTTAACGATTTGGTTAACCCTAATAGCTCATCTTCGTAACTTTCGTTTTGCCTAAATAAATTATTTTTTATCTTCTCTAATTGAGCCGAAAATTCAGATTTATCCTCCGTAAGTTTCTTTATTTCTTCGCATACAGCTTTATCTAATGTATTACCGTTTGGATTTTTCATTTGGCAATTATGCAATCGGCTCTTTTCTTTTGTCTGGCAAAGGTAACTATATATATTCTCACCCTGTGCATTTTTTCTCTGGCTTAATTTTGGCCTCATATAATCTCCGCAGCTGCCACAAAATAACAAACCCGAAAGCAAAGCAACATTACTTTTTGGCTTATAATAAGATTTTGATGAATTTTGTAACAATTGTTTTCTAACTTTAAGCCAATCATCAGATGATATTATGCCCTTGTGTTTTCCAACCGAAATTATCCAATCTTTCATATCACGAACGCAATTATGTTTTCCTTCTTTTTGAAGGGTTTTATTATATGCCATTACAGCGTATTCCCCATTAAAGTTTTCCTTAAAGTTAGTATCTTCAGAAAACTCAACACCATTTTTCAAAAAAAAGTCAAGCGCATTTTCGTCTGCAACCATATATACTGGATTCGTTAATATATTTCTTATTGTAAATCTGCCAAAATTTTTTCCATTTTTAGTTTTTACATTATTCTGTAATAAGTATGTTTCTACTTTTGTAAGAGAGTTTGTTTCAAGAAACTTTTTAAATATTGTTTTTATTATTTCAGCTTCCTCTGGAACTATTTTTAATTTAAACATTTGTTTTGATTTTCCATCTACAACTATTTGCTCAACTTTTTCTGATTTATATCCTGTCGGAGCTATTCCACCGAGCCATCTTCCTGTCTTTGCCAACATTAGCATATTATCTCTTATTCTTTCTGCAATAGTTTCTCGCTCAAGTTGTGCAAAAACAGACGATATATACATCATAGCTCTGCCCATAGGTGTACTTGTATCGAATTGCTCTTTTACAGAAACAAAATCTATTCCCCTGTCAATCAAATCTGTTATTAATGAGGAAAAATCACTCACATTTCTGCTTATTCTGTCAAGGCGGTAACACACGATGCATTTAACCTTATACTTTTTTAAGTCTTGCATCATTTGCCTGAACATTGGCCTTTTTAAGTTTTTGGCCGAAAAACCTTCATCTTCATAGATTACAATATCTTCGTCTTTAACATTTTTATTATGTGCTAAAATATATTCTTTGCACATTTCTACTTGGTTTTCTATCGACTCACCTTTCCCAGTATATCTAGATTTTCTACTATAAATATAATACATTTCTAATTTTTTACCTTTCTATCCATATAGTCTGAAATTATCTTCGCACAAACTTTAGAAACAGAGCTTTCTTCCTTTTTAGCTATGTTTATAATTCTCTCCTTTAGGTCTTTGCTTACAGTTAATATTATCCTAGAATTATTTTTAGAAATCGCCATATTTTTCATCTCCAATCGTTATACACAATTATAATATGGTGACTCACTAAAGTCAAGTGCTCTAAAATAAAAAGGTATTTTAATTTACTTTTTCAATATTTCTGTTAGTAATTGTATTTTTTGATTTTTGCTGCATTTCAATTTGTCCAAATATTTTTTAACACTTTGTGCATGTATTTTTGCTATTTCTACTTCGATTTTATTAGATTCATTCTCAGGTTTATGTATATATATTTTCATAAATCACCTGGCCTCTATATATTATATTAATTTATATTGAAAGATAGTTTTAAATATAGCCTATTCATTTTTATAAAATATCTCAGCCTGCTGTTGGTATACAGCATCACACGAATTTCACGTTCCCCACACTGGGACTGCACTCTGGGACCTAACCTCGACTATGGACAGGAGTATCATTATCGACTGCTGGATTCATTGCGGATTTGCCACCACGCAAATTTTATATCTGGATGTTTGTCGCTCTCTCTAAATGAGGTCATCGCGCATTCGATAAAACGCTCGTCCAACAGCTTAACGTTACTGAGATATTAATATTCTTTTTTCAATGTTCAAAGAGAGATTTGGAAAATTATCCCTCTATATATTTAAGAGTCTTTTGGCAGTAATTTTTATAAGCATTTTTTAAGTTTTTTTAAAAAAACTTTTCGACAATATTTTTAAATATTTTTTTTCAAAGTCTTTATGAGTTTGTCAAATCTTTGGCATATTGCAGATTGCGTTACCTTATATTTTGTGGAGAGCTCACCTTGTGTTTTACATTCTTTGATTATGTAACTTATGAAAATCTGGTCTTCGATAGGTAGGCTTTTTACCGCTTTATATAACTTTTGATTCTCGATCACTTCAATCCAGCCCAGCAAATTTTGTTCTTCTAAATGCTTGTCCATGTTTTCATCAACAGAAAATCGGTTATACAAAATTTCATCTAGTGATCTTTCGTACTCATTTATTTTTGATTGCTTAATAAAGTCTTTTTTATCCATATTTTTTATGACTTTATAAAAATAAGCTAATTCATCTCTTATGTTTTTTCGCTGTTTTTTCATTTTACTTCCTCCAAATTGTTGACTTTTTAACAGTTCGGAGTTTTTTATGGATATCTGATGTAATAAAAGAAAAATCGCTGCATCGATGTGAGCAAAAATTAAAAGCAAGACTTGAATTCCTTCAAAATCTTGCTTTTTTCCTTTCTTGAATCGTCACAAATTTTCAAAATATTGCCACAAATACTCTTGCCATTTATTATAGCTTTTAAGCGTAATCAATATTTCTTAACTTTTTGCGACGTCAAATTAAATATTTTCTTATTCACATCTAATTTTATCCAGTTCTTCCCAATTGATATGTCGGCTGTTGAATGAGATTTATTGTTGATATAATGCTATTTATTACGGTTTTTATTCAATTTTTAAAAATAAAAAAGAAAAAGATACTGCGCAAAAATTTGCGCAATACCTTAAATTTACTCTTTTACTTCCAAGAAAACCCTATCTTTTGTTAATGCTTTCTTTAGTTTTTAATTTTCTATTATAAATTTTTAGCAACTTCAAATGCTGTAATAAACGACACTGCGAATTTTTCTCGCTTTGCTTTGTCCATTATTTCCCCATCATATAACACCTTCTTGTTCTTTCTTATTTCTTTTTATAAATTCAGATAAAAATTCGTCTATTTCAGGCGATATGCTAACGCTATAGATTTTAATAAAGAAGAAACTTTAGTGGACTGTCCTAAAAATTTTACCGTGCGGAACTTAAATTTTTTGTCCAGGCCTAAAACGTCATCTGGCTCTGTATTCAGTTCTGTGCACATCTTTAAAAACGTCAAAAAATCTGGTTCACGCCAGCCTTGCTCGTACATTCCTATTGTAGACGGCAAAACATTTACAGCCTTTGCCAATTCTGCCTGTGCAATTCCTTTTTTATATCATTAGTTTTATTATTGCGAAA
>CALWIK010000021.1 GCA_944380725.1 uncultured Clostridia bacterium
TTTTAAAAGCGTAGCATACAATTTGTCGGGATTTTCAAAGTGTTTTACCACATTCTGAAGAATTTTTGCATCTTTTGTGCTGATTTTTTCAATCTCAATTTCTGGCAAATCCTCTCCTGCGTATAAATAAAGACCTAGTCCGTGTCGGGCTAAGGTCTTTGTTAAGCTACGCTGTATGCTTTTGTTCACATCAAAACTCGTAACATTTTCAAGCGGAATCGACTTGTTTTTGTAATCCATTATCGGCAAGTATTCTATGTGCTCAAGCCCACCAATCGTCACTCCAGTCTTTACCCAACAAGTTTTCCCATCGGTAAAGTAAATACATCCTGACTCCGTTTCGTAAACCTTATAGTTTGCTTCTGGAAACCTTTTCTTTATCTCTGCCCACGCATATGCCCAAGATAGATAAGATAAGCCATTTTTCTTTTCAACGTGGTCGTTCACATTTATTTCAAATAGTGTTTCAAATACGGATTTTTCTTCTTTCATTTTACCGTTCTCCCTCCATGTCATGATGTTCTAAATCCGCCTTTTCAGCTTCCCAATCCGGCAGCTCTGCTACAACTTTAAAATGCTTGTCCAGGCAATCTTCGCAGCAATTAAATCCATCTAAGATATAAAATTCCTCTCCAGCATAAATGATTTCACTACAGAAAAAGCATTTTGTTACCGGAATTGCTTCATTATCTGGTGGTGTTAAGTAAATTTTTTCAACTAGTTCCCACATTTTATTACTCCTCCTCTTTAGGTTGTTTTAGCTTTTTGCAGACTATTCTGAATGCATCGAGAGTTTTTCGCTCGAGGTCTCTTAATTCATCCGCTTGCCTTAAATTTATCACAATTAAAATAAAAATTACTATTAACAAAAATGTTTGCATAATTTACCTCCATTAAATAAAAAAAGCTGCACTGCAGCTCTCCCTTTTATATTTTTGTTTTATTTTTAGCCGTTCTTGTTTTGAACTCTGCCTTTTTACTGTGCTCTATATCAAAAGGTGGATCGGTAGGCTGCCATTTACGGCACACTTCTCTAAATATTGTCAGTGTTATTTCTTGAAAATACTTATATTTTCGCTCTTGGTATATCACTACTAAAATAAGTACGGCACTTGCTGTTACAAATAGTGTTAGCATTGTTGACACCTTCTTCTTTACTTTATTGTTTATACTTCGTTTCAAGCTTTTGACATAACAAAAAGCCCTGTTTCCAGAGCTTTAAACTTAAAACAACAGCATATTAAATACTACTTAAAAAAATTTTGAAAATGGTTTTTTAGTTTAACATAATTATCATAGCTTATGCGAGTTTTATTTTTTTCCCATTCGCCAATTCTGTTTCTATCTATTTTTAACTTACCAGCTAATGCTTTTTGAGTTAAACCAAACTCTTTTCTTATTTTCTTTATTTGTTCACCTTGGCCGTTATAAAGAAACAAATTATAATCATCTAAAAGACACTTAAAATCAATTCTGTATAGATTCGCGATTTTGCGTAAAATGTCCAACGGATAATAATTGCGATTTACATTTTCATAATCAATGTACGTACTTTCACTTATCCCAATATGATTTGCAACATCTTTTTGTAATAAAGCTTCCTTATATCTATAATATCTTAACTTTTCAGCTATCGTAGTAATTTCATCAGGGGACGAATATTTAACATTAAACTCTTCTGAGTTGAATAAATTTTTTATATTAAAAAACTTAAACGTATGTACGTACTCTAAAAAATAATAAATTTCAGCTCCGTGATTCTTTGCCATAACACTAATCTTTTTATCAACCTTATACAGAGGTAACCATTCTTTTTTTTCTAGAGCCATTGTGTTATGATTGAATTTTCTATACATCTTGCAGCATAGCTCGAAAGACGTATTCCCTTAGAGTCATCAAAAGTGTCAACAGCTTTTATTAGCCCGATTGTTCCAATAGAGACTAAATCATCTTGATCGGTTGTCGTCATATAATATTTTTTAACAATATGCGCTACAAGTCTAAGATTATGTTCTATAAGCTTATCTCTAGCTGACTTATCTCCCCTTTTTATCAAATCAAAGCATTTTTGCTCATCTTTAGTAGTCAATGGTTGTGGAAATGATCCTGTTCCTGTAACATGTAATATAAAAGCAACAAAATTTATTATGTATGCAAAAAACACACTTAAAACCACAAAAACACCTCTTTTACTATTCTAAATATTTTATGTAAAACCTAGGTATTCTGTGCGTGTCCATAACGCTATAATGCATTTTCTTTATAGTTAAAACTGCAATTACCTGTATCGACAGTCGTATACCATTGCAAATTATTGCATATTTATTTTTTCGACAGTACTGCATTCAGCTTCTTTTAGTTAAAAGCCGTTGCGTCATAACTTGGAATATCCCCCCTATTAGTAAGTATTATTAATCAACTGTAGTAAAAAAAGCATTGTGAACTGTTCTAACAGCCTCATCAGCATCACTTTGCGCAACAATAACTGATACTTTTATTTCACTAGTAGATATCATTTGAATATCAATATTAGCCGCAAAAAGCGCCTCAAACATTTTTGCTGCCACTCCAGCATGAGTCTGCATTCCAGCTCCAACTATTGAAACTTTAGAAACATTTTTATCATAAATCAAATTAGAACCTTCTACAGACTCACAATATTTAGAAAGCACCTCAATTGTATCATTCAAACGATCTTCATTAACAGTAAAAAATATATCTCTTTTGTCGTCGTGAACTGCTGATTGCAAGATTGTATCTACATTTATATCTCTAGCCGAGAGTTTAGAAAATATTCTAAAAGCCCATCCCTGAGCATCGGGCATTCCTGTTATTGATATTTTTGCTACATTGTTATCTTTAGCAACACCACTTATTAACATTTTTTCCACATTAGCTGCCTCCCTAACTATAGTTCCCGGAACTTCTACAAAGCTCGACAGAACTTCCAACTCCACATTATGTTTTTTAGCGATTTCTACTGATCTATTATTTAAAACTTTTGCTCCCAAGGTTGATAATTCTAGCATCTCATCATAAGAAATCGATTCTAATTTTATTGCATTTTCTATAAACCTTGGATCCGCAGTATAAACACCTTCAACATCAGTATATATCTGACAAAGATCCGCGCTCAAAGCAACCGCAATTCCAACCGCACTCGTATCCGATCCTCCTCTGCCCAAAGTTGTCACATCATAATACTGGCTAAGCCCCTGAAACCCTGCAACTATTACAATATTTTTTTTATCCAATTCTTTTTTTATTCTTCCAGGGTCTATTCTAGTAATCATCGCACTACCATAAGTTGAGCTAGTCATAACTCCAGCCTGCCAGCCTAATAAAGATGTTACCGGAAAACCTAATTTTTCAATTGCAATTGATAAAAGTGCTATAGATATTTGCTCACCCGATGCCATCAAAACATCCATTTCTCTTTTTGATGCATTTAGATTTATTTCATTTGCTTTTTCTATAAGTTCGTCTGTCATATCTCCCTGGGCCGATACAACAACCACAACATCATTGCCCTCCTGATATGCTCTTGTAATAATATTTGCAACATTAAAAATCATTTTTGCATTGGCAACAGAGCTTCCTCCAAACTTTTGAACTATCAAGCTCATATTAACTTACATCTCCAACTATAGATCTTTATGTTTTATAAAAACATACATTATAATTATATTAAAAAACAGAAATTATGTCCTAAATTTTAGATTTTTATTTTTTAACCTTGAGTTCCCGCATTTGCATCATAATCAGAAAAATTATTTTCATTCACAGCAAAGTCTTCTTCTGAAATTAAAATACTAGAATTGTCTTCATTAGCAACGTTTGAATGCTGAGTACAAAATCCAGGCATGCTATTATTTGCAAAATATCCTGTTGCCGTATCCGGACAAGCACCATCAACAGCAAGTTTTCCACTAGAAAGACAATACTGATATTCCTTTACATTTGGGTCAAAATTATACGTCTTTAGTGTTTTTCCGTTTAAATATCTAACCATAATTTCTCGCCAAATTCGTTTTGCATAGGCAGTTTCACGTATTCTTTTAGGTGAGTCATAACCTGTCCATATCCCAGCCACAGCCTGTGGAGTAAGCCCCACAAACCAGCTGTCCTTATCATCATTTGTAGTGCCTGTCTTGCCTACAACTTCCCAATTTTCTATATCAGCTCCCTTTCCTGTTCCTGCCACAATAACCTGTCTTAAAAGTCTATTCATAATTGTAGCTGTTTGCGAATTTATCGCTCTTGTACCAATTTTATCTCGATTGTCCAAAAGTACTTTTCCATTGCGATCCAAAACATAAAAATAAGTATAAGGTTTATTATAAAAACCCCCATTGCCAAATATCTGAAACGCAGCCGTCATCTCTCTAACTGTAACTCCGCCATGCAAACCGCCCAAAGCCAGAGCTCCTCCAGAAGTCCTATCTTCTGCATCCAAGTGTTTTAAGCCTAGTTTTTGAGTCAAAAACTCAAAACTTTTTTGATATGTAAGCTCTTGAAGAACCTGAGCTGCCGGAGCATTTGCCGATTGTTGTATAGCCCAAACTAACGGGACTTGTCCCTTATAAGATTTATACCAGTTGTTAGGGCCTGGTTTTCCTTTACCATAAAAATTAGGTAACGGTTCATCTTTAACGTTAGAAGCATAATTATAAAGACCAATATCTATAGCTGGAGCATAAACGGAAATTGGTTTTATACATGATCCGGCCTGACGTTTAGCATAATTAGCTCTATCAAACAACATGTTTCCTGTTTTTTTACTTCTAGAACCAATACTTGCTAAAACTCTCCCATCATAATCCATCATCACATATCCAAGTTCCAAATTTTTATCACTAGGCATCAAAGAATCCGTTGCAATAACAGTTTCTGCTATCGATTGAGCTTTTTCATCAACTGCACAATATATTTTTAACCCCTGTTTAAATAAGATATCCTGTGCAGAGGCTTTACTTATTTTATACTTTGCTGTTAAGTCATCAATAATATCGTTAAACAAAACCTCAGTATACCAATTTTTTATTGGAATATTTGCTAAGTCTGTAGTATCGTCACCTCTCAAAAATATCATATTTTGGGATTCACTTATCGCATCGTTATATTCTTGCTGAGTAATTTTGCCCTGAGAAAGCATTTCCGATAAAACAGTTTCTCTTCGTTCCTGATTATTTTCAGGATGCAAAAGAGGATTATATGCAGTTGGATTTTGAGTAATTCCTGCAATTGCCGCACATTCAGCAATTGAGCAGTTTTTTATATCCTTATTAAAATATGTATTTGCTGCTGTCTGAACGCCCCTACATCCGTTTCCAAAATTAACGACATTTAGATATGCCTCTAATATTTCATCTTTTGAAAAATTTTTTTCAAAATTTATCGCTCTAAAAATTTCTTTAATTTTTCTTGTTATACTAACTTCATTTTCTTCTGTTAAATTTTTTATAAGTTGTTGTGTAATGGAAGAACCTCCATAACTTCTATTTCCTACCACTAAATTTAATATTGCTCCACCAGTTCTTATCCAATCTACTCCATTATGTTCATAAAATCTTTTATCTTCTATAGCAATAATAGCGTCCTTCATATAGTTAGGCATATTATTAAAGTCAACCCAAATTCTATTTTCCGAACTATATGCCTTATTGTACTCCTTAAAATTCCCATTTTCGTCCATAACGTAAATCATGCTCGTGAGTTGTAATTTATTTGCCCTAACATCGTACTCTACTCGATCATCAGCCACACTAATTATATATCCCATAAAGATCATAATAAAAAGAAATAAATTAATTAAAAATACAATTCCAATTGTGTTCAAACTCTTAAGTAATAAACTTTTTTCTCCTGTTAAATTTTTAAAGCTTAAATTATATTTATTTATATTTTTTTTCCTCATTAAAAAACCCCTAATTTATAGCTCAAAGCAAAACAAAAAATTTCCAAACAAGTATAATCTTTTAAAAAGCTCTAATAATAACACCAAATAAAATTTATTTATCCATTAAATTTAAGGTGATATTTTATGAAAAAATTTGTTATTGGAGCTTATTGTTTTATAATATTATGTGTAATAATATCATTCGTGGTTATTCCTACGATAGACAAAAATTCCACATCTTCTCAAGAAATAAAAACAGAAAGCTCATCTAATAATAGTTTATCATACATTGTAAAAGACTTCAACGGCAATATAGCTGTCTTTGAAGAAAATTCTTCTACACCATTCAAGGTCACAGAAGTTTGCACAAATACACTGCCAAAAGTTGATCAAGAAAAATTAATAGCGGGCATAGTAGTTAAAAGCCAAGCTGAACTTAACACCTTATTAGAGGACCTTTGTAGTTAAAAATTCAAACAAAATACTGCAAGCAAAGTGCTTACAGTATAAATAGCAGTTATAAGCTAGAATAAAAGCTATCACAGGTAGGTCCATTTCCTAGAAACCCTAATGTATTATAAAACATGTCAGGTTTTTCAGATGGTACTGGGGTCGGTATTGGTGTTGGAGTAGACATAACATAGTCTTTATTGTTTGAAGAAGAATCTCTAAAAAAATTTAAAATTGAACCCCAATAGGATATTTGGGAGCTATCGTTTATACTTTGTGATTCTAAATTTTTAATATTGGGGTTAAAAACAAGTAAGCTTTTAACAAAATCTTTTAAAGATATAAATTCATTTGAGAACATACTTGTTAAATTGCCACCAAGAATTTTTAATTTATTAAATGCAAATTTTGCTCCTAAAGTAAGCATTGCTAATTTAATCAAAAATATAATAATTTTTGTCCAAGAGCTCCCTCCACTAAAAGCTCTAGCATTAGAATGGCTCTCGCTTTTATTATTTATAATTATTGTTGGCGTCTCATCACTTTGTAAAATAACCTTTTCTCCATTATTTTGCTTAATAATAGAAATAGGTTTCTGATTGTGCTCCGAACTAAAGGAAGTTCTATAATTATTATTCCATGCTGTACGAGCATAAACGTAATAATTTGTTGTAAAAAAAAGCAATGAGGTTGACAAAAAAATTGATAATAACTTTTTCATTTAAACCTCTCCTAAAAACACAAAATTTCTTATTTTATATTTTAGCATATTTTTTCATATATTTTTTTCTTTTTTAGAAAAATAAAATTTTTCTCCATTAAAAACATTTTTTTATTTTTTTTTACAAAAAACCACAGCGATTTAGATAAAATCTTAAATCGAAAATTATTATTTAAAGATAAAACTAATTGCAATTATCTATCAATTTCTGGGATAAATTTTTGTAAAAGGTTTGGCTATCAAATGTAATAATATCAATTTTTTTGAGTGCATGTGCTATATTTATTTTGTCAAAAATAGATAAATCTAACTTATTAATTCCATCAATATTTAAGAAAGCTTTATCACTACTTTTTAATTGAATTTTAATAGTCAGCAAATCCTTCCCAGAAAGTATTATAGGTCTTACAAACATAGAATGCGCACAAATTGGAGTCAATAAAATACAATCCACCCTCGGATCAACTATAGGACCTCCTGCAGATAGCGAATATGCAGTAGAACCTGTAGAATTTGCAATAATTAATCCATCAGCACGATAACTACAAATTTTATTTTCTTGCAAAAATACCGATACATCAATAATTTTAGTACATTCTCCCTTAAAAATTACAGCATCATTAATTGCCCAAAAACTTTTTTTGTTATTCTCTTTGTAAACCGTAACTTCAAGCAATGATCTTTTTTGAACAAAGTATTTTCTAGCAACTAAAAGTTCTAATTTATCCAACTCATTTTTTTCTATTTCAGTAATAAACCCCAACCTTCCAAAATTTATTCCTAAAATTGGTTTTGATGCTACAGCTGCATACTTCGCAAAATGAATAAATGTTCCATCTCCACCAATAGTTAAAACTATATCACAATTTTCTATGAGTTTATTTATGCTTTTATCAAAACAAGAATTATTAAACAGCTTGGTATTGTAATTCTCTTTAAATAAAACTTCTGCCCCTAAACTTTTAAGTTTAGCTGTTACTTTTTTTGCATAGTCAAAAATTCCTTTTTTAGTAGGATTTACAAAAACTGCCACTATCATTGTAGTAACCATCCTAAAAATTTACTTATTAAGTTTTTCATGAGAAATATTTATTAATTTCTCTATATCTATTTTTGCTAAATTCAGTCCTTTATCCGATTTTCTCAAATATATAAGATATTCAATATTTCCTTTTGGACCTTTTATTGGTGAAAAATCTAACCCCAAAATATCAAACCCATTATTTAAAACGAAATCACAAATATCTTTAACCACACTCTCATGCACTTTTTTAGCTTTAATTACACCATTTTTCCCAACATTTTCTCTCCCTGCTTCAAATTGAGGTTTTATCAAGCAGACAGATTCAGCTTTTTCTGTTAAGAATTTTTTTATCACAGGCAAAACTAACTTTAAAGATATAAATGAGACGTCAACACTAAAAAAGTCCAAACAATCCAAAATTAGATTTTCATCAATATATCTTATATTAGTTCGCTCCAAATTAACAACTCTAGGGTCATTACGCAACTTCCACGCCAACTGACCATATCCGACATCTACAGAATAAACTTTTTTAGCTCCATTTTGGAGCAGGCAGTCAGTAAAACCGCCCGTAGAAGCACCTATATCCATAGTAATTTTTTCTTTTAAATTTATATTAAAACTATGTATTGCTCTTTCTAATTTTATGCCTCCTCGGCTCACATAAGTTAACTTTATATCACGAAGTTCTATATCTGAATCAATTTTAAATAAAGCCCCAGGCTTGTTTTCTTTCTGATTTTGCACATAAACTCTTCCAGACATAATCATTGCCCGTGCTTTCTCTCTACTTTGAGTCAAGCCTCTTTCAAAGAGCAATATATCTAATCTTTTTTTTTCTGTCAAAACTAACCTACTTTCTCTATAATTATTTTTTCCATGCTTAAAGCATCCAAACTTAATTTTTGCAAAGAGGCCATAACTGTAGCCTGAGCAACAAACTTATTCTCTATAGCAGTCAGATGAAAAGTTCCATTAAAATTTATACAGCTAAGTTCATAATTAAAACTTTCTCCCACTCCACCAGTTAACATACTTTCCTCAAAGAAAAATACATTTTTAAACTGTTTTGCAAATAAAACCGCATCTTTTTCAATAGGTTTAATTTTGTTCAACTTTAAAATACAAACATTTACCCCCTTCAAACTTAGACTTTCTTTTGCTAAGCATGCCTGAGAAAACAGTCTTCCATAAGTCACAATGAGATTTTCACAGTTTAAAAAGTCCCCATAAATATCAAAAGGTTTCTCACTACAAATAAAATCTGTTGGCTTATACATTTCAGCCCCCCTAGGATATCTAACCGCAACCACATTTTCAGATTCATAGATAGCTTTCTTCAACATTATTCCAATTTCGTCGAAAAAACTTGGAGAATATATTTCCACATTTGGAATAGAATTTAAAAAAGATACATCCAAAATTCCCTGATGAGTTTCTCCATCTTCGCCAACAATTCCAGCTCTGTCAATAGCCAATACAACTTTCAATTTTTGCAACGCTGCATCGTGAATTATCTGGTCATAACTTCGTTGCAAAAATGTAGAATATACAGCAAATACAGGCAACATTCCTCCGGCTGCAAGCCCACCAGCAAATGTTACAGCATGACCTTCTGCAATACCCACATCAAAAAATCTATCTTTAAACTTTTCACTAAACTCAGCAAGACCAGTTCCCATCTTCATTGCAGCCGTTATCGCACAAATTCGTTGATCATTTTCAGCAAGCTTACAAATCTCCATCCCAAATTTAGAAGAGAAGTCCCCTAAAGATATTCCATGCTCTCCTGTTTTTATATCAAATCTAGAGATCCCATGAAAAATTTTAGGGTTTTTCTCTGCAAAAGTATACCCCTTGCCTTTTACAGTCTTCACATGAACTAACACCGGACGGTCTTTGTCTTTGGCTACCTGCAAAACTTTTATAAGTTCACTCAAATTATGACCATCTACTGGTCCATAATACATAAATCCTAAGCTTTCAAAAACAGTTCCATTATAAACCAAAGATTTTACAGTTGAAGTTGACTTTAAAATGAGTTTTCTTGCAGCATATCCTAAAATCGGGACATTATTTAAAGCCTTGTCAACAGCACTTTTTGTTTTTAAATAAAGATTTCGAGTTCTAATTGTAGAGAGATATCGTGCCATCGACCCTACATTTGTAGAAATAGACATTTTATTATCATTAAGCACAACAATAAAATTCTTCTTATAAGCACCAGCGTTATTTATTCCCTCATAAGCGAGTCCGCCTGAGAGTGCTCCATCTCCAATTATAGCAACAACTTTCCCTTGTTCATTTTTCAAATATTTTGCATTCAAAAGTCCAAAAGCAGCAGAAATAGAAGTACTTCCATGCCCCGAACTAAAAGGGTCAAAAATACTTTCATTTCTCCGGGTAAAACCAGCAAGCCCGCCTTCTTTTCGTATGCTGTCTAATTGCTTCAATCGTCCAGTTAAAATTTTATGAGTATAACTTTGATGGCCCACATCCCAAACCAATTGATCTTTTGGACAGTCAAAAACTTTATGTAATGCAACAGTTAGCTCAACTACACCCAGATTCGATGCTAAATGTCCACCATTTTTAGAAACAACCTCTATTATTTTTTTCCTTATTTCGAAACACAATTTATTTAAACTTTCAAGCGATAATTTTTTTATATCTTCAGGTGAATTGATTGAATCTAATATACAATTCTCAACCATTTTAACCAACCTTTTTTCAAGATAAGTTTATTATATCATAAATTAACAAAAATAATCAAATTACTTATCTCGTTTAGATAACTTCCAAGCTAAATTTTCAAAGAAATTTTTACTATCTTCAAAAACGTTTAAAGATTTTATAGCCTCTTCAGTCAGCTTTTTTACTATTTCTTTAGATTTTCTAATTTCTAAAACAGACACATAAGATAATTTTTTCTCCATTTTTTTTTCATAATCCGCATCCAAAATATCGTCCATTATTTGAAAAGCCAAACCAATTAATTCTGAATATTTTGTAGCCGCATCAATTTGGATTTTGTCGGCCTGAGCGACAATACATCCAATTTTAGACGCAGCAACAATAAGAGCTCCAGTTTTTAAGTTATGAATTTCATTTAATTTAGAACAATTTATGGTCCTCTCAGCATTTTCTAAATCAGCGACCTGGCCTCCAACCATTCCATAAAATCCGATATTGTGCGCCAAACAGCCGGCGGCTGCCACTGTCGTAGTTGCTCCTGCAAGATCACAGGTTTCATTGCATAAAATTATCTCAAAAGCTCTTGTCAAAAGTGCATCACCAGCTAAAAGAGCTATGGCCTCTCCAAATTTTACATGATTAGACGGTTTCCCTTTGCGCAGATCATCATTATCCATACATGGCAAATCATCATGAATCAAAGAATACGAATGTATCATTTCTATAGCGCAGGCAAAGGGCAAAGCTTTGTTTAAGTCGCCACCACAGGCCTCACAAAATGCCAATGTTAAAACAGGGCGAATTCTCTTTCCACCTGCTAACAAAGTATATTCCATCGCCTCCGCTAAAATTTTTTGCAAACCTTCATTTTTAGGCAAATATTTAAACAAATTTTTATTTATCAAATCGACATACTCAGAAAATTTATGCATCTACATCCTCCGAACTTTCGTTATCAACAGATAAATTAACCTTAGATAAATTTGTTATTTTTTGTTCTGCATTGTCAAGAACTTCATAGCAAAACTTAGCTATTTTTGTACCATCCTCAAACAATTTTAAAGAATTTTCTAACGATTCTGTCCCATTTTCAAGTTTTGCAACGATCTCCTGTAATTTTTTAAACTCTGCTTCAAAAGATTTATTTTTGGCCATACTTATAACCTCCAAAACTTACATTTTCTACATAGCAATCAATTTTTCCATCCGATACAATAACTTTAATTTTATCATTTTTCTTGATACCATCTACTTTGCTTATTATCTTTCCGGTGTCATTAATAGCAACGCTGTATCCAGACTTAATTAATTTAAAAGGACTAAGTGCATCAAGTTTACCAACCGACAGCAAAAATTTTTCTTTACTTTTGGATAATTTATTTTTAAATATCGAATTCAAATTGCTCCATAAAAAATCAATTTTTAATTTTCTGTCAGCAAAAATCTTATGCGGATTACTTAAAGCACCTGTTTCAGTAAGACTATCTAACTTTTTTTTATAATCAACAATTCTACATAACATCAATGAATTTATGTAAGAAGTTAAATATTCTATATCAAAAATGAGTTTTTTCACATCTGGAACAACAAGTTCAGCCGCAGCTGAAGGAGTTGGAGCTCTTAAGTCGGCAACAAAATCACATATAGTAAAATCTGTCTCATGTCCCACTGCAGAAATTGTCGGAATTTTCGATCCAGATATCGTTCTAGCTAACTGTTCATCATTAAAAGCCCACAAATCTTCAATAGAACCTCCTC
Organism: uncultured Clostridia bacterium; assembly: GCA_944380725.1. Lineage (GTDB taxonomy): Bacteria > Bacillota > Clostridia > Oscillospirales > Acutalibacteraceae > CAG-557. Next base: position 12,547 of record CALWIK010000021.1, read on the forward strand.
CTCTAGCAATAATTAAAACATCACATAAGTTATTTTCATTAAAAACCTTTATTGCTCCTATGATCTGTCTTGCAGCAGCTTCTCCCTGCACCAAAACTGGCATAAAAATGATTTGCGCTAAAGGGAATCTTCTTTTCATAATACTTTGAATATCCCAAAAAACAGCACCTGTTTCAGATGTTATAACTCCTACTTTTTGGGGATATTTAGGTAAGGATCTTTTTTTCTCCGCATTAAATAAACCTTCTTTAGCAAGTTTTTCCTTTAATTGTTCAAAAGCTAAATTTAATACCCCCACCCCATCTGGTTGCATATCTTCAACATAAACCTGATAAACTCCAGAAGGTTCATACACTCCAACTTTACCACGTACAATGACTTTCATCCCATTTTTAGGAGAAAATTTTATTTTTCTAGCAAATCCGGCAAACATTATAGCCCTAACAACACTTTTATTATCTTTTAAAGAAAAATAAAAGTGCCCAGATTGATAGTGATCAGTAAAATTGGAAATTTCACCGGTCAAAAATATATTCTCAAGTTTATCATCCGAGTCAATCAACGATCTTACATAAAAATTTAATTGTGAAACTGTAACAACACTGATATTCATTATATATACTTTCCTGACTTTATTGCCGCCAACAGAGCTACACCCACCGCATTGTCCGACGAAAAAATTGGCTCTGCAAAAATGGGATTAAACCGTTCTTTAAGTCTATTTTTAATTATAGAATTAGACATAACCCCTCCAGCAAATAATAGCGGCATCTGTCCAAACTCACCTAATAATTTTTCACACATTTTGTCAATAGTAGCTGCCACATAATCAATGCAAAACTTAGCAATTAGCGCATCACTTTGATTATCTTCTTTCATTCTTTTACACAAATTTTCAGCTCCAGATAGACAGCAATCAAAATTTTTTAAATTAACTTTAATTTTAAAATCATTATTACATTTCTGCGCTAATTTTTCAAGCTCTACTCCTGTCGGAAAAGTTTTTCCAAGCATTACACCAACTCTATCAATAAGTTGGCCGGCATTTATGTCTAAAGTTTTCGCTACAATTTGCTTTTTCATAATTTTTTCTCTGGACGGATTAACCAATAAAGCCTCAGTAGTTCCTCCAGAAACATGAAAAGCAATGAACTCTTGCCTCAATAGGTCAAGCCTTTTTGCTGAATATATTGCCGCTGCTATATGGCCGTCTTGATGGGAAAATTCATAGCAAGGTATATCTAAAATTTGTGATATTAATTTGGCAAAAGAAGTTCCCGCAACAAAGCATGGCATATAAGACTCAATTTCATCTCGAGGCCTAACCGATACTCCAATAGCAATAGGCAACGATGGCAACTCTTTTTTTATTTCAGCAAAAATCTCAGGGAATACCTTAACGTGGTTAAACACAGCCTCATTTTGACGTAACCCTTTTTCACCTTTTTTTACCAATAACAATTTTTTAACCTGTTTTACACTGCCGTTAAAAAAATAGACAGCTATTGAAGTTGTGTAGTTACTTGTGTCGATTCCTAAAAAGCTATTCATTATTTTTCTCCAGACTTTTACTAAGGCCACCTAACACACCATTTATAAACGAGAATTCTTTATCTGCACCATATTTTTTAGAAAGCTCAACTGCCTCATTAATAGCCACATTTGTAGGAATTTCATCACGAAAAATTATTTCGTATATAGCCAACCTTAATATCGTCAAAGAAACTTTAGACAATCTATCTTTACCCCATTTTAAAGAAGCATCACTAATCAAACCATCTATGTATGAAATCTTTTCAATAATTTCTGAGAAATATTCCTCAACAAAACCATTTAAATCATCTTGTGATATTCCTTCATTTAAAAATTTAATTTCTTTAATCTCATTTAAAGAGTATCCATTAAATGCATTTTCAAATAGTAATAAAAATACCAACTCTCGTTTTTTACGTCTATTCAACAAGAATAAAACCTCCAAAAGAAATAAGAAAACCCTCTACTAAAAACAAGCAAAGGGCAAAATAATCAAAGCTATAATATATATTTATAAAGATCAATTACTGTTTTTTAGTTTACAATTAAATTATATCACAAAAATGAAAAGATTCAACACTATTTTGCTTCAACAATTTTTATTTTTTCCGGAGCGATTCCGCCTTGACCAGATATTATATCTTTTATTGTAACAGCTAAACTTTCGCTCATACTTTCTCCACCTCCAACAACAACACTGCACTCATCATTTTGAATAAAAGCCAAACAATCTGTAATCCCTTTTGCTCTTATTAAATTTTCTATGTTTGCTTCTTGTTCTATATTTTTTGCCAAATCTGAAGCTTGTTTTACGGCATCTGATTTAGCCTGCTCTGATGAATTAGCGTCTTCTAATATTTCTTTTATCATTTCAGTCGCCTCATCTCTGGCTTTTTGTCTAGTAGTTTTTGCTTTAGAAAAATACTCCGAAGAATTTTTGGGTTCTTCAATTTTTTCTTCAGGCTTCTCCACAGAATTGTTATTGACAAATTGTGCCTCACCTAGCTCTTTTGTGGACATTATAGAATTCTCATCGATTAAATCTTGACTAGAAGAAAATTGCCAATTAAGATAAACTGCTGTACCTAGAGCTAAAATTAATGCAGCCAAAATAATTTGTTTTTTTCTAAACTTCATAATATTCATCCTCCTGAAATTTTGATAATTTACTTTGTAACGTAAACTCTTTTTGATGTAATATTTAATGCAGTTTTTATTGCATTTGATATTTTTTGTTGAACATCCGGATTATCTCCACCATCACAAACAACAACGACTCCTTTTATAGTTGGCTGTATTTGTGTTACCAACAATGCTCGTTCTGTTCCATCTGCATCTTTTATTTTTATGTATTTTTTTTCACAATCATCACTCTCCTTTTTTTTGCTCAATTGTCCATCGGTTTTATCTTCTGTAGCTTCTTTATTTTTTTTCTCTTCTGTAGCGTAAACTGTTTCTGTAGAATTCTCGAGTGTTACTAGTACTCTTGTATTCCCAGCACCTTTTATATTAGATAGCAAATCTTTTAAATCATTCTCAAGTTTAATAGCATATTCTTGAGTGCCATCACTAGCTTGCAATAGCTTTGATTTTTTTGTTTTATTTGGCTTAAAAAATCCTGATAAAAATATTAAAATTATTCCCAAAATGCCAACAAAAACAATAATTTTTATAAGTTTGTCTTTTATCAAAAGCTCTTTAATTTTTTTTATTTTATCGTCTGTTATCATTAAAATTCTATTCACTCCCAACGACAACATCTGCTTTTAAATCTAAACTTTTTTCAAGTTCATTTTTTATAATATCTTTTTTATCTTTATCACCTTCCGATAAATAAACTTCTATCTTTTTAATTGATATGCAATTATTGTTGTCAGTATCCATAATTATTTTAATTTTTTCTGGATTAATATTTTTTCTATTTAAAAATTTTTTTATATTTGATTTTAAATTTGCTTCTGAACTTAATTTCATTTGATTTTCTACAATGTTTTTTAATTTATTTTCTTCTTTAACAAAATTATCCTTTTTATTATTAAAATTTATATTAGCTGAAAGATCTTTCAAAGGAATTAGTAAAGCGCATAATATAAAAATACTTAAAACTACTTTAAATATTTTTTCCATTTGTCCTTTAGGCATCAGCATTTCAAGCAAAGTAGAAATAATAGAAACTATACAAACAAGCAATGTCCATGACTTAATGGCCGTCAATTTGCACCACCACCTATACTCAAAATTACAACTGTAGATATTATTAAAACTGTCATAATACAAAGAATTACTGCTATTATAATGCTTATAACTTTGCCTATATTTTTAAGTAATATTGAAACGTTAGCAAGCTCAAAAACGTCACTTGCAGCCATACATATGTTAGTAGCCAGCAGCCATATTATACACTCAATAATAATTGGCAAGAATATAAAGCCTGTTGCAATAATAAAAAATGCCCCTACTCCAGATTTCAAAATCTTAATACAACCCTGCACCGTTAAAAAAGCATCACCTAGCGCACTTCCAACTATGGGAACAAAACTACTCAAAACAAACTTCATAGCTTTGCTATTTGCACTATCTACTGCAGCACCAATTAAACTTTTCGTTGTTAAAAGGCCAGAAAATACCGCCATAATAAATCCTAAAAACCATTTAATAATCTTTGCAAATAGCTCACACACACCAGAAAGCTTAAATCTTGTAGAAATTGAACAAACTATGCTCATTGCAAAAAAAATATTTAAAATGGGCATTAAAAAGTTTGTAGATAACTGAGTTATAACGTTGCCCAAAGCAAGCATTATTGAACTAAATGCCATGGACGAAAAAACCTGCCCCGATACAAGCATGATTCCGATCATAATAGGCATATAAGAAAAAAGAAATGTTGATGAAATTTTTATTATTGATGCAGATCTTTCAACAAGGCAAACAATTGGATATATAATTGTCATGCAAATACACACCGTACTTATTAAAGCTAGTACAGTTGCTATAGATTTTTCTCCAAGAGAAATTTTAAATGCACTAAAAATTGCATTTAAAAGGATAACCGCTAAAATCATACTAACTGATTTAAATGCTCCGGGGAGTTTCTTTTTTGTCGTATCTAAAATATTTTTTAATATTGATTCCGGATTTATATCCATAATTTGATTAAAATCTGGTTTATTTACTCCAATACTGTCAAAAGATTTTTTGACTTCATCAGGCAACTCATTAAAAAGCTTGTCTGCACCACTATTATTGTACTGTTCTTTATATATTTTTTCATCATACATTACGTTACCTGCTGCTAAAACGACTTTGCTAATAGGGATATTTAAAATAAATAAAAATAAAATAACAAAAAATATTTTTTTCACATCAATCACCAAAAAGCTTCGAAACAATTTTTATAACCTGTTCAAATAGTGGCAAAGCTAAGCCTATTATTAAAATTTTTCCTGCCATTTCTATTTTTGCAGCAAGAGCAGTTTCGCCCGCATCGTTGCAAGAATCTGATGCAAATTGGGCTAAAAAGCATATTCCTAAAGCTTTAAAAAGAATCTTTGCATGCTCGTATGAAACTCCACTTGTTGCAATTAAGTCTTTTATTTTTTGAATAGAAGGTGCAACCTCAGATAAAATTGAACTTAATATAAAAACTCCTGCAATAATACTTATAAGAATAGAGTACTCAGGGTTATACTTTTTTATCATAACAGAAAGCATTGCAGCAAGCATTGCTACTATAATTAAACCTATTAAATTCATAACTTTTACAGTCCAAATATTGATTTTATTGTTTTAAACAGAACTTCAATTTCTTTTACGATCATCATCAAAACCACAATAAGACCTGCTAGTGTTGTCATCATAGCTTGTTCTTCTCTTCCTGAGCGTATAAGAACCTGATTGAGCACTGCTACGATTATTCCTATTGCAGCTATTTTAAAAATTAAATCAATCTCCATTATTTTACATCAAAGCTAACTATCCGGCCTTGACTCCTCCAATTCTAAAATTTATTAACGTCATTTTTTATTTACAAAAGAATTATTGTAATACAAATTCCAAAAGAAGAACTTAACATAAAATAAAGTTTGCTTTTTTTATTTTTTTCTTCTTTAGCTACCTCTAAAATGGATCTTATTAAGCTTTTATTTAATTTGCAAATAGATATCTGGCCCATTACATCTGTTGTACCAAGATTATCTCCAAATTCACAAATAGTTTTTCTATCTTGCAGGTTTAATCCAAAAGAAGATGGAATCTTATATACAGCTTCTTTCCAAGCTTTTGAAAAGTTTCTCTCATATATTAACTTCTCATTGAGCATATGTATAAAAATTATAAAATCACTATCATTTTTATAATCTTTAATTATTTCGCTTAAAACTTTATGAGAGTAACGTATTTCTGTTTCTACATATTCTATAAAGTTTAAGTACTGCTGCAAAAAATAGACACGCAAATATAATCTATGCGATATCACAAACCCCATCGCTGTTGACGACAGTATTAACAAGAGTGAACCGATTAACTTTATCAAACTTTTCACCTACTCTGTAAATATGAGAGATTTGTCCGGGATTACTTCTTCCATGCATCATAGCAATAAAGTCAAAAGCTTCTGTTTTCAAAATATCTAAACACTGCGTCCTTTTTGAAAAGTCATCTATACTTCCAGAGTGTATACTAACAATCAATTTTACTCCGGCATGAACTGCTTCTTTTATGGCTAAAATATCCTTTTCTGTTCCAATTTCGTCGCAAACAATAACTTCCGGAGACAACGTCCTAATTGCCTGCATTAGACCGTCAGATTTTGGATATCCGTTCAAAATATCGCAAAAACCTAAATCATTTTGTGCTAACCCCGCATATGTACCCGAAAATTCATTTCTTTCATCAATTACGCTTACTTTTTTTCCCATAATAGATAACTTTCTTGCAAACTCTCTCAATACGGTAGTCTTTCCGCTAGCGGGCATACCTGCTAAAATGATTCCATTAAATTTATAATCTATACTTCTTAACAATTCATCTGCAGAATTTTTTATTTGACGTGCTATTCTAATATTTAGTGTAGAAATATCTTTAAGATTTATTATTCGATCATTTTCTAATACAGCTGTCCCACATAGGCCTACTCTATGACCACCTTTTAGAGTTAAAAAACCATTTTTTATTTCATTTATATAGCTGTACACAGAATTCTGACACATTAAATTTAAGCTTTCTTTTATTTCTTTTAAAGATGCTATTTTTAATGGTAGATTAAGGTTACGTGTTAATTTGCCATCGTTTCGTAAAAATAAATAATCGTTTGTACACATAAAAATTATTGGTTTATCCACTCTTATACAAATTTCCCTAACGTTTTTCTGAATTTCTTCTGGCACATCTTTTAAAATCTTATAAAGTCCAGTACTCAATGATTTTATTACCTGAAAATATTTTTCATCCATAGCTTTATCCTCCTTTGTTTTAATAATATGGACAACTCTATACTTTTAGAACTTTAAAATATCAAACAACAAAAAAAGCTAACATCACAAATAAATGTTAGTTTTTAATATATAGATAATATCAATTTTATAAAATGAATTATATTTTTTATTTTTGCTTTATCGAATGATTTAAATTCTATTAACATAAATTTTAATAAAAGCTATACCAAAGCGGGAGGCAAAAATTTGAACAGATTTTTTGAAATCATAGATAAAATAAATAGCATCATAAACTCGGTTGTATGGAGCCCTATTATACTTGCATTAATTATATTTGTAGGGATACAATTTAGTATTAGGTTAAAATTTTTTCAAATTCGTCACTGTAAATTCTGGATAAAGCAGACTTTTGGAACTATTTTTAAAAACCAAAATTCAAAAAATAAACAAACAGGAATAACCTCGGTCCAAGCGGTAAGTACTGCGCTTGCCAGCGCTATAGGAACAGGTAATATTGTAGGCGTGGCAACAGCAATTACTTTAGGTGGTGCTGGAGCTGTTTTTTGGATGTGGATATCTGCTTTTTTAGGAATGATGACAATTTTTGCAGAAAATATTCTAGGAGTAAAATATAGAAAAACCACTAAAAACGGAGAAAATCTTGGCGGACCAATGTATTACATAGAATATGGGTTAAAACAAAAATGGCTGGCTTATATTTTTGCTTTAGCATGTATCTTGGCTTCATTTGGAATCGGAAACATGACTCAAGCAAATTCTATTTCTGCCTCTTTGCAAAAAAGCTTTAAATTTTCTCCATCAATAACAGGAATTATAGTAGCCTCTCTTATAAGCTTTATTATTTTAGGTGGAGTTAGTAGAGTTGCAAAAGTTAGCGAAAAAATTGTACCATTTATGGCTTTATTTTATATTTTAGGCGGATTGATTGTAATATTTTCTCATATAAATAATTTCCCAAAAGCCATATTAAATATATTGTCGGGAGCTTTTAATTTAAAATCAGCAGCTAGCGGAGTAGGCAGCTTTACTATAGTAAACACAATTAAATACGGGATTTCCAGAGGAATTTTTTCAAACGAAGCTGGGCTAGGAAGTTCACCAATAGTGCACGCAGCAAGCAACGAAACTGAACCTGTTGTTCAAGGAATGTGGGGAATTTTTCAAGTTTTTGTAGATACAATTTTGGTCTGTAGTATAACTGCATTTTGTATATTAACCTCAGGGGTCTTGCCAGAAGAAAAAGACGGTGCTCTGTTAAGTATTCAATCTTTTAGCACTACTTTTGGCAATGCTGGAGAAATTTTTGTAACAATATCAATAACATTATTTGCTTTTGCAACAATCATAGGCTGGTCTTATTACGGAGAAAAATGTGTAGAATATTTATATGGCAAACAAAATATTTTGATTTATAAAGCTTTGTGTATAGTTTTTACTTTATTCGGTTCTGTAATGAAGCTTGATCTCGTTTGGAGCATTTCAGACACATTTAATGGCATGATGGCCATTCCAAATTTAATTGCTCTATTGTTTTTGTCTAATCAAGTCGTAAGCGAGACAAAAAAATATTTAAATAACAAAAAAAAGGTTTGATACATATGTATATAAATTTAAAAATAAAAAAGCCAGTATTTATTATAATTATATCTATATTTATATCTTCATTTTTTGTTACATCTCTTTGGAGTAAAGATATAATTTTTTCTACCGTTACAGAATCTACAGATTATGTAACGCTGCCAATTATTATGTATCATTCCATACTAAAAGCGAATAAATCAAAAGGAAAATTCGTTATTTCTCCAAGAACATTTGAAGAAGATTTAAAATATATAAAAGATAATGGATACACTACGATAGTAATGCAAGATTTAATTGACTATATTTATGAAAACAAAGATTTACCCGAAAAGCCTATAATGTTAACTTTTGACGATGGATATTATAATAACTATTTATATGCCTTTCCACTTTTAAAAGACTACCATTGTAAAATAGTTTTATCTCCTATAGGAAAGCAATGTGATATATATAGTGAAAATAAAGATAAGAATCCCAATTATGCGCATTGCTCTTGGGATAACCTAAAAGAGATGAAAGATTCTGGCTTAGTCGAAATTCAAAATCATTCTTACAATATGCATACTATAACTAAAAATAGACGTGGTTGTAAAAAAAATAAAAATGAAAGTTTAGAGCACTATCAAAATGCTTTTTGCAACGATATAAATCTAATGCAGAGCAAGGTTGAAGATATTTTAGACATAACTCCAACAACTTTTGTCTTTCCATTTGGTGCTGTAAGCAAGTGTTCTTTAGATATTTTGCATCAGTTAGGATTTAAAGCTACCTTAAGTTGTGAAGGGAAAATAAACAAATTAACTAAAAACCCAGAAAGCTTATATGGACTTTATCGTATTTTACGTTTACCCCATATTTCTAGTGATAGATTTTTTAAAAGCAAAATCGAAAAATAAATATTTTTCATAAATTAAAATTAAGACTCCATAACATGTTCCAGACAAAAATTTTAGAATTTGTGCAAAAATTATTGACACGTAATAAAAAATAAAATATAATACTAAAGTAAATGCGAGTGTGCTGGAACTGGCATACAGGCACGTTTGAGGGGCGTGTGTCCGATGACGTACGGGTTCAAGCCCCGTCACTCGCACCAATTCGGAGCCCCCTAAGGAGCATAATTTTTATGGTTTTTGTTTTTAAAACTAATTGCCTTAACAAGCAATCTGTTTTTTGTTCTCCGAAAAGAGTTCTATATCTGTCTTTTTCTGAATTGTTTAATTTGGAATTTTAAACCCATTCAAATAGCATTTTAACAGAATATAATTTGATTGTATAAAAAACTCAAACAAAATTATTTTTTATAATAACAAATAAAGGAACCTCTAAAATGAGATGGATTTTGAGTTTTTTATATTTTACATCTTATCAATTGCTTTTGAGGGCTGCATTGCCTTGCCAAATAACAAAAGTAAAGAATCAACATAAGCATACAAAGTTGGAAATAAAAATATTTTCTAAATTAGAAGAAATATCATTAACAAATGTTCAAGAAATTATACAGAAAATAAGTGTATAAAACTTCAAGATAGCATTAGAAAAAAATTTATGCAAAAAATTTAGATTATACTTTTTTTAGCACAAATTTCAGAAAATGTTGAACTTATAAAACCTAATAACTAAGTGGTCTTAAAGGTGGAGCTGGAAAAGAGGTCTGAATTCTTGCTTTAATCATTACGAGTTATATACTCTATATTGAGTTACTTCAGCAATTATGGTATTAAAAAGGAGCGATTTTTATTTTTAGTGTAACATTTTAAGTTCCTAATAGAAATTAATTGTTGTTTATATTTTTTAATTTCGATTGTTTATTAAAGTATAATACTATATTAATTAAATTTTTTAAAAATTAAAAGTTTATAGATGCCGGTGTGTCGGAATTGGCAGACGAGGCAGACTCAAAATCTGTTATCCGCAAGGATGTGTGGGTTCAAGTCCCACCACCGGCACCAGTATGGACTGCCATAAGGGGCTTAAAATTTTTTATGATTTTACTTAAAGAGTTGGACTGTTTAACTAGCAATTTGCTCTTTTTTTGTTTGCCCAAATTGATTTTTTATAGCTTTCTTTCTCTGGACTGATTAGTTCTGGAATTTGTACTTGTCCTATCATCTTTCAATAAATTTCAATTTTTTGAATTGTTTCTTCACAAATCTTTTCTTTATGATGCAAAATAATTCCATCGATAAACTCATGTAAAATCTCCCTTTAGGGCAAAAGAATTGTGAAAAAAGTAAATTTTATAGATTAAATTTAAACAAAACAACATTTATCCTTAATTTCCCCCAAATTCGACATTTTTTGAGAAAAACTAACCAAAAAAATTAGCTTAAAAACCTAATTTATATTGGCTTTTAAGCTAATTATTATTAGAAAACTTATTAAATTTATATTAAACACCTGATATTTTTGTTATCAGATCAAAAAGTCGAGTAGAGAGCTTCTGTAATAATTACTGCTCCCCCTCACAGAACCGTACGTGCAGTTTTCCCGCATACGGCTCTTCACAAAATTATTCGCGTAAACTCTAAAGAGAAAAATAAATTTTAGGGCGTGCTATCGGATTATACTTAAGAAAATTATTGAACTTTTCCCACGTTATTCGTCTTTGACTTCTTTTGTTCAGCGTTTTATATAGTTCTCTCGTGA
>CALWIK010000022.1 GCA_944380725.1 uncultured Clostridia bacterium
TTGCATACGGTTGTGGATTTAATTTTAAATTATAGAGAACTTTCTAAATTGAAAAGTACGTACTGTGATGGGATTCTTAAGGTTATTTCTTCAGATGGAAGAATCCATTCTCGATTTAATCAGGTAGAAACGCGGACTGGAAGAATAAGTTCTTTAGAACCAAATTTGCAAAATATTCCTGTGAGAACTCAAAGAGGTAGGGAGTTACGACGTTTTTTTTGTGCAGCAGAAGGCTGCGTATTAATTGATGCAGATTATTCTCAAATAGAGCTAAGAGTTTTAGCGCATTTGGCTAACGACAAAAACATGATAGATGCGTTTAAAAATAATTTGGACATCCATGCAATTACAGCTTCACAGGTTTTTGGGATTCCAGAAAATATGGTAACTCCAATTATGCGTGTTCGTGCAAAAGCAGTAAATTTTGGAATAGTTTACGGTATAAGTGCGTTTTCCTTAGCAAAAGATATTAGTGTTTCTCGCAAGGAGGCACAGAATTATATAGATAACTATCTTATACATTATTCTGGTGTAGAAGAGTATATGCGTAATACTATAAAAAAAGCCAAAGATAATAAATTTGTGGAAACAATATTTGGCAGAAGAAGATATTTGCCAGAACTCTCGTCTTCAAATTTTAACTTGAGATCTTTTGGAGAAAGAGTTGCTAGAAATATGCCGATACAAGGGTCTGCTGCAGACATAATAAAAATCGCAATGATTAATGTTAATAAAAAATTAAAAGAAAAAAATTTAAATGCAAAATTAATTTTACAAATACATGATGAACTTATAGTTGAGGCTCCAAAGGACGAGGCTAATATTGCTTTAAAAATTCTGAAAACAGAAATGGAAAATGCAGCAAAATTAAAAGTACCGTTGGTGGTGGATGCTAATATAGGAAAAACTTGGTATAAAGCAAAAGCATAACCTAAATGAGAGGACGTTTTTTGTTATGAATATACTTTTTGTTTGTACGGGGAATACATGTAGGAGTCCAATGGCTGCAGAAATTTTTAAGAAAATTATAGACGAAAAGAATTTAAAAAATATAAATATATCAAGTGCTGGAATTGCAGCGGATAATAATTCTAGAGCAAGCCAGAACGCTATGGAGGCTTGTAAAGAGCTGAATATTGATTTGAATGGACACATTTCTAAAAGCATTTTTGATGTAAACTTGAAAAATATTGATAAGTTTATTGTTATGACTCAGACTCATAAGGATTTTTTAATTGATTTGGGTGTGAAAGGTGAAAAAATTCTTGTTTTAGGTAATCAGATTTCAGACCCATTTGGTGGCAATATAGAAACATATAAGAATTGTAGAGATCAAATCTATAAGGCTCTATGTAAGCTAATTGATGATATATTTTTGGATAAAAATTACAATGAACAAAATTAAGATCAAAATAGAACTATTTTCAGAAAAGCATATAGATGATATTGCGAGCTTAGAAAAAATATGTTTTTCGAATCCTTGGTCAAAAAATTTACTTGCGTCAGAAATATATAATAATAATTCTAATTTTCTGGTTGCTGTGGATGAATTTAATAAAGTTTTAGGCTATGTGGGTTTAAAGTTTATTTTAGATGAAGGGTATGTTACTAATATTGCAGTTTTTCCTCAGTATAGAAATAACGGTGTGGCAAGTGAATTATTAAAAAGAACTATTGAGTTTGGATATGCCAAGAATTTAAAATTTATTTCTCTAGAAGTTAGAAAATCTAATGTTTATGCAATTTCTATTTATAAAAATTTAGGCTTTGCACTTATGGGAGAAAGAAAAAATTTTTATATTGATCCACAAGAAAACGCTTTTATTATGACTAAATATTTAAAATAGTTGTCGTATCTTTTACTTTAACTTTTAAATTTTAGGAGAGAGAAATAATGAAATACAAATTTAAAAAACTAGATTTTTCGGATGCAAAAGCAATAACAGAATCTGCAAACAATAAAAATGTGGCCAAATATCTAAGGGATGCCTTTCCACAGCCGTATACCTTAAAAGATGCAAACGAATATATTAATTATGCAGTTAACAGCAAAAATGATATAATTTATGGAATTGTTATTGAAAATTTTGTAAATGGATGCATAAGTGCAAATTTTAGAAATGACGTATATAAAAAGTCATGTGAGCTTGGATACTGGCTAGCAGAAAAATATTGGGGCAAGGGAATTATGACGTTGGCAACCAAAAATTTTTGTGATTTTATATTTCAAAATTATGATATAAATAGAATAGATGCAGAAATTTTTGCAGAAAATATAGCCTCACAAAAAGTGCTTGAAAAAGTTGGCTTTGAGTTTGAAGGCTTACATAAGAAAAAAATATATAAATATAAAAAATTTATGGATGCAAAAACATATGCTTTAATAAGAAATTAATTTTTATAAAATATAATATTAAGAAGGAAAACATAAATGAAAATATTAGCAATAGAAACTTCGTGCGACGAAACTGCAGCTGCGGTAGTGGAGGATGGAAGGTATATTTTATCTTCAGCAGTAGCGTCGCAAATAGAAAGGCATAAAATATATGGAGGCGTTGTACCAGAAATAGCATCTAGATGTCATATAGAAGCTATTTCGTATGTAACAAGTAAAGCTTTAAATGATTCAGGTTGTACTTTAAAAAGTATAGATGCAATTGCGGTGACATATGCTCCTGGTTTAATTGGATCTTTGCTTGTAGGAGTAAATTTTGCCAAGGGGCTAGCTCTTGCGAATAATTTACCGTTGATATCAGTTCATCATTTAAGAGCACACGTAGCAGCAAATTATATAACTTATCAGGATTTAGTTCCGCCATTTTTATGTTTGATTGTTTCGGGAGGACATAGCCATATAGTTGAAGTTAAAGGATATACCGACCTAAAAGTTATTGGACAAACAAGGGATGATGCAGCCGGAGAAGCGTTGGATAAAGTTGCTAGAGTTATGGGAATGCCATACCCTGGAGGGGCAAATCTTGATAAACAGGCTGAAAAAGGCAATGAAAAAGCTTACAAGCTGCCAAGGCCATTTTTAAAGGATTCAGAATATGATTTTAGTTTTTCTGGACTTAAAACTGCGGTTATAAATCTAGTCCATAACTCAAAACAAAAAGGAGAAATAGTCGATGAAAAAGATATGTCAGCCTCTTTTAGAGCAGCAGTAGTTGATTGCTTAATGAATAATTTTATCAAAGCTGCTAAAAATTTAGGCTACAATAAATTAGTGCTAGCAGGAGGTGTTGCGGCAAACACATTGTTGCGCCGTAGATTGAATGAAGAGTGCAAAAGAAAGAATTGGAAGGCGTACATACCTGACATATCGCTTTGTGGAGATAATGCAGCAATGGTAGGCGCACAGGCTTATTATGAATATGAATGTGGAAACGTGGCAACAATGGATTTGAATGCGTATGCAACTTTAAGTATTGATAATTTAATTTAGAAGTTTATATGGCAAAAATTAATTTTTATAATAATATTACTTGAATATTTATTCTAGAGGTGTATGTTTTTATGACAAAAAATAAATCTGTTCTAAAATGGATATCTAATATGAAAAATCTTTTAAATCCTGCACAGGTATTATTCATTGATGGTACAGAAGAACAATTGGAAAAGTTGAGAAAAGAAGCTTGTAAAACTGGTGAAATTATAAAGTTAAATGAAGAAAAGTTACCTGGCTGTTATCTACATAGAACAGCAATAAACGATGTTGCAAGAGTAGAAGATAGAACTTTTATTTGTACATCAACAAGACATGAAGCAGGGCCAACAAATAATTGGAGAAGTCCAAATGAAATGTATAAGTTGCTATATGATATTGCTAGAAATAGCTATAATAACAAAACAATGTATGTGATTCCTTATTCTATGGGGCCAATCGGGTCACCGTTTTCTAAAATAGGTGTAGAGTTAACAGACTCGATATATGTTGTTTTAAATATGGCTATTATGACGCGCGTTGGAGACAACGTTTGGAGTGCATTGGGAGAAAGTGAAGATTGGGTGAGAGGTCTTCACGCAAAATGTAATTTGGACGCAGAAAAACGTTATATTTGTCACTTTCCTCAAGATAAAACTATTATATCGGTAAATTCTGCCTATGGCGGAAATGTATTATTAGGGAAAAAATGTTTTGCGCTAAGAATAGCCTCATATCTAGGGAAGAAAGAAGGCTGGCTTGCAGAACACATGTTAATTTTGGGTATAAAAAATCCAAAAGGAGAAGTGAAATATATTGCAGCAGCATTTCCCTCAGCTTGTGGAAAAACAAATTTATCGATGTTAATTCCACCAAAAGAATATCTAAAAAGAGGATATGAAGTATACTGTGTAGGGGATGATATTGCTTGGCTACATATAGGTAAAGACGGAATGTTGCGAGCCATTAATCCAGAAAATGGATTTTTTGGCGTTGCGCCAGGTACAAATGAAAAATCCAACCCAAATGCTTTAAAAACAACTAAATCTAAAACCATTTTTACAAATGTTGTTCACAACCTAGATGATAATACGGTTTGGTGGGAAGGGTTGGACAAAAATCCGCCAGAAAATGCACTAGATTGGAAAGGTACTCCATGGAATGGAAAGACCTCTGATCAAAAGGGAGCTCATCCTAATAGTAGGTTTACTTCTCCAGCGCAAAATTGTCCATGCATAAGCCCAGAATTTGATAATCCTGCTGGAGTGCCGATTTCTGCAATTATTTTTGGCGGCAGACGAGCCAACACGATGCCACTTGTCTACCAGGCAAAAGATTGGAACAATGGTGTTTTTGTTGGGACTATTATGTCTTCAGAAACTACAGCTGCAGCTGTTGGAAAAGTAGGTGTGGTAAGACACGATCCAATGGCAATGCTTCCTTTTTGTGGATACAATATGGGGGAATACTTTGAGCATTGGATTAATATTGGGAAAAAATTAGGCGATAAAGCTCCTCAGATATTTAATGTCAATTGGTTTAGAACTGATGAGTTCGGAAATTTTATTTGGCCAGGTTTTGGAGACAATTTTAGAGTGCTTGAATGGATTCTTAAACGATGTGAAAGTAAAATTGCAGCTCAAGAAACTCCTATTGGTGCTGTTCCTAATGCTAAAGATATTAATTTAGCTGGTCTTGATATTAATGAAGACCTTCTAAAAAAGATACTTGATGTTGATTTTAAACTATGGGCAACAGAACTAGAAGATATAAAGGCTTTTTATAAAAAATTTGGAGATGATTTGCCAATAGAACTAAAAAAAGAGCTAAATAATCTAGAAAACAGACTAATAAAATCTATATAAAAACTTGGCGCCGCACTATACCGCGCGGCGCTATTGTTTTACTTTTTGTTTATTGTAGCGTTTATCTTATAAGAACCAAAAGCCCAACATTTATTTGAATAATTATTAAAAACGATTTTAGCAGGAAGTTCCGTCCGACCAATAAAATCTTTTTTTTCGGATAAATCAACTTCTGCATAAATATTGTCATCTGTTAACGTCCTCAATTGAGAAATAGGTCCAATTATCTGCACTGAAAGACTTGTTGTGTGCGAAGCAGCTACTTTATCTTCGATAACATTTTTAAATTTAATATTTTTTATATTTATTGTACGTGTTTGAAAACCGATTAAATTCAATTTAACTATTGCATTATAATTGTTAGAAAGATTCCTGCAATCGCTTGGGATTTTGAGAGATTTTTCAAATTGATAATTTTCAAGATTAATCTGAGAAAAATCAATAGGTTCAGTAGATACATTATTTAAATTATTGATAATCTCACTTGGAGCAGCGATTTCGACTCTATTAGGATTAATTTGAGCTGACAGTGCTGAAATATTAAGACCAGAAGGAACGGAAGTAAATTCTGGAGTAACACTTACAAACTTACGTTGAAGAATAGGGATAGTAGCGGTAACTTTTGTGATACTCAATGTCAAATTTTTAGTATTAATTTTGTTTCCGTTTTTATCAAATAAATTTATCTGAAGATCATTTAAATCGATTGTTTTATTTAATATACCATTAATACTTGCTTCTACAGTAACACTTTCAATACTAGATATAAGTGATTCAGGCCCAGATACAGTAAGTTGAGGATCAGATAAAGTTATCGGAGCCACAAAATAATTTGTATCTGCATTAAATTTTATATTAGGTGTGATGTCAAAAGTCTGACTTTTGTATCTATCCACAACAACAGTCACGAATTTAGGTGATACACTAGATGCAAATTCATAATCTGTTAAAATACTGTTTTTTTTAGCGGATAACTCTAATGTATATTTACCAGTAGAATTTATCATGTTAGCAGATTGTTGAGCTGTAATTTGGATATCATTCTTTGAAAGTTGGCCAAGAATTAATCGGTTTCCGGTAACAGAAACTTCGGCTTTAATATCGTCTGCACCAAAAACGGTAAGGCCGGTTTCTTTTGCACTTTCAGACAACGCAACGGTTATTGGAATATCAGTAATAAGCTTAGTGGTCGATTCTGAAGCGCTTGTAGAAAGTATTACCCAAAAAATAAAGGAAATTAAAGCAGAAAAAAGCATTACAATCTTGTTATTATAAAATAGTCGTCCTAAATTAAATCTTTTTATTTTCATTTTTCTTCCCCATTATAGAACCTATAATTTGACTTTTTACTTTTGGTTCTTCAAAGTCTAAAAGTGTATTTTTTTCTAAAAATTTAATTAATGCATCTTTTTTATAATTTCGTGTTAATATTCCATTTTTTGCAACAGAAACAGTACCGTTTTCTTCTGAAACAACTATAGCAATAGCGTCAGAAATTTCGCTTATTCCAAGAGCAGCACGATGTCGAGTTCCAATGTCCAGATCAATATTTTCATTTTTAGTCAGAGGCAATATACAACCAGCCGCATATATTACAGATCCGCGAATAATCATCGCACCATCATGAAGAGGAGCCTTATTGAAAAAGATGTTCCCAATAATTGGTGCGGATGGTTTAGCACGCAAAATTGTGCCAGTGTCAATAATATCACCAAGTTTAGTTTGCCCTTCAAAGACAACCAAAGCGCCAGTTTTAGTTTGTTGCAATAAAAATATTGCATCCACAACAGTGTGTATACATTTT
Organism: uncultured Clostridia bacterium; assembly: GCA_944380725.1. GTDB lineage: Bacteria > Bacillota > Clostridia > Oscillospirales > Acutalibacteraceae > CAG-557. The sequence continues at coordinate 7,094 of CALWIK010000022.1, forward strand.
TGTTGCAGCTTATAAGAAGATACATTAAGCTTATATGGAGAACTTGATATCCAATAGCGACTTATCTTGCTTCTACCAATTTGTTCAAGCGCTCTGCGCAATTCTGGCTGAAATACAACAAGAAGCGCAATAATTCCAAATTCAAAAAATTTATTCAATAAATAACTCAGCATCCTAAAATGGAACTGAAACGAAGCAATGTATGCAATAATTAAAATTAGCATGCCCTTTACAAGTTGACTAGCCCGAGTTTCTCTTATTAATTTAATAAAATTATAAATTATAAATGACATTATAGATATATCGAGAAAATCAGAAATAGTAAAAGTTTTCATCAAAGTAAAGAAAGCATTTAAACTATTTGATATAAAATCCATTATTTACTTCCTTCTTAGAGAAAAATCTCGAATAAAAAAATGAACTTCTAAAATTAATTTTAACATATTTAATCAACTATTAAAAGTATTTATTTTATCTAGATTTTATTGATAACATTTATAAGTGTATCAACATCTTGTTTTCTAGTAAAAGCAGAAGGACAAACTCGAACAGCGCCACGCTCAAGAGTATTGCAAAATTTATGAGCAGCAGGAGCACAATGCAAGCCGGCTCTAACATATATCTGATGTTTATTCAAAAATTCACCAACAGTCTCGCTGTGCATGCCGACAATATTAAATGAAATCAATGGTACAAAATATTTAGGATCTGGTCTGCTCATATATAATTCAACATTTTTAATTTCACTTAATCTATCATATAAGTAGTTTATTAGATTATGCTCATGTTTAGTTATTTTTTCAATTTTTGATTTATTTAAAAATTTTATTCCTGCATGTAGACCAGCTATACCGATTAAATTTTGAGTACCACTTTCAAATTTTTCAGGAACAACATCAGTTTGAAAATATGATTCGGAATTTATGCCTGTGCCACCTTGAATTATTGTAGAGAGTGATTCTCCGTGAGGAGTTATTAAAACACCGGTTCCCATAGGGCCATATAACCCCTTATGACCTGCTAGACATAGATAATCAATTTTTGCCTCATTCAGATTTATTGGAACATGACCTGCACTTTGCGCTGCGTCAACAAGCATTGGGATACCATATTCATGCGCCATTGCACATATTCTAGAAATAGGAAGGCGAATTCCCCAAACATTTGATGCATGTGTGCATGCAATAAGTGTTGTTTTGGAATTTATTGCATTTCTAAACGAATCGAGTGTAGCTTCGTTGTCTTTAGGATAAACTTTTGCCTCAGAGAAGGTTATTCCAAGTTCTTCAAGTGCTTTTAATGGGCGTGTTATAGCATTATGCTCAATAGACGATGTAATAACGTGATCTCCTGGTTTTAAAAGCCCTTTAAAAACAAAATTTATAGCATGAGTACAGTTTAATGTAAAAATTACACATTCTGGTCCGGGTGCGTTAAAAAATTTTGCAATAGATTTTCTGCATTCATAAATCTCTAGTGAAGATTTTATAGACATATTATGGCCGCTTCTTCCGGGATTTGCACCTAACCTGTTTATAGCATAATTTGTTGCAGCGACTACGCTTTTTGGTTTAGGATAAGATGTTGCTGCATTATCTAAATATATCATAATTTTGCCTCCATGATTTTTTTCCCTAGTATTTTAATTTTTGAATTTTTCAGTATTTTTTCGGCTTCATCAATTTTTTCGTGTATCAGTATGCCGTATCCGCAACCAGCTAAAACCTCACTATTTGACACACGAATTGTTTCACATTTTATTCCTTTTGTATTCAATAAGTCTTTTGCCTTCATAACATAAGTTATTGAGCTTAATATAAACACTTCTTTTCTTTTTTCCAAAAATAATCAACTCCATGCAAATTTTTTGCCGTTAACATAATATGAGAATAATTTTTATTTTGTGTCATAGGGTATAAAAATACAGGGTTGCACTACGTATAAAGGTTTTACAAAGCTTTATAATTTACCCTTGATACAGTTAAGGCATCGGTTAACCCGATGCCTTAACAAAATAATATTAAGTATTTTGTGGTGACGCTCTGATTGGATCAAAATTAAATTAAAAGGCAAACCGCGTGAGCAGCTATCCCCTCCAAACGTCCAGTAAAACCAAGGCATTCTTCGGTTGTTGCTTTTACATTTACTTGCGATTTACATATCTTACAGGTGTTAGAAATATTATTTTGAATAATAGGTAAAAAATTTGTAAGCTTAGGTGCTTGCGCAATGATTGTACTATCAATGTTAGATATTTTATATCCAGAAAAATAAATTTTTTTGCAGACTACATCAAGTAAGTTAAGACTATTTGCGTTTTTAAATTTACTGTCGGTATCAGGAAACATTTTGCCGATATCTCCCATAGCTGCTGCGCCCAATAAAGCATCTATGATTGCATGGACCAATACATCGGCATCAGAATGGCCAAGCAAACCGCATTTATGAGGAATTTTACAGCCTCCAAGGATAAGCTCTCTTCCTGCAACTAATTTATGCACATCATATCCGTGACCAATTCTCATAAAGAAACACCTCTTGCTTTTAATATATCTTCAAATACGGGGATGTCGTCGACTGTAGTTAATTTTAAATTAGAATATTCTCCTCTAATAACATGAACAGGCTTATTCAAATTTTCAACTAATTGGCAATCATCCGTATAATTTAATCTATTTTTTAAAGCAATTGACATTGATTTAATATACAAGTCTTTTTCAAAAACCTGTGGAGTTTGGATTTGCCATAAGGTGTCACGATTAGGTGTGTTTATAACAAAGCTTTGTTCATTTAAAATTTTTATTGTGTCCTTACAAGGCACGCCAAGAACACTGGAACCATAAATGAATGCATCATTAACGACCTTATCAATTTCATCGCAAGAAATAAGGCACCTTGCTGCATCATGAATTGCAAAATGTGTTGTGTTACAATTTTTGCAGTAGTCTATACCCGAAAATACAGATTCTTGGCGCGTTTTGCCACCGGGAGCAAAGTCTTTAAATTTATCTATAGAGTATTTATTTAAAATTTTATTTAGAGGGTCTTTTTGATTTTCTTTACACACAATAATTATTTCATCTATAAATTCACTTCTTTGAAAAGCTGCTAATGTATAAACTATTGAGGGAATTTTATTTAATGTTAAAAATATTTTATCTGATCCCATACGAGAAGAATTGCCTGCAGCTACAATCACTGCAGAGATAAAGTTTTTGGACATACTTCTGGATATTTCCTTTCTAATTTTTAAACTAATTTTACACAAAGACACAAATAATTTAATTTAATTATATCCAATTAGATTGTTTTTTCAATTATAAAATCAAGAGGAGATTTGAAAAACAAGTTAGATTGGAACTCCCTTAAAAAGTCGCTTTATGTTGACTTGAAAGAAAAATGAAGATATACTAAAAATAAAATAATTTTTGTGAATGTGATGAGAAAGGAAGAAAAAATTGGAGGAAAATAAAATTAGTCTTGAGAAAATGCATTCGCAGTTTTTTTGTGCGGATAAAGTTATATATAAATTTACAAAATCTCAAAAAGTATATTTTATTTTTAAAAGGTTTTTTGATGTTTTATTTTCTCTTATAGCTGTGATTTTTTTGTCTCCTCTTTTTCTATTTTTATCTATTATGATAAAAATCACATCTAGGGGTCCTATTATTTTTTCTCAAGAAAGAATCGGTCAGTTTGGCAAGAGTATAAACATCTATAAATTTAGAACAATGAAATTGAAAGCGCCAAAAAGCAAAGCTACTAATGACTTTAATAATGCGGATGAATATATTACTAAATTTGGTAAATTCCTTAGAGCTACAAGCCTAGACGAAATGCCACAATTATTTAATGTTATAAAAGGAGATATGAGTATTGTTGGCCCGAGACCCTTGATTTTAGATGAAATCTTTATACACAAATTGCGTGAGAAAAATGACGTATATTTGATAAAACCAGGAATTACAGGGCTGGCACAAGTTAATGGCAGAGACTTTCTTGACGCTAAAGATAAGGTGGATTTTGATACTAAATATTTGCACAATATGTCACTAAAATTAGACTTAGCTATATTTATTAAGTCTATAATAGTTGTATTTAAACAAGAAAATTCACTAGATACAGATAGGTAACAGTTAAAAAAGACTGTTATTTTTATTTTTTTGAAAATATTTATGCAAAAATAACAAAAATTTAAAACTATTATATGAATAATTGTGATGCTGTCGACTTGATAAACTAACAAAAAAATGTTAAAATTATTAGTAGTTATTTTGTTGGAGGATTTATTATGAGAAATAAAATGAAAAAGGTACTAGCGGCTATTTTAGCAGTGTCTCTGTTAATGTCTTCAGCGCATTGTACATCTGCATGGGCTCTTTTTGGACGAGACATCCTAGGGGATAATCTAAATATGACGGGGACTGTGTGCATAGGTAAAAATAATATAGAAAAATGTTTTACTGATAAAGGTTTTTCAAAACAAGCAGCAAGGGTTTTAGTGAACTTAGTTAAAAACGCTGAGGTAAAAGACCTAATTATCGCAGCAACTAATGGTCTTGTGACAGAGATACCGCGTTTAAACGGTGGAGGGGTATGGTCTGCCTTAAAATCCCTTTTTAATAGTGGTGGTGGAGTTTTTGCATTCTTTATGGTATCCATTTTTGTTAATAAAATTACCCAGATGTATAAAACTTTAAAGGCAAAAATTGAGGCCGGTAAAGTAGAAAAACCTGTTGACCCAATTGCAACAATGCAAATGTTAGATATGCTGATGTTTAGTATTAAAGGCCAGGAAGGAGCTAAGCGCCAAATTAGAAGTACTGTGCTAAATATTGTTGATAAAAATGCACAATTTATGGCAAACAAAAACAGTAAAAAAGCTGGTCCTGGTGCTAATGTAATATATATGGTTGGGCCTTCTGGAGTTGGTAAATCTTTTTCTGCTGAGATCATTAGAAAAGTTTTAAGTGGCTTTTCGGCAGATCCCTTTGTTATTGAGGCATCAGATATAGATAAACAATCTAAAGCTAGTGCGGTTGATCAGTTGGTTGGTATGCGAATAAAACGAATAAACAATTCAGAATATTATGAATATTCTCCTTTGATAATTAGACTAAAGGCTATTCCTAATACTACTGTTGTTATAAATGAGTACGATAAAATGCATAGCAAAGAACTTGATGAAAAACTTAGAACTATTATGGATCAAGGCTACATAAATGTTAACGGAGAAAAAATTGATTGCTCTGCTGCTACATTTATTATTACCTCTAATGAAAGTTATGGATCAGTTCATAAAAACAATAATGAGGTCGATAATGTTGATGACGGAACAGGCTCACGTACTTTTATTGACCATGATAAGGCCTTTTTAAACCGTATTAAATTGATAGAGTTCGATAACTTATCTGCTCCAGAATATAGAGAGATTGCTTTTGAACCATTTATAAAATTGGCTATTAGATACAAAGCGCAATATGGTATTGATATTGACCTTAATGGAACCGTAGATACTGTTGCAAAAAGAACGGAACAGCTTAATAAAGGCGCTAGACCAATATTTGCTTATCTTGAAGATTTAAATGACAAACTTTTGAATGAAGTGGTGCTGTGCAACTTGAAAAAGGGTCACAGCCAAACTTTAAAATATAAAGTTTATTTTGATGAAAACAACGACAGTTTTACTTTAGAAAAGATTGTCCAAAAGATGAGTACACATCATAGAGATAATGATTTTACTGCGGAAGAAAATGAGAATATTAGAAACCCTGAAAATGCTACTAATAATGCTGAACAAGAAAATTCTAAAAATGAACGAAATCCTTCATCAGATTTTGACCAAGAAGAAGGAGCCCAAACTTATGATGCTCTTGGCAAAAAAACGGTAGAGAGAAATACAGAAAATATTGAATTTTCTGGTAGTGCAATTAACCATGTAGCATAGTAACACTATAAAAAATAACAGTATTTTTTGCTGGGCCTTGTTTAAGAAAAAACTAGCAATTAATTTTTGTAGCAAATTAAGAAGGAGCCACATAAAAATGGCTCCTATTTGATTTATTAATTAGATAATTATCATTGCGATTGATAGGATAACTATATTTGCAACTAAAATTGTTGCTACCACTTTTAAAGAAAATTTAATCCAACTGGAAAATTCTACTTTAGAAATAGCTAAACCACCCATTACTACACCACTTGTTGGGGTTATTAAATTTATAAGACCACAAGCAGCAGAGAAAATCATTATCATTACCTCGGGACTTAAATTTAAGCTTTGTGCAAGTGGAGCAAAAATTCCAATAGAACCAGTTGCTAAACCAGATGTGGATGGAATAAGAAAAGAAAGACCTAGGTAGATTATATATGACATGATAGTAAACGGAATAGCATGCATACCGTTGAGTGCATTTGCGGAGTGAGTTAGAATATAATTATTTAAATTAGTATCGCCCATTATTACGTATATTCCTCGAGAGACAGCTATAACAAGTGCTACACCGATCATATCTCCTGCACCGGCTATAAATGAATCTACAATTTCTTTTTCTTTTAGTTTATATACAAGGCCACAAATTATTGCGATTATAAAAAACCATGCGGCAAGTTCTCTAAAATACCAATTTCCAAAAGTTTTTCCTGTTAGCCAATCTGTCCAAGAATTAAAAAATGTTATGCCGAAGTTTTCCCATGGAATCAAACTAATTATCATGATTATAAAAGAAAATGCGAACAAAGATAAAACAATTTTTCCTTTAGAAGAAAGTGTAGTATCAACTTCTTTTTGAGAAGATTTAAAAGATTCTTGAGCATCGGACAATTCTTGATTAGATAGCAGTGAACCGCTAAGATTATAGTGAACTTTTTTGGCATATGACATCACAAACCATATGCAAATTGATAGGGTTGTAATCCAAAGAACTGTGCCGAGAATTATTATTGTTCCTTGATTTACAGAAATTCCTGCAGCTTTTGCAGTATCTACTGCCACTGAGATTGCAAAGGGATTTATTGTGGATCCGAGGACTCCAGCTCCAGCTCCTAAAAGTATTACTGCGGCTCCAACTAGTGAATCAAATCCTGCCGCAATCATAGTTGCAACTATCAAGCTGTAAAATGCAATTGTTTCTTCGGCCATTCCATATGTTGTGCCTCCGATTGAAAAAATAATCATTAGAATAGGTATTAGTAAAAGTTCCTTTCCGTTTAATTTTTTTACAACGCTTGCAATGCCTTTATATAGGACTCCAGTTTTGTTTATTACACCTAGAAAACCACCAAGAACCAAAACAAATAAAGAGACGTCTATTGCTTCAATAAAACCAAGAATAGGAGCCATTACTACATTTGGTATTGTAGCTTTTTTTATCATTGGATCAGCCATAATTAAGCTTACTGCGGCAATAACTAAAATTATAAGTATGAGAACAGTAAATGCAGAGGGCATTTTAAAACGACGTTTTTCTTTTTGAGTGGATGTCATAGTGTCACCTCATTTTTATTGTAAATAATTGTTCCAACTGAGCCATTTAGTGCATCTTTGGCTTTTTCTAAAGAAGTAATAATTGCTAATCCATTTGGCTGCTGGGTTAAAAAGTCAATACAAGCATCAATTTTTGGCAACATACTACCTTTTGCAAAATGTCCGGTATTTTTATATTTTAGAGCCTCTTCAACCTTTATTTTTGAAAGTGCTTGTTGATTTTTAGTATTAAAATTAATATAAACAAAATCTACGGCAGTTAAAATTAGCAAAATATCTGCCTTTAATGAAGTTGCTAAAAGTGAGCACGATTTATCTTTGTCTATAACAGCTGAAACGCCACTTAGTTTTGAATCTATTTCTATAACGGGAATGCCTCCGCCTCCGGCAGTTACAACTATGTCTCCAGAATTAACCAAATCATTAATCGTTCCGATTTCTACAATTTTTTGCGGAGATGGAGATGGAACAACTCTGCGATATCCTCTTCCAGCATCTTCAACAAATGTAAATCCTTTTTCTTTTGCAATAATTTCAGCTTGCTCTTTGGTATAGAAACTTCCTACAGGTTTAGTGGGATGATCAAAAGCAGTGTCGTGTTTGTCTACTATTGTTTGAGTAATTAAAGAAACAACATTTTTTTTAATATTTCGATTTATTAATTCATTTTTAATGGCTTGTTGCAGGTGATATCCTATATAACCCTGAGACATAGCACCACATTCAGGAAATGGCATATTTGGGATATTACTGTGATTACTTGAGAATTCATCTAAGGCAAGATTAATCATGCCAACTTGAGGACCGTTCCCGTGGCCAACGATTACATTGTAATTCTTTTCAACAAGGTCTACAATGGTGTGGGCAGTTTTTTTTACAAGATTTAATTGTTCTTGTGCACTGTTGCCTAAAGCATTGCCACCCAACGCAACTACAATACGTTTTTTATTCATAAAAATTACCTCATTTTACATTAAAGTAGCGTACATTATAGCTTTAATGGTATGCATCCGGTTTTCGGCTTCATCAAAAACTACCGACTGTTTAGATTCAAAAACTTCGTCTGAGACTTCCATTTCGTTTAGATTGAATTTTTGACTTATATCTTTTCCAATAGTAGTTTTAGTATCGTGAAAAGACGGTAAACAGTGCATGAAAATAGCATTATTGCTGGCCAAATTCATAATATTTTTGTTAACCTGAAAAGGTTTAAGTAGCTTGATACGTTTTTCCCACATATCATCTGGTTCTCCCATAGATAGCCAGATGTCAGTATATATAACGTCTGCATTTTTAGCACTAGTTTTAACATCGTCTGTTAGTGTTATAGAAGAATTATTTTCTGCGGCAATTTTTTTACAAATCTCTACGAGTTTTTCGTCTGGAAAGAGCTCTTTTGGCGCACAGGCAGTAAAATTTAATCCCATTTTAGCACAAGCAACCATCAAAGAATTGCCCATATTATTTCGCGCATCTCCAAAGTAAGTAAAATTTAATCCTTTGAGGCAACCCAATTTTTCTTCAATAGTTAATAAGTCAGCGATCATTTGAGTAGGATGAAATTCATCGGTTAACCCGTTCCAGACGGGGACTCCGGCAAATCTAGCCATTTCTTCTACAATTTTTTGAGAAAATCCTCTATATTCTATTCCATCATAGAGTCGGCCTAAAACCCTAGCTGTGTCTGCAATGCTTTCTTTTTTGCCCATCTGGGAGCTGCCAGGGTCAAGATAAGTAACTCCCATGCCCAAATCTCTTCCGGCTACTTCAAAAGAACATCTGGTTCTAGTCGATGTTTTTTCGAAAAGTAGGACAATATTTTTACCATCCAAATATCGGTGGGGAGTTCCAGTCAGTTTTAGTTTTTTGAATTGCTTTGATAGGTCTATAATATAACGTATTTCTTGAGATGAAAAATCTAATAATTTTAAAAAACTTTTTCCTCGTAAATTAATAGCCATAATTTTTACTCCTTCAATTGTAGTTATATTTTTATAAAATTAAATATCGTCGCGATAAATTGGCATAGACATACACCGAGGCCCTCCACGCCCGCGAGATAGTTCTGAACTAGGTATTTCAAGGACAGTGAGACCATTTTCTCTTAAAATAGTGTTAGTAACTTCGTTTCTGTCGTAAACAACAACTTTGCCAGGACTTATGCACAAGGTATTTGATCCATCATTCCATTGTTCCCGTTCACCAACAATTTTATCAGTGCCACCGCATGGAATTAGTTGTATTTTATCTTTTTTTAATGCTTCAGACAAAATATTTTCAAGACTTTGATCTATTTCGCAGATTTCTAGCTTGTCTTTTTTTTGCCCGATAGTGATCTTGTAAACTTTAAGAAGCTTTGCCAGACCATTATGAACAGTAAATTTATCGTAATCCACTTGAGTAAATACAGTATCAAGATGCATCATTGCGCGATTGTTTGGGATGTCAAAAGCCAAAATTTGATTAATAGATGTGTTTTTGTTGTTAAAGATATTTTTTGCTAGAGTTTCTATTGCTTCTGGTTTAGTACGTTGAGAAATTCCTATAGCTAAAATTTCAGAATTTAAATTTAAAATATCGCCCCCCTCAATATAAAATGGCTCATACCGATTGTAGTAGATATCAGTTTTGTCTTTAAATTTAGGATGATATTTAAATATATACTCTCCATAAATAGTTTCTCTGCGCCTTGTTAAATAATGCATTTTGTTTATACTAACGCCATTGCCTATGCAAGCAAAAGCGTCTCGAGTAAAGTATAGGTTTGGCATGGGGTTGCAAATAAATGCAGATTGCTTTTCCATATATTCAACTAAAGATTTATACTCTCTAGGATGGCATGTAAGTTCGTCACGCTTAACACCTTGCATAGTTTTTAATACTAGTTCTTTTGTATCTTTAATTTGATTTAAAAATTCATACAATAGTTTTTGATATTTTTCTGAATATATTCCAGCCTCGCGGATAAATTGGTTTAAAAATAAGTCACGTATATGTTCTTCTTTTAATGTTTCTGAAACCAAATCTTCAAGATAAATTACCTGGACACCGTTTTCTGTTAAGACTTTTGCAAATCTGTCATGTTCTTCTACAGCAATTTTTAAATATGGAATATCATCAAATAGCAATTCTTCTAGAGTATCTGGAGTTAAATTTAAAAGTTCTGCACCAGGCCGATGCAAAAGAACTTTTTTTAATGGACCAATTTCACTTTTTACATTTATAATCAAAAAATTCAACACCCTTCTAAAAATATAATTTTATTTTTACAAATTATTATACTCGATTTTTATGATTTTAAAATAAAAATATTATAATATTTTTCGGACATTATGTATAAAAAGCAAAAAAATGGAAAAGGAGGATGTTTAAAAATGAATCCTCCTAATTTTTATAGGCTAAACATACTCATTAAGCGCTTTGATTTTATATTTATTTGTCATCATTTTATCTGTAGTAATATATCCAGCTGGAGCTTTTATAAGTTCAGGGAGCCTGTTTACAACAGTTGCACATGTTAACTCGACGGTGCTAGGTCGATTAATTATAACTTGAGTATTAGGTTCACCAAAAATTGTCCAATCATTTTTGTCAAATTCATCTTCAGCATAAACTTTGCCAATGCACTCACTCTCGATATTAATACCCTCTTCAGTTTCGGTAACTACAACTGCAGACATTCCCGTAGCATTGCCTGCAGGGATATCCATATTTAAAGTATTAGAATGAATATCTTTTTCATGTGTGCATGGCACGCACTTCTGTATTTGTGATTTAACAGTTAACCCAAGCTTATCGCAGAGCCACCCGTTAACGTTCCACATATAAGATGGAGAAAACTCACCTTTATTTATTAATTCATTTCGCTCAGCTTCAGAAACATTATCTGTAGCAGCCATTTTTTGTTGAAATGTTTCAAGATCCAACCCTGCTCCATGAGCTTTGGCAAGTGCAATACCGTAATCTTCAACGTTATAACTTGAAGATCCCTTTATTTTATTAATAGTATGAGTGGCTCCTGCTATGGTTGCAATCAAATTGCCCCAAAATACATCTTGGTATCCTGAACCACATAACGTACAATTATTTTCTTTGGCTATCTTGTCGAGCTCTGTTGTAACTTGAGGAGATGAGTTCCAAGGATAAAATGCTTCTTCACAGGTACTAATAGCGTTGATTCCATTTTGAGCACATATCATAAATATATCGTTTACCTCATTTATTAGGCTAAAAGTCGTAATTATACATACGTCTGGTTTTAGTGCGGACAAGATTTTTTCTGCATTTTTAGAATCTTTTATGATAATGCCATAAGGGTTCTCTCCTGTTATCTCCCCGATATCTTTTCCAACTATATTGTGGTTAATGTCAAAAGCAGCTACGATTTCGGCTCCTTTCTCTTTAATATACCTCATAATATACTTAGACATTTTTCCGCAACCATATTGAGCTACAGATATTTTTTTATCCATAATAATTCCCTCCAAAATAAAAATGTTTTTGAAATATAATACATTATTTTTAAATAAAAATCAATATTTTTATTTAAATAGCCCTAAACTTAAGAAAATATAAATTAATAGACTCGTACATTATATGAGAAATTTTATGCAGTTGTGGCTAAAATGTCAAAAAATTAGATTTAAGAATTTATATAAATTAAATGTTCAACCCACCATCAACTTTTATTATTTCGCCAGTGATATAATCTGAATCAGAGCTTGCTAAAAATACAGCAAGATTTGCGACATCCTCGGGTGAACCAAATTTTTTTACAGGAATAGAATCTTTAGTAGAATCTTTAACATTTGCAGTCATATCTGTTTCTATAAATCCTGGAGCAATAGCATTACATGTTATGCCACGAGAAGCTAATTCTTTTGCAATAGACTGAGAAAAAGCGATTATTCCAGCTTTGGATGCGGAGTAAATCGCTTGTCCAGCCATGCCACTTATTCCAGCTACTGATGCAATGTTAATTATTTTCCCTGTATGATTTTTTACAAATATAGGATAAACATGTCGGCACATGTTAAAAGTTCCCTTTAAATTTGTATTTATAACAGCGTCAAAATCGTCAGAATTTAATAAGAAAGCGAGAGAAACTTTGCCTGTTATTCCTGCATTATTTATTAAAATATCTATAGTGCCAAACTCTTTAATTACACCATCTATAACCTTTTTTGTGTCATCAAAATCTGCAACGTTGCAACAGAAAGCTTTACATTTTCTATTTAATTTTTTAATTTCGTTGCAAACATTCATAGCTTTTTTCTCGCTTCCTAAATAGGTTATAGCAACATGGGCGCCGTTTTGAGCCAATTTTAAAGAGATAGCTTTTCCGATTCCTCTAGAACCTCCAGTTACAATAGCAACTTTGTTATTTAAGTTAAACATAATCATTCACAGTTGAGCGCAGAAATAGCAACGCCCAAGCTCTCCTTATCTTCGATATTTAAGATTTTTTTGGTATGGTCTATTTTTTTTATAAGATTACTTAGAGTTTTTCCTACACCGATTTCTATAAAAGTGTCAACACCGCAATTTATCATATTTTCGACAATTTTTTGCCATAAAACAGGATGGTCAATTTGATTTACAATTAGGTCAGTAAAATTATCTTCATGAATTTTAGCGGTTGCATTAAAGAAAATGGGAATTTTAGGCTTATTGAATTTTAGACTAGGTATATATTCTCTGATAGATTTACTTGCAGAGCTCATAAATGGAGAATGGAATGCACCACTTACAGATAATTTTATTGTAATAGCGCCTAGTTTTTTGATATCTGCAGAGAAGTCTTCGACAAGTGCCTTCTTTATAGATACAACAGTTTGTCCGGGGCAATTGTAGTTAGCAGGAAATGCATATTTGAATTTTCTACAGATTAATTCAACATCCTCAGGTTTAGCCTTTAAAACAGCCAACATAGCTCCTTCGTTTTCGGTTTCAGCGTTATACATAAATTCAGCTCTCTTACAAACTAATTTAAAAGCATCCTCAAAGTTTAAAATTCCAGAAAAGTAAAGTGCACATAATTCTCCTAAAGAAAAACCAGCGATATAATCTGGTTGTATGTTATTTTCGCTGGCAGCTATAGAAGCAGCAATATTTGCACAAAATAGACACGGTTGAGTATTTATTGTTCTGTTTAATTCTTCTGTTGTTCCGTAAAAACACTGTTCAGTGGTTCTAGGACGAATAGAATCAGCTACAGCAAACATTTTTCTCACAGCAGAAAAATTATCATATAAATCCTTAGCCATGCCAACTCTTTGGGATCCCTGTCCAGAAAATACGAAAGCAAGTTTATTCATAATTTCACCCTAAATTTGACTAAAATTTTCGATATTTTTTATAGCGTTCTTCAACTAATTTTTGTGAAAGAACATTTTTGTAACTAGTTAAAGTATTAAAAATATATTCTTTGAGATTTTTATAAACAAAGTCTTGACAGTTATGTGCGCCGCTGTCGGGTTCTCTAATAATTTTATCTACGATTCCAAGGTCAAACAAAACGTCAGAAGTCATTTTTAATATTTTTGCCGCTTCTTGCTCTTTAGAAGAGTCTTTAAATATAATATTTGCGCCAGCTTTTGGAGAAATAACACTCAGAATAGAATTTTCGAGCGCACAAACTTTATTTGCAATACAAAAAGCCAAAGCACCACCGCTGCCACCATTTCCGATTAATACACTAATTGTGGGAACCTTCAAAAACATAAATTCCATAAGATTGTGGGATATTGCCGAATGTTGTCCATTTTTTTCGGATTCTATGTCTGGAGATGCACCTACTGTATCAACGAAAAATATGATTGGTCGTCTGAATTTTTCTGCTTGTTTAGCAATTCTTAGAGCCTTCCTAAAGCCTTCAGGATGTGCCATAGAAAAATTATACTTTAAATTTTCTTGAGTATTTCTGCTTCGAACCTGACCAATAATAGTAACAGGTTTATCGTTTATAGTGGCAATGCCACCAATAACTGCTGGATCGTCGCCGTGGAGTCTGTCTCCGTGCATTTCTATGAAATTTTTAAAAACATGATTAATATAATCAATTACGTTTGGTCTTTTTGGATGTTTTATAATCTTCAAGCATTCTATTGCGGATTTTTCCATCTACTCACCTACTTTTTATTTCTTTACAGATTATGCAAGTATAATAAGTTGCCAACTTGATCTCGCATATTTTTTCTATCAACTATCATATCAACCATGCCATTTTTTCTAGCGAACCACGCATTTTGAAAGTCTTTTGGAAGAGGCTTTCCGATAGTTTCTGCAACGATTCTTTTTCCGGTGAACCCATAAGTTGCATCCGGTTCTGCAATTATAATGTCTGCCAAACTTGCAAAACTTGCCGAAACTCCACCCAATGTGGGGTCTGCTACTATTGATATATATAGTAGGCCCGCATCGTTATGTTTCTTTACAACAGCAGAGGTTTTTGCCATTTGCATCAACGCACTAACACCGTCATGAACTCGTGCGCCGCCAGATACGGTGACGCAAACAACAGGCAATTTATAAGTTATAGCTTTTTCAAATGATAGTGTAATATTTTCGCCGCATTCATAACCCATTGTGCCAATTTTAAAATCTTTGTTCATGACGATCAATACGCATGGCAAATTAGTTATAGTACAAATTCCACCCAAAATAGAAAAATCTTTAGAATCTTCATTAATATCAAAAAAACTATAAAAAGTATTTTTATCAGAGAGTAATTTTACATAATTCTTAGAAAAATTTTTAGTTATACCCATAATTTTATAGCTCTCCTTTAAAAATATTGCACAAATTTAAAGAGTGATGTATAATAATAACATATTTATTGAAAAAAGTCACGATATTTTTAAAATATGATATGATTGTTTAAGCAAAAAGAGGTGATGATTATTATTTCGATAAAAGAATTAGATTATGCAGACTCGGATGTCTATAAAAAATTTTTGATAGATAAAAGAAATAAAATAGGAAGTAAAAATGTTTTTGCATATGGAGCTAGTTACAATAATGTTCCGTGTGGTGCAATTTTAGCAAATGTAGTCCAATGTTCTAATACGAATCTAGAAGTTGATATCACTAGTTTTTTTGTTTTACCTTTTTTTAGAAAAAAAGGTGTTGGAAGTTTGTTGTTAAATTCTTTAATATACAAAATTAATGAGTTGGGGATAAAAAAAATAAAAGTTACCGCTATAACATCTAAAAAAAATATTGATTTATTAGAACATTTTCTTTTAAAAAAAGGCTTTTCAAAAGCAAAATTAATATCGGTAGTGTACTTTTTTGATCCAATTTTATTGCTTAAAGAAAATGAACTTATACGACGAATCGCGAGGAGTGATTTAAAACTACCAGAAAAAATAAAATTTTTGCAAGAATATGATGTGAGTTTAGACTTGATAAAAAAAGTAAAAAATAAAGAAGGAATTGATTATCCGGATGTACTTTCTCCATTTGCAAATGAGTTTGGTCTAGAACGAGAATATATAGATTTTGCATTATACGATGATAAAGAAATAGTAGGGTGGATTACAGCTTTAAGAGCTAATGTTAATGCAATTTTATACCGAACTTTTTTTATAAGAGAAGATTTTAGAAAGAAAAGTTTAGGTTACTTCTTATTTAATAATTGTATAAAAAAACATGTTGAAAAATATATAGAAAAGACAGGCTTGTTTGCAGTTGATTTGAAAAATACAGAGGCAAGAAAATTATTTTCACTGTACTTTAAAGGTTTATGTAGTGAACCTAAGTATGAGTTCAAAATAGACATGAACATAGAAAAGTAAAAGAAAGGATTATTTTTATGAGTCAAGTAGTTGTTACTGGTTTAGGAATAATTGTGCCAGGAAGCATTGGGAAACAAGAATTGTGGAGTAATATGTCTCAAGGAAAAGTTTTTACAGGCAAGGCCGAGAACTTAAATTGCGGAAACTTAAGAGTTCAAATAGTGGGAGAAGTAAAAAATTTCAACAAAGAAGATTATTTGCAAGATCAAAATAGCGTAAAAATACAAAATCTTGGAAGAGCAGAAAGTTTAGCTTTAGCAGCAATAAAAATGGCAATAGAAGACAGTCGTTTAGATCCCTCTAAAGAAGAGGATATTTCTTTGGCGGCAGGGATGACAATGACTAACCTTATGAAAATAGAAAATCAAGAAACGAAAATTAGAGATATCTTGTCTCGAAGGAATGAACAAGATATTAGAGAAATAGAACAAATTGCTCCAGTATCGATTTTGTCTTTAATGTGTAGATATTTTAACTTAAAGATGCCCATACCGAGAATATTTACAAATGCATGTGCGGCAAGCAATTATGCGATAGCCTGGGGTTATGAAAAAATAAAAAAAGGGATATCTAAAATAGCTATAGTTGGAGGCGTAGAAGCACTTTCTTTAGTGGCTTTAATGGGCTTTAATAGACTTCTATCGCTAACACCGGATGTTTGCAGGCCTTTTTCTAAAAATAGAAAAGGCTTAGTAGTGAGTGAAGGATCGGTGTTTTTAATTTTGGAAGAAAAAGAAAGAGCACAAAAAAGAGGTGCCCACATATACGGAGAAGTAAAAGGTTACGGCCTAGGTGTTGATGCATATCACATAACGGCACCAAGAGCTGATGCAGCTGGAGCTATAACGAGCATAAAGGATGCGCTAAAAATGGCTAATTTAAAACCAAACGAGATAGATTATGTTTCGGCTCACGGAACAGGAACGGCATTAAATGATAAAACAGAAGTAGTAGCATTAAAAACGATTTTTGGAGAAAATGTCCCGCCAACAAGTTCAGTAAAATCCATGATAGGTCATACCTTAGGTGTGGCAGGAGCAGTAGGTGCTGCTTGTAGTTTATTAATGCTAGAAAACAATGAAATTATACCAACAGCTAATTTTGAACAAAAGGATGAAAACTGCAACATAGACTGTGTCCCAAATAAAAGCAGAAAAATGAAGTTAAAAAATATTATATCAAATGCATTTGCCTTTGGAGGCAATAACTCATGCATTGTATTTTCTAAAGCAGAGGAGGCATAAAAGATGAATAAAGTTGCAGTGTTTTCACTTAAATACTATTTAAATAATAAACAATTAGACTTTACACAGATAGACAATATAGAAAAAAAAGCGAGTGATATAGAAATTCTAGAAAAATGTTTAGAAGGTGTTAATACGCGGCTTATAGATAGACAATCGATGGCGTTGGGAGCCGCAATTAGATCTATTGAAAATGAAGAGTTTTATAAAAAAATTGATAAATCTAAAATAAGTGTAGTTGTAGGAAGTTTATCTGCCGCAGTTTATCCAATATTTGATTATGCTTTATCGGCAATAGAAAATGGACTAAATTTTGTTAATCCAACTTTCTTCCCAAACACGGTGGCCAACGCTCCGGCAAGCCGATTATGTATATGGAATCAATTTAAAAATCAAGTTGTATGTCTTTCGGAGGGGAAAAGTTCTGGTATTGATGCAGTTATGCTGGCAAGTGAACAGATATCTGAAGGAGACTCTAAGTATGCATGGGCTGGAGCTAGCGAAGAAAATGGTGCAGCTTTGATGCTTTTAGGCAAAGAACAGAATTTGAATATTAAACCACTTGCATATATAAAAAATTATGAATCGAGATATGTTGGAAATCTGTTGGAAGAACAAAAAGAAAGTTTTATTAAGAAAAAGCTTTTTGAGTGGAACATAGATGAAAAGAAAGACAAAATAATAATGAGCCAAAATTCTGCTTTGTTTTCTCTAGAACCTATGATAGACATCGGAAAATCGCTTATAGAAATTTCACAAAACAAAATTTATTCATTTGTAATTATTTCTATTGACAACATGGGCATACTTTCAATTCTTGAATTGGGGAGGAGTTGATCATGAATAAAGCTGAAATTATGCAATGTATTCCACACAGAAAAGATATGCTAATACTTGACGAAGTAACATACCTAGATGAAAAATCTGCAAGAGGCAAATATTTAATAAAAGGTACAGAATTTTTTTTGAACGAACATTATCCAAAAAAGAAAATAGTTCCAGGAACAACCTTGTGTGAGATAATGGCTCAACTTTTAGCAGTTTACTGCTCTCAACGCAGCAAAGGCCTACCTGTTTTAGTAGAAATTAGTAATGCTTCTTTCAAAAAAATGGTTCAACCAAAAGATAATTTAAATGTATCCATAGATGTTATAAAAGCTTCGGCCAGACTAGTAAAAGCTCACGGAAAAATTCACCTGAATGAAGATTTATGCGCTTGTGCTGATTTTACTGTTGCGTCACTTTTTGATAAAGATTTTATGAACTAGCCATAAGTAAAAAAAATTAAATAATTGGAGGTATATAAAATGAATGATATTGAAAAAGCTGTTAGAGAAGAGTTAGGAAAGATAATAAAGGTGGACATTATGAATATTTCGGGGGACGATATTATTTCTGAAGTGGCAGAGCTAGATTCTCTAAGTATATTGGAGCTTTTTGGGATGTTAGAAGAAAGATTCAAAGTTACTCTTCCACCAGAAAAAGTTGCCGAAATGAAAACAATAAATGATATAGTCAAGATTATAGAAGGATGTAAGTAGACTAAATATATTATAATAAAAACCTTCACATAAAAGTGTGGAGGTAATTTTTTTATTATCAGCTTTTTAAATAATGATATCGCCGTACAAAACACTTTTAATTCCCGCGGCATTTGCCTCATCAGTATCAATATGCATAGCAGGAGAAAAATTCTTATCTATCCGTATTGTTACATCATCAAAAGCTAATGAGCGAAATTCTGTCTTAACATTAACTTTAACATTTTGATTATTTTTTAGGTTGAATTTTTGGGCCGTCTCTAAATCAAGATGAATATGTCTCTTTGCGACAATTACGCCATTTGACAAATTTATTTTGCCTTTTGGACCAACTAAAGTGCATCCAGGAGTATTTGAAATATTACCAGAAAGTCTAATAGGAGCATATATACCTAATTTTATTGAGTCGGTGAGAGATATTTCGACCTGAGTTCGATCTCGAAAAGGTCCCAATATAGAAACATTTGATATTTCACTTTTAGCGCTAATAACATTAACACGTTCAAAACAAGCAAATTGACCCGGTTGAGATAGATTTTTCTTTAATGTAAGTTTAGCATTTTTACCAAATAAAGTTTCAAAATCATTCAAAGATAAATGAACATGCCTAGCAGAAGTTTCAATAAGTATTTTCATAATAAATCACCTAAAATATTGTATGCCAAGATTCAATAAATATAAAAATATCAGCTTAATAAAAGCTGATAAAAACAATTTTATGGTGACCCGGACGGGAATCGAACCCGTGTTACCGCCGTGAAAGGGCGGTGTCTTAACCGCTTGACCACCGGGCCATAAATTATATAATAAAACACATATTAAAAAAAATAAAAATAATAAACTGCTTTAGCAATCATACCAAATTAAACGACAGAATTATATAAAATAAATTTAACTTAAATTTTAAGTTTCTTAAAGCTGTTGCCTATGGTAGCGGTAATTGGACTTGAACCAATGACGCTTCGGGTATGAACCGAATGCTCTAGCCACCTGAGCTATACCGCCATATAGATTTTAAAAATGATGAACAGAAAATATTATATTATAAAAAGACATAAATGTCAATCGTTTTTCCTATATATTTTTAGAAGAAAATTAGTTTTTCCAGCCGTCGATATTTGATCTAGAGATGGCTCCTATAATTTTTAATCTAAGGTTTGGATATTTTTTTTCCAATTTTAATATGAGTTCTTTAGTGGTTTGCCTGTTTGTATTAAAGTTAGCCGGACAATGGCTTTTTACAACTGGCAAATTTTTTTGTTTTATAAAGGCATCTATTTTTGCTTCATTACAAAAAATTAAAGGACGAATCATATATAAATTTTTTCGAGATAAATATGTTACAGGAGAAAAACAACCAATTTTGCCACAATCAAATAAATTCATAAAAAAAGTTTCTACACTGTCTTCTAGATTATGACCAAGTGCTATTTTATTACAGCCTAATTTTTTAGCCAGATCGTGTAGCATGCCCCTGCGCATTCGGGCGCAAAGACTGCAAGGATTCTTTTCTTTTCTCTCATTAAAAATTAGCTCTCCCAACCGAGATTTTTTAATTTTATATTTAATATTTAGCTTTGAACATAAGGTCTTTATTTTAGAGTAGTTAGTACTTTGCCCATTAAAACAAGGATCAATAGTTATAGCAACTATTTCAAAAGTTTTAGGGTAATAAAATTTAATTTGGTTCATTGCATATAAAAGAAATAAAGAGTCTTTTCCTCCAGAAAGACATACCGCAATTTTATCGTTTTGATCAATCATTTTGTATTTATCAATAGCAGCACGAACTTTACCTATTATTTTATTCATTATAATATCATCCTAAATTTATATTTTCTAATAAATTATAGCATAACTTTTAAAGACCGTAATTTAAATTATTTTTATCATTTGCACTAATATTTTATAAAAATATTAACATTATATTGCAAAATAATAACGATAAACACAAAATAAAGTCAAGTATTTTATAAAATATTAATTAAAGACAATAAACATAATACACAATAAATTCTTTTTTGTGCAAAAAAAAATTACAATAATTGTTGCTTTTTTTGAGGAAATGATTTATAATAACTTTATTAGTGGTGAAAAGTGGTGTAAAGTAGTGTTAAGTGGAACAGTGTTGGTTGTTCTTAATTTGGAGGGGCGCTTATGTTGATAGGTGAATACCAACATAATATAGATTTAAAAGGAAGAGTTGCTGTTCCTGCAAAATTTCGAGACGATTTAGGACTACTATTTTACATCACTAAAGGGCTTGACAACTGTTTGTTCGTTTTACCTAAAGAGGAGTGGAACAGATTAGTTGAAAAAATCAAGACATTGCCAATTTCTAAAGCAAGAGGGTTACAGAGGTTTTTCTTTTCTGGTGCAGCGGAGGTTATGCCAGATAAACAGGGAAGGATTTTGATTCCTCAGCAACTAAGAGAGCACGCTAATCTTGATAAAGAAGTAACATTTATCGGGACATCAAGCCGGGTAGAAATTTGGGATAGCGCTAAATGGACAAAATTCAATTCTGAGTTAACCCAAGAAACTATTGCCGAAGCAATGGATATGCTTGATCTGTAGGCAAGGAGTGATTATGGCAGATGACTTTTTTGCACACACCAGTTTTGCTTGAAGAAGCAATTGAAGGCCTTGCAATAAAAAAATCCGGAACTTACATAGATGGTACTGCAGGTGGAGGAAGTCATTCGGAAGCTATTTTAAAAAGATTAAAATCTGGCAAATTGATTTCTATTGATCAAGACCCTGACGCAATAGATTTTTTGCAAGAAAAATTTTCTAAACATAAAAACTTAATCTTAGTTAAAGATAATTTTTCTCATATGGCTCAAATCATGAGAGACATTTCTATTGAAGGTGTAGATGGGGTGCTCTTGGACATCGGAGTTTCTTCTTATCAATTTGATGCACCTGAGAGGGGTTTTTCTTATAGATACGATTATCCCTTAGATATGAGGATGAGCAAAACAGGAGTTAATGCAGCAGATTTAGTTAATAAGTTACCTTTAGCAGATCTTGAAAAGATTATAAAAGACTATGGTGAAGAAGTTTTTTATAAAAGGATTGCATCTGCAATAGTTAAAGAAAGAGAAATGTTAGCGATTAAAACAACAGGCCATTTGGTTAATGTGATAAAATCAGCGATCCCTGCTAAATTTAAGCGAAATGGTGGACATCCCGCTAAAAAAACTTTTCAGGCACTTAGAATTGCTGTAAATAAAGAGCTAGACGTTTTGCAAAAAGGTTTAGATGCTGCATTTTCAATATTAAATCCTGGTGGAAGGTTGGCTGTTATTACTTTTCATTCTTTAGAAGACAGAATCGTAAAAAAAAACATGGCAAGTTGGTGTGAGGGCTGTACATGTCCACCTGAATTTCCTGTTTGTATATGTAACAAAACGCCTAGTGCAAAACTAGTTAACAAAAAAGCAATAAGACCTTCACAACATGAAATAAATGTAAATCCGAGAAGTAGAAGCGCAAAGCTTAGAATATGTGTAAAGCTATAGCTTTTTGATGGGAGTTGATAAAATGTCGGTAAAAGAAAAAAATTTGGCTTATGATATTTCTTTGTTTGAAGAACGCAAATATATCGACAAGAAAAAAGATAATATTTTAATTTTGCCAAAGAAAGAAGTTAAAATAAATAAAAAAAATAAATTAAGGACGATGTTTGTCGCGATAGTAGCTTTTTCATTTAGTGTTGCTATTATGGGGGCAATTCTATTTAACCAAGCTCAACTTGCAGAATACACAGATAAAACAAATCAACTCTCTAAACAGCTAGAAGAATGTAAAAGTGAAAACACACAGCTGCAAATGAAAATAAAGGAAAGATTTTCTCCAGAAGAAGTAGAAAATTATGCAACAAGTAATTTATACATGAAGAAAACATCACCATCACAAGTTGAGTATTTTAGTTTATCTTCTGGCGATAAGGCAGAACTAACTCAAAGTGGACGAAGCACATTTATAGACAAAATTTTAGCAATAGTGGGAATAAGATAAATTTTAACTAAATAAATATTTATTGTATGGGAGTTAAGGTAAAGTATCTTGACTCTCGTGATGTTTATGGGGGAGCTAAATTATGGCAAGAGGAACCACTATTAGAATGTGGCGCAGATCGATTTTTGTGTTGGCTGCACTTATTATTGTAGGTTTCGGTGTAATTATTTTTAGACTGATAAAGCTGCAATTATTTCAGGGAGAAAGTTTACAGCAAATGGCGCTAGAACAGCAACTTAAAGATACAAAAATAAATGCTCAAAGGGGTACAATTTATGACCGTAATATGAAACCTTTAGCGCAGAGTGCCACCGTGTGGACTGTAGTTTTAGAATCAGCATATTTAAAGGATGATAAAGTCAAAGAGAAAATTGCAGATGGCTTATCACAAATACTTGATGAGGATAAAAATGAAATTTTAGAAAAATCTAAAAAGAAATCATTTTATACAATTGTAAAAAGAAAAGTAGAAAGCGATGTAAAAGATAAAATTATAGAATTTCAAAAAGAAAACAAAATAACCACAGGCATTAGATTGGTTGAAGATTATAAAAGATATTATACATATGGAGATTTTGCATCTTGTGTATTGGGTTTTACCGGAACAGATAGTCAAGGACTGGCGGGGCTAGAGAGCTACTATAACGAGTACTTAACAGGTCAGTCGGGCAGATTAGTGACAGCACGAAATGCAGTGGGAACAGACATGCCTTTTGATTATGAAAAAATGATTCCGGCCCAAAATGGAAACAACTTGGTTTTGTGTATAGATGAGGTTATCCAGCACTTTCTTGAAAAAGGACTCGAAGAGGGAATTATAAATAATAAAGTCATGAACAGAGCCGGCGCAATAATGATGGACGTAAATACCGGAGAAATACTCGGAATGGCAGTAAAAGGTGGGTTTGATCCGAATAAGCCTTTTGAGATCGCAGACCAAACAGTAAAAGAGCAAATAGAATTACTGCCAGAAGAAGATCGAGCCAAAATTAAAGCAGAAGCACTTGAAGCACAGTGGAGAAATAAACTAGTAAGTGATACTTATATGCCAGGGTCTGTTTATAAACAGATTACAACAGCTATGGCTTTTGAAGAAAATTTAATCAATGAGAAAACTGCTTTTAATTGTACTGGAAGCTTTGTCCCATTTCAGGGGGCCAGACCTATAAAATGTCATAAACACGGCGGACATGGTTTGCAAGTTTTTGCCAGAGCTTTCTGCAATTCTTGCAACCCTTCATTTATCCAAATAGGTCAAAAAATAGGAGCAGAGAGGTTCTATAAATATTATCAAGCTTTTGGATTTACTGAAAAAACAGGAATAGACCTGCCCGGAGAAGCTAACGGGATATTTTTTAGTAAAGATGGTAGCATGGGTCCAATGGATTTAGCAGTTGCATCGTTTGGGCAAAATTTTAGTATTACGCCAATACAAATGATAACTGCATGTGCTGCAGTTGCTAATGGAGGACATTTAGTGCAGCCACATATAGTAAAACAAATAACAGATAATGAAGGCAATATAGTAAAAAATTTTGATAAAATAGAAAAAAGACAAGTAATCTCAGAACAAACATCCAAAAGAATTTGCGACTTGCTTATGCAAAATGCAATTGATGGCGGTGCAAAAAATGGATATATAGCAGGCTATAGAATAGGAGGAAAAACAGGAACAACTCAAAAAATTGGTAATAGTGGCCCAGGAGGAATGGATTATATATCCTCTTTTTGTGGTATAGCTCCGGCAGATAACCCAAGATATATCTTGCTTATTTATTATGATACACCTAAAGGCCCAAGTTACTATGGTGCAGCAGTTGCCGCGCCAACTTTTGCAAAAATTATGCAAGATGCTCTGCCATATTTGGGTGTGGAACGAAAATATACAGATGAAGAGATTGCGAAACTCGATATACAAGTTCCATTTTTAGTTGGATCATCGGTAGATCAAGCTAAAAATCAGGCAATAAACTTGCAGCTTAATCCGGTGGTTTATGGTTCGGGAGAAACTGTTATATCACAAATCCCGGATTTTTCAACAAAAATGCCAAAAGGAGGCACTATCGTTTTATATACAGATAAAGAAAGTGCGGATAAAAAGGTTATTGTTCCTAAATTTATTGGTTTAAATTTGGCAACAGCAAATAGAGAGGCTTCTGCAGCAAAATTAAATATTATTATAAAAGGTTCATCTTTATCTAGTAGTAGTTCTGTGTGTGCAAGCCAAAGTATTGCAGAAGGAGCCGAAGTAAAGCCCGGAACGGTAATAAATTTGGTGTTTGCACAAAGTAAAACGGAACATAAGGATTAAACAGGATTTTTTATTGTGTAAAATTATTTTGCTATGTTATAATATTAATGTCTCTGTAAAAAAATTTAAGAAGGGTGGAGGAGATTATGTCAAGTATTTGGGTATTGATAGTAACTTTTTTTTCGTTTTTTATCACTTACTTTTGTGCTAAGAAAATTATACCATATCTTCATAAATTAAAATATGGCCAAACTATATTAGAAATTGGCCCGTCTTGGCATAAAAAAAAGCAAGGGACGCCTACAATGGGAGGAATAATCTTTATTGCAGGTATAATCTTATCAATTATTATTGTTATACCTATTTACTATTTCTTTTCAGTAAGAAATAATTTGCGTTTACAAGAACCTCCGCTTATGATGCTAAAAATTATTTCTGGAGTCTTAATGGCCTTAGCATACGGAGCAATAGGATTTTTAGATGATTATGTTAAAGTTGTAAAAAAACGCAATCTCGGGTTAACTGCTATGCAAAAACTAATTATGCAGTTTTTAGTTGCAGGTATATATTTATTGTTGTTATATTTGGCAGAGTCAATGCAAAAAGGAAGCAGCGTAACCTCAACTATAATCCCTTTTTTTGGCCGCATAAATTTAGGAGCTTTTTATTGGCCGATAGCTGTCGTGTTGATAGTAGGGATGGTTAATGCTGTTAATTTAACAGACGGAATAGATGGGCTATGCACATCTATAACTTTTTTTGTATCTATATTTTTTATGCTTATATCTGGATTTTTGGGTATGATAAATTCAAGTATAGTTGCAGGAGCATTGCTTGGGGGTTGTTTTGGATTTTTAGTGTTTAACATTTACCCGGCTCAAGTTTTTATGGGAGATACAGGATCTTTGTTTTTGGGCGGATTAATTTGTGCCATGGCATTTACTATAAATATGCCAATTTTATTGCCGATAATAGGGGTAATGTATGTTTTAGAAATGTTTTCGGTTATTTTGCAGGTAATTTATTTTAAAGCAACAAAAGGAAAACGCTTATTTAAAATGAGCCCACTGCATCATCATTTTGAAATGTGTGGCTGGAGTGAAACAAAAATTTGCATCGTATTTGATCTGATTACAATTATTTTTGGAGTAATCGCGGTTGCTTCTATTATCATTAGCATTTAATTTTATAAATTTTGAAAGAGAGGTGCAAGGTTGGTCAGAAATTATAATAAATTTGTAGCAGAAGTTAAAAATAGTGGAGAAAGACGTAACAAAAGAACCTCGAAATCAAAAAAAAGTATAGGTTCTAAAAAGTTATTATCGGTTTCTAAAAGATTAACTCCTATTCGAAAAAAATTTAAAATCTTTTCTATAAGGTCTGGACTTGATATGCCATTTTTCTTTATAAATATGGCTATACTTGTAATAGGACTTATAATGCTATTTTCGGCTTCTTACCCTAATGCTTATTATTATAAGCACGGAGATAGCTATTATTTTATAAGAAGTCAGCTCATATGGGCAGTGATTGGTGTTGTTGCGATGATCGCAATTTCTTATTTTGATTATCATCATCTGCACAAATTAGCAGTTCCGATTCTGGGGTTGTCTTTTGTACTTTTGATTGTAGTTTTATTTATGCCTATGGTAAATGGTGTTCACAGATGGATTCCGTTAGGACCAATTGGCTTTCAGGCGTCAGAGATAACAAAGTTTGCAATAGTTTTGTCGTTTGCACATTTTATATCGATAAACTTTAAAAGAATGGGCACGTTTAGATATGGAGTTTTGCCTTACGGAATAATATTAGTGCTTACTGCTTTTTTGCTGTATCTTGAACCGCATATTTCTTGTCTAATAATAGTTGTACTGCTTGCAGGAGGAATGTTATATATAGGCGGAGTAAAGTTGCGATGGTTTGGATTAGTTTTAGCTGTCGCATTAGCTGCGGTTGGATATGTGGTTTTATTTACAGACAAATTAGGATATGCAAATGGCCGAGTTCAAGGCTGGCTGGACCCTTTTACAACAAATCCAAATGTTGACACATGGCAAACAAAACAGGGACTTTATGCAATAGGTTCTGGAGGTTTGTGGGGCTTAGGATTAGGACAATCTAGACAAAAATATTTATATATTCCAGAACCGCAAAATGACTTTATATTTTCAGTAGTTTGTGAAGAATTAGGTTTTATTGGGGCGCTAATAATATTAATTTTGTTTGCTATGCTTATTTGGAGAGGAATCATTATATCTATGCGAGCCAAAGATAAATTTGGAGCGCTGTTAGGAATAGGTCTTACAGCTCAAGTTGGGCTACAGGTGATTTTAAATATTTTTGTTGTTACTAACACAATTCCAAACACGGGCATAAGTTTGCCATTTTTTAGTTATGGAGGAACCTCTCTTGTTATGCTTTTAGCTCAGATGGGAATCGTTTTGTCAATCTCTAGAACTTCAAAAATAGAAAAAACTTAAAAAGGAGTGATCTGGAAGTTTATGAGAATTATTTTTGCCGGAGGTGGCACAGCTGGTCATATAAATCCGGCACTGGCAATCGCTGGATATTTAAAGGAAAAAATTAAAGATCCAGAAATTTTGTATGTTGGTGCTGTTAATGGGATGGAGGAAACTTTAGTAAAGCAGGCTGGGATTAATTTTTGTGGAATAAAAATTTCTGGTTTTAGTAGAAAAATTAATTTTGTAAGCTTAAAGAAAAATGTTATAACTTTAAAAAGAATATTAACGGCAAGCTATGAATCAAAAAAAATTATTAAAACTTTTAAACCAGACATATGTGTGGGCACGGGTGGATATGTTAGTGGACCAATTTTGAGAAAAGCGGCACAGATGGGAGTTCCAATAATAATTCATGAACAAAATGCATTTCCTGGAATTACAACTAAAATGCTTGTGCACAGGGCTAAATTTGTGATGCTGGCAATGGAACAAGCAAAAAAATTTTTTGATGGTAGATGTAATGTTGTTGTTACCGGAAATCCGGTCAGAAAAGAGATTATGTCTATTGGCTATAAGGAGGCAAGAACAAAGTTAAAGCTTGATGATAGACCGGTAATATTGTCTTTTGGAGGAAGTTTAGGGGCTAGAAAAATTAATGAAGCTATAATAGATTTGCTTGCAGATACAGCTAAAGATGATAAATTTCAGCATATTCATGCATATGGAAAATACGGCCAATGGTTTTTGCCAACTTTAGAAGAAAAAGGTGTAAAACTCGCGGAACATAAAAATTTGGATATAAGAGAGTACATAAATAATATGCCTGTTTGTTTGGCTGCTGCTGATTTAGTTATTTGTAGAGCAGGAGCAATAACTTTGAGTGAATTACAAGTAAAGGGCAAAGCTTCAATTTTGATTCCTTCACCAAATGTGGCAGAAAATCACCAGTATCATAATGCGATGGCACTCGTTAATAATGAAGCGGCAAGCATTATAGAAGAAAGTGATTTAACAGGGGAAGTGCTTATAAAGAAAACAAAAAATTTGTTGTCACAACCGGAATTATTAAAAAAACACCAAGAAAATATAAAAAAAATGGCTATATGTGATGCAAATGAAAGAATTTTTTCTATAATTCAGAAAGTTGTAAACTAAATTAATAAAAAGCTGAACTCACAAGATCATTTCGAAAAGCATAGTATATCATAATTAAAACGCTGAAGAATATATGCCAAAAAGAGGTGAAAAAGTGAGCAGGCTTTTAATTGAACACACTGAAGGATTATATGGTAGAGTTTCTATTCAGGGAGCTAAAAATAGCGCTTTGCCAATATTAACAGCTACTCTTCTTTGTGATGATGTTTGCGTGATAGATAATTGTCCAAACTTGTCTGATGTAGATGTTACACTTGATATTTTATCAAACCTTGGTGCAAAAGTTTTTAAAGAAAAAAATAGTGTGACTATAGATTCGTCTGGAGCTAAAAATCATAGAATTGCTAAAAATATGATGGCAAAGATGAGAGCTTCGATACTTTTTTTGAGCGCAGTTACATCAAAAATAGGAAGAGCAGAGCTATGTTTTCCTGGTGGATGTAGGCTAGGTCCAAGGCCAATAGATTGGCATATAAAGGCATTATCTAAAATGGGGCTAAATGTTAGGTGTAATTGTAACGGCAAGCTATTTTGCAAAGTCGAAAAAAATTTTAATGGAGCGGAAATAAATTTGCCGTTACCAAGTGTTGGAGCTACAGAAAATATTATTTTAGCGGCAGTTTTAGCTAAAGGCAAGACAATTATTAATAATGCGGCAAAAGAGCCAGAAATTTGTGATTTGTGCGATTTTCTATCGAAGTGCGGAGCCAAAATTACTGGAGCTGGGCAAAATCAGATAGAAATAGTTGGAGTGGATAAATTATGCGGAGCAAAGCACAGGGTAATTTCTGATAGAATAGTTGCAACAACTTTTTTGGCAGCAACAGCTATGCTTAGTGGCGATGTTAAAATTGAAAATATTGTTTTTGATGATATGAAAGTTATAATAGACATTTTAAGGCGAATAGGTTGCACAGTTAATGCAAAATGCGACACAGTCCAGATTATATCGAATAAAAAATTAAAAGCTCCAGGAGAGATTATAACTGAACCTTATCCGGGCTTTCCAACAGATGCACAAGCTTTATTTATGGCAATATCGACTATATCTCAAGGTGTTTCGATTTTTGTTGAAAATATTTTTAAAAATAGATATAAACATGTTGATGAGCTTTTAAACCTAGGAGCAAATATAAAAGCGTTTGACAAAATAGCCGTAGTAACAGGTGTAAGAGAGTTGCACGGTAACTGCTTGTATGCTAAAGATTTAAGAGGTGCAGCAGCGTTGGCAATTGCAGCAATGGCTGCTAAGGGAAGTTCTATTTTAACTGGAGCTGAATATCTCGACAGAGGCTACGAAAATTTTGAGATTAATTTTAAAAAATTGGGTGCAAAAATAAGAAGGGTTTAAAGATTTATGAAGAAATATCAAAAAAATAAAAAAAAGTCTTTAAAAATAAGAAAAGATAAAAATAGAAAGAAAAAAATTATTTTTGGGCACTATAGAATTAAGTTAATAATGACTTATTTTATCATTTTTTGCTTAATTTCTAGCATATGTATTTTTTTGTCTTCAGCGGTTTTGTTGAAGATAAACGAAATAGATGTTTTAGGTGACGAAATTTGTGATTCAAATTTTTTAATAGAAAAGTCTGGAATAAAAATTGGAGACAACCTTTTGTTTATAAATTCAAAATATGTTAAGAATAAATTAGAAAGAGAAGTTCCAGAAATAGATACAGTTGAGATTATAAAAAGATTTCCAAATAAATTTGTTATAAACGTTAGAAGTGCTAAGAAAACATTTGCTATAAAATCAAACGAAAAATATATTTTTATAAGTGAAAAAGGCAAGGTGTTAGAAATATCTGATATTGTAGATGATGTAGTTATCTTGAATGGAGCTCCTTTAGAATCTTTTGAGATTGGAAAGGAAATTGTGTTTAAAGATAAATCTTTTATGAGGAATTTACTAGAGTTTACCGAAAAAATGAAGAACAATAATCTTTCTAAAATAACTGAAATAAATTTTAATAATGGTTGTTATATCTATATAAATTATGATAATCGTATAAAAATAAACTTTGGGTATTATGAAAATATCGATTATAAAATAAAAACAGCAGCAGAAATTATAAATAACAAGCTAGGGGTAGCAGAATCAGGAAAACTCGATGTTTCCGAAGTTTTTAAAGAAAATAGATCCTATTTTACTCCAAGTTATTAATTAAACTTCAAGATATACATATCAAAAACATGATTGTTTGCGAAATAATATATAAAAGTCATTTTTTGTGCG
Organism: uncultured Clostridia bacterium; assembly: GCA_944380725.1. GTDB lineage: Bacteria > Bacillota > Clostridia > Oscillospirales > Acutalibacteraceae > CAG-557. Next base: position 38,293 of record CALWIK010000022.1, read on the forward strand.
AAAAAAGAAATAAATTTTATCAAATACCTTGAAATTTTTAGATTAATGTGTTAAATTAAAATGAGAGTTTTATATAAAAAGGCTTAAATAAAAAGGTTAGATAAACGGAGGTATAATAATGCCATTTGATTTGGAAAACGATTTTGATAATATAGTTAAAATTAAAGTTATAGGAGTAGGCGGAGGAGGGGGCAATGCCCTTGATAGAATGGTCTCTTCTGGTGTTAAATGTGTGGAATTTGTTTCTGTTAATACGGACAAGCAGGCACTACAGAGGTCAAAGGCTACTCAAAAAATTCAAATTGGAGATAAAATTACACATGGTAAAGGTGCAGGCTCTAAACCAGAAATAGGCCAAAAGGCTGCCGAAGAAAATCGTGAGGAAATAGCCCAGGCAATAAAAGGTACTGATATGGTGTTTATTACAGCTGGAATGGGTGGAGGTACAGGGACTGGTGCAGCGCCGATTGTAGCTCAAATAGCAAGAGAAATGGGCGTATTAACTATAGGAATTGTTACAAAACCATTTGCTTTTGAGGGCAAAAGACGAATGGAACAAGCAGAAAGTGGAATAGCAAATTTGAGAGAACATGTGGATTCGTTGGTGATTATACCAAATGAAAGGTTAAAGTATGCAAGTGAGCATAGAATTACTTTGCTTAATGCTTTTTCTGTTGCGGATGATGTTTTAAGACAAGGTGTGCAGAGTATTTCAGATTTGATCCTATTACCAGGGCTTGTTAACCTAGATTTTGCAGATGTTACTTCGGTGATGAAGGATGCAGGATATGCACATATGGGAGTTGGTCGAGCTTCGGGAAAGGACAAGGCGGAAGTTGCTGCCAATATGGCAATTTCAAGTCCTCTTCTTGAGACTGCAATCAGCGGTGCAAAAGGTGTTATAATAAATATTACATCTTCTCCAGATATTGGGCTGGACGAAATAGAAATTGCTTCGACAATGATAGCTGAACAAGCTGATCCAGAAGCAAACATCATTTGGGGTGCAGCTTTTGATGAAAGTATGGATGACGAAATGAGTGTTACAGTGATTGCAACAGGTTTTTCAGATTTGCAAGGTTCTGGGTTTGATCCGAAGTTGGCCTATGCAGGGAAATTTATTAACAATAAAAAAGAAAAACATCCGATACGCTCTAGCTTAAATGTTAATAATTCTAGAACCAAAGATGAGAAAGCTGCGTCTTATCACAAAGAAAGTAGACCAGGTCAAGCGGTAAATTTTGATGATGACGATGATACTTTTTTTGATATAATGTCTATTTTTAATAAAAAATAAAAAAAGGCTTCTAAGTACAGGTTGAAAACAGGCTTAGAAGCTTTTCTTTTCATATTTTATAAATCTAATTTATAGTTTTCGTGATATAGAGGAGGTGCAAGGTTAAATAGATTTATTTTGTCTCAACAACAAGCTTTACTGCAGTACGATCTTCGCCATCGATGGTAATATTTACAAAAGCAGGAATGCAAATTAGTTCTACACCAGTTGGAGCTAGATAGCCTCTTGCAATGGCAATGGCTTTGATAGCCTGGTTAACAGCGCTTGCGCCAACGGCTTGAATTTCCACTGAACCATGTTCACGAATAACGCCAGAAATGGCGCCAGCAACAGAATTTGGAGCCGACTTTGAAGAAACTTTTAAAATTTCCATATTAAATCCTCCGTTTTAATTAATATATAATATTATATAATGTCGGTACTTACAATAATATATGCAATTTTTATATTTTGCAATAGTTTTTTATTTTTTTTTTATATTATTTTTTATTTTCGTTAATATTTTATTAAAAGAGATGTTGTTTTCTTGCTTTTTGCTAGATTTTTTGGCAATATTACTGCTTAAAATTACTATAATTTATATAAAATTAACAGATCGATTATCCAGTAATTGTCAATCTTTTTATATTTTGAGTTGTTTTAGTTTTTTCATTGATATCAAAAATGACACAATCCATTTTGCATTTGCCAGTAGCATTTTCAAATTTGACCGGCATTTTAGTTTTTATTTTTTTTATAACTAGATCAAACTTAACCCCAAGAGCAGAATTTATTACGCCAGTCATGCCAACATCTGTAATATATCCGGTCCCATTAGGAAAGATGCATTCGTCTGCGGTAGGCACATGAGTATGTGTACCAAAAAAGGCAGAAATTTTTCCATCCAGATAAAACCCCAAGGCCCGCTTTTCTGATGTGGCTTCAGCATGAAAGTCGACAATGATAATTGCATTATTATCTATTTTTTTTAAGATATTATCTATTGTTTTAAATGGACAATCAATACTTTCCATAAATATTGTGCCCATAAGGTTTATAATAATTACTTTATTTTTTAATATATCTAAAGAGCAGATTCCGTTACCTGGAGTGTGTTTAGAAGGAAAGTTGGCAGGACGGATTAATTTTGGTTCATCTTTGAATTTTTGATAGATCTCTCTTCTTCTAAAAGAATGGTTCCCAGATGTTATCACGTCCACGCCACTTTTAAAAAGATAATTAGCCGAAAAAGGAGTGATTCCATTGCCATCTGCAGAATTTTCTCCGTTTGCGATAACTAGATCAATTGTGTATAATTTTTTTATTTTTGTAAGATTATCTCTCAAAAATTCACAACCAATGCTTCCGACGACATCACCTATTGCAAGTATTTTCATATTATCAGTCCTCATATTGCATTATTTACAAAATTATATCATAAAAAAAGCAAAAAAGCGACAATATAGCCTTTTAAAATTATAATCATCTAAATATAGGCTGTATCTGATATCCAATTATAGCAGCCTCCATTGCAGGAACAATAAGTTCAAAATGTGAAACTAAAGAAGTAGGCTTTTTAATTGGGTCATCTTGAGACATAGGCACAAAATAGACATTTTTTCTGTTTAACATAGTACCAATATTTTTGGCCGAGCCAGAAAGACCATCATTTGTTGCAAGAGCAATTAAGAGAGGTTTTTGACTCCTAAGGTGAGATTTTGCAGCCATGGTCACAGAAGTATCTATAGAAGAATTTGCAAGCTTACTCAAAGTATTTCCTGTGCAGGGAGCAATAATCATAATATCTGTTAAATTTTTAGGGCCTATTGGCTCTACTTTTTCTATGGTGTGCAAAATCTCTTTGCAACATATATTTTTTATTTTGTTACGAATCTCTTCAGCTCTGCCGAATCTAGTATCAGTGCTGTAAGCTGTTTCAGACATAATTGGCAAAACGTCGTAGCCCGATTCAACAAGTAATTTCATCTGAGTAATTGCATCTGCAATAGTACAGAATGAGCCACACATTGCAAAACCTACTCTTATATCAATATCACTCATAAATTATCCCTCCTTAATTAATCTATATATAATCTTTTTTATAATTTCTCCAGCTGTTTTAGGAGCAACTTTTCCTGGTAATGCTAGAGCTCTTATGGTTTTGATATTAAGCAGTGCTGCTGATTCAAAATCCACGCCACCTGGCATAGAAGCAAGGTCTATTATTATTGATTTTTGACCGATTTTAGATAATATGTGTTCGTCAAAAATTAGAGCTGGGATCGTATTAAAAATAATATCGAATTTTTTTTTAATAAAAGGCAATTCTTTAATTGAAATTGCGTTGTAACCTAATAAATTTATCCAAGATAAATCATTGATATTTCTGGCACTTACAGTTACTTTTGCACCGATGCCATACAGCATTTTGCTTAATATTTTTCCGATTCTTCCAAATCCAGTTACCAAGCATTGTGAATTATTTATTGTAAATTCACATTCACGCATAGCTATTTCTATTGCACCTTCAGCAGTTGGTACAGCATTATTAATTGCAAATTCTTCTTTTTTTGAGTAGTCATATAGCTTTATCTTATTCCAAATTTTACTAGTTGGTATTAATTTTTCTGTATTTCCACAGAAAACTTTTTTATCAAACATATTTCGTGCAAAATTATCATCGAGGTTTATCTGCAAATTAGAGTATGGCGCATTCAAGTAATTATTTTTTAGTACGGTTGGCAATGGCAAGATTATATAATTACTTTTTTTTATTGCGTCGGTTATTGTCGTTTTTACAATTTCTTTTTTTAGTTCTAATTTTTCAAATCCGGCTACATAAACCTTATAACCGTCGTCCAAAATACTTTCTGCAGTTGCTAACTGTCTTTTATCTCCGCCAATTATTGCAAAGGCATTTACATCAAGCATTTTTGTTACCTCCATTGTTCATCATCATAATATGGCACAGGAGATTTTTTGATACATTTACAGTTTTTATAAAAATAAGAAAAACTATTTATTATCAACCAAATTAGCGGTATAATATTTATGTATTAAAGGTGAAAATGAATTAAGAGGTGCTTAAAACTTGAAAAATGCGTTTGAAAATATTTTAGATAGAATAAAAAATATACATTTTATTGGAATCGGTGGATCTGGAATGTGTCCTATAGCAGAAATTTTGCATCAAAAAGGATATAAAATAACAGGTTCAGACAATTATGTGTCGGACACTTTGCAAAGGCTTATTGCACAAGGGCTAAAAGTTTATACAGAACACAACGCTAAAAATATAGAAAATGCAGAACTTGTAGTATATTCTGCAGCAATAAAAGAAGATAATGAGGAGAGATTAGCTGCATTAAAAAAAGGAATTCCATGCATTGAGCGCTCAGTAATGTTGGGACTTTTGTGTGCCAAGTATAAAAATGCGATTGCAATTGCAGGTACACACGGTAAAACAACTACTACAGCTATGATCACCCAAATTTTAACTATGTCTAAAAAAGATCCTTCTGCAATAATTGGTGGAAAGTTACCTTTTATAAATGGAAATAGCCGCGTAGGCAAATCGGCTACAATTATTTGCGAAGCCTGCGAATATGTGGACTCTTTTTTACAGATAACTCCATCCATTGCTGTAGTAACAAATATTGAAGAAGACCATTTGGATTACTTTAAAAATCTTGAAAATATTATAAAATCTTTTAATAAATTCGTTTTAAAAGCTACAAATACTATCTTTGTAAATGGTGATGATAAAAATTCTATTTTAGCGTTAAAAGATGTTCAGGTTCCTATTGTAACATTCGGCATGTCCCAAAATAATAATTATTATGCAGAGAATATTTCTGAGAGAGACATGGCGTTTCCAAGTTTTTCTTTAATGAAGGACGGACAAAAACTTATCGATATTAATTTGTCTATTCCGGGCATATATAATGTTTATAATGCATTGGCTGCAAGTGCAGTTGCACATTATTTAGATGTTTCAATAGACGAAATAAAAAATGCCTTACATGATTTTACTGGCGTTCATAGACGTTTTGAAATTTTGGGAAGACAAAATGGAATAACTGTAGCAGATGATTTTGCACATCATCCAACAGAAATAAAATCGGTGTTAACTGCAGCAACAAAAATGGGTTTTAAAAGAGTAATTGCAGTATTTCAGCCGCATACTTATTCTCGTACAGCAGATTTTTTTGATGATTTTGCGAAAGTATTATCTATTGCAGACATAACGGTTTTATCAGAAATTTTAGCAGTTCGTGAGGTGAATAAGTATAACATAAAGTCTGAAGATTTGGCCGCAAAGATAAGTTCTTGCATATGTTTGCGTACTTTTGAAGAAATTGCCGACTGTATAAAAAAAATAGCCAAGCCCGGAGACTTAGTATTAACTATGGGTGGTGGCAATGTTTATGTATGTGCAAATTTGATCGTAGACAAGCTAAAAAAGAAATAATTTAAAAAATTAAAAGTAGATTTTAAAAGTTTCTGTAGTCAAATGTTTTGATATAAATAGATCTTTAAAAGTTAGTGAAAATATCTAAAACATTACCCCAATATACAACAGATAATTGCACATGTTAAAATATAGATATTAGAAAGTAGTTTAAGGTCTTTAGTCTTTTATTACCATTTATAATAAGTCAGTTATTTTTTTATGAGATTGTTTTTTTGATAATATTAACTATTTTTTGATGTGTTTTTTATTAACGTTGAAAATTTTGCGTTTTTATGTTAAAATAATAAATATGAATATTTAGGAGAGGTTTTTATGAAAAAGCTGATATCAATTTTATTATCTTTATCTATAATTTTTTCGCCTTTTTATTGCTTTGCTGAAGGTGATGATATAGATGATAAAAGTCTATCTTTGCCAAACCAAGTAGAAAAAAGTGAAATTAATAATAATTTAGATGAAGATTCATTTCAAAATTTAGGAGAAGAAGCATTTTTAAAAAAGGTAAATAGAAATATAAAAGAAATTCTTGAAGAAACATTGAAAAAAACGAAAAATGCATCTAAGAATACCTCTGATAAAGCTAAAAAAATCGCAATGATCATAATTGAAAAAATTAAAAAAAATTCACAAAAAAGCTATAAGCTTTTATATAATAACAAAAAAGATTTTATGGTTGTCGCGTTAACAATACTGACAATTTTATTTACAGTAAAAATTTTAAATAAGGTTGATTTTTTGTACATAACAAATTCCGTTCACGAAAGTTTAGAATCATTATCTGAAAAATTTAGGCCATCTCATAAAAATACAATCCATAAAGGAAATGAAAAAAAAGTCGATCAACAATTTTGGCCACTCTTAATTGCCATTTTTAAGATATTATGGGGAAAATCTACTGAATTAATTGATGGTGCGGCTATTTTAATATTAAGAATTATGAAAGGCATTTTTAATTTTTATTTTTCTATAGCAAAAACAGGATTCAATATATTAAAGTTTCCTACTTATTTTTTGTTGAACGTAATAAAAAGGTTCCCTTCTTGTTTTTTGGACTTAATTACGGGATATAAGTCGGAGGAGATTGATTTTTTAGAACAAGAATTAAACCTTTGCAAAAATGATGATCAATGCCGTAAAATAATGGAAGAGCTGAAAGAAAAATCTAAAATTTAGGCTCAAGTATAATTCGCTTTAGAACATAAAATTGTATTACGCATATAATATTAAGTATCGAGACGTCACAAAATAATATTGTGGCGTCTTTTTTTGGGAGGAATAATTATTATGTGCGGAATTGCGGGTTGGATCGATTACGAAACTGATGTAGGTGAAAATGCGTCTATTTTGAATAGGATGTCTAATAGCTTGGCAAGAAGAGGGCCAGATACTAAAGGCTTTCACAAGGAGCGTCATGCATGCTTATTGCACCGTAGGCTAATCGTTATTGATCCTAAGAACGGTAATCAACCGATGAGAATTGCTTATAATGACGAGGACTATACATTAGTTTACAATGGAGAGTTGTATAACACAGATGAGATAAGAAAAGAACTGTTGTCTTTGGGATATACATTCAAGGGGCACTCAGATACAGAAGTTTTGCTGGTGTCTTTTATACATTGGAGAGAGAAATGTGTAGAGAAATTTAACGGAATTTTTGCATTTGCAGTTTGGGATACTAAAGAACAAACATTATTTTTTGCTAGAGATAGAATAGGAGTAAAACCTCTGTTTTTCTATAATTATGAAAAAGGCTTAATATTTGCATCCGAGATAAAAACCTTACTATGTAATCCAAAAGTTACACCAGGAATTGACGAAGAAGGGTTAATGGAAATATTCTTTATTGGCCCTGGCAGAACTCCTGGAAATGGAATTATAAAAGGAATAAAAGAACTTCTTCCTGGAGAATATGCATATTTTTCTAAAGATAATGGATTGGTTAGAAAGAAATATTGGGCACTTAAAGCAAGACCTTTTGAGGATAATTTTAATGTTGCGGTGGAAAAAACTCGATATTTAGTGATTGACGCAGTTAAAAGACAATTAGTTTCGGATGTTCCGCTGTGTTGCTTTTTATCTGGAGGACTTGATTCAAGTATAATTTCAAAAATTGCTGCAGATTATTATGTATACAACAACAAAGGACAGCTATCAACATATTCTGTAGATTATGTTGATAATGAAAAATATTTCCAAAAGAGTCTTTTTCAGCCAAATTCTGACAGCGAATATATAGAAATAATGATTAATGCAATAAAATCTAAACATCATTATGTGCTTTTGAAAAACGAATCGTTAGTTAAATCGCTATATGAAGCTACACTTGCACGTGATTTACCTGGAATGGCGGATATTGATTCCTCGCTTTTGCTGCTTTGTAAAGAAATAAAAAATGAATTTACAGTAGCGCTTTCTGGAGAATGTTCTGACGAAATTTTTGGTGGATATCCTTGGTATCACAACAAAGAAATTTTATTTAGCAATATTTTTCCTTGGTCACGATCTCTAGATATTAGAAAAAGAATATTGAAAAAAGGTCTTTTAAAAAATGCGGATGAGTACGTGCGGCAAAAATATTTAGACACTATAAAACATACCGATAAATTATTAAATGAAAGCAAAATTAATTCTCGTATGAGAGAGATGTTTATGCTGAATATAAATTGGTTTATGCAGACATTACTTGATAGAAAAGATCGTATGAGTATGTATAACGGGTTAGAAGTTAGAGTTCCGTTTTGTGACTATAGAATAGTAGAATATGCTTATAATATGCCATGGGAAATAAAATCTTTTAAAGGCAGAGAAAAAGGAATTCTAAGAGAAGCTATGAAAGGAATTTTACCAGATTCAATTGTCTTTAGAAAGAAAAGCCCATATCCCAAAACACATAATCCAATATATTTTGACTTAGTAAAAAAAGAAATTATGAAAATTTTAAAAAATAAAAATTCTATATTGAGTCAAATTTTAGATTATGATAATATCTATGAAATCGTAGAACACCCCGAATCGATGAAATCTCTATGGTACGGGCAATTGATGGGTGTAGAACAGGTTCTGGCATATATTATTCAAATAAACTATTGGTTAAATGAGTATAAAATTGATATAACATGAAAAAAGAGCTCAAAACTGAGCTCTTAATTTTTAAAAGTACTTGATTTTTGGAAAGATATAAATTAAAATAATAAAAATAAGCGGGTGTGGCGGAATTGGCAGACGCGCTAGATTTAGGTTCTAGTGGCAAACACCGTGCAGGTTCAAGTCCTGTCACCCGCACCAGCGTGAGTAGTTATAAGGGACTTGAGAATTTCTTATAACTACTTTTAATATTTAGCCTCCAAGAATTAGATTGTTTAAACTAAATCAAACTCTTCAAAAACAAAGTTTTTATTTTTAATCGATTATGGGTAGTTATAAAACCAAGTCCCTCATAACTACCCGGTATGGTCGAGGTGACAGGGCTCGAACCTGCGGCATCTTGGTCCCAAACGGCGCTTTGTATTTTTTAATTAGGTTTAAATAAAATTAATTAGTAGCAAACAACCCCTACTGGGAAGCGACATTTAAGCATGTAAAAATTAAAAAGTCGATAAAATTCAATTTTTATAAGCAAAAAAATTTTGAACCATTTGTTAGAATTTTGTTAGACATATGTTAGATTTTTAAAATTCTATTTAAGAAAATATATATCAAAGAAGCTCAGGAAGTTCCTGGGCTTTTATTATGTAAAAAAACAATTAGTAAAAAATAATTAAAGGAGGTGGGCAGGCATGGAATTAACTGTCATAGTGGCAGTCGTGGTGTTAGTTTTAATAATCATAATCCAGCAAAATTACATAAACAAAATGGAAGACAGAGTATTTCATTCGCTCAAAATTACCTGCGAGACGCTGGATTTGATAAAGAAAGATTGCAAGCTTGAAGACATTTTAGAAATGAGTAAAAAAGGGCCAAAACCAAAAATGAAATAAAAAGGAGACATTAAACCATGGAACTATTTTTAATTATTGTTACAATTATTTTAGCAAATATAATTATTTATCAAGCAATAAAATTAAAAAATTTGGAGCAAAAAACGTTAGACTCGTTTCGAGTAATATGCAAAAAACTGAAATCTGGTGACAATGATGCTGGAAAATGCTGAGAAGATATACTTAACACTGCCAGACAGCGAAAAAGTCGTAGTTTGCAGATGTGATTTTTGTGATGAAAATATTTTTCAGGGAGAAATATACTATAAATTTAATGGAAAAAAGTGCTGCGAAGATTGCCTAAGTTATTGCCGAGAAATCGCAGAACCTTTGGATTTAGAAGCCGAAAAAGCCGATTTAGAACATCAAGACTTGTAAAACTAGAAGCTAAAATAGAACTAGATTATTGCTAAAAATTGATTTATAATAAAAAGATAGAGGTGAAAAATGGAAAATATGGAAGAACAACAAAAATTGGCAGAGTTAATGATGTCAAATATTTTGAGCCTTGGGAAATTTTCATACAGCCTTCAGGAAAAAAGAGAGGAAAGCTTAATAAATCAGTCAGGGAGAATGCTTACAGCATGTTCTGTAACAGATGCGTTGTTGCCTTTGTCAATTTCTAAAGTTCCTGATGTGGGACTAATGGTCTTGTTTGCGGGGATATTAGTAAGTTTCGTTTTTGCAGTAATAGCAGGCTGGAGGTTTAAAGCAAGGCCTATGCCAAGCATCGACGTATTTTATGATGAAGTTTACAAGCGTTGGGAAGAGTTTAAATCTCAACCCGTATTTGACATGCAGTGGAAATATCATCTTTCAGCAATACACAAAAGAAAAAAAGAAAACAACGATAAACGGGCAAGATGTATTTTAATTTCTATGATTTCATTTGTGATCTCTATAGTAATCGCAACGATTTTAATATGGTTTTAGGAGGGGAAAATGGAAGATAAAAAAATAGAACAAACAGCCACTCCACAATCCACAAGCCAGAAATATCTAATCCTCTTGCCCCATGGAAAAATATTGAGCCAATTCCTCTTGCGAAAGAAGAAAGGGCAAAATAATAATTTAAAAATCTTCACAAAAAATGTGGAGATTTTTTTATTTGAATTTTGGAAGGAGAAAAAGATTGGAAACAAAACAGTTTTTGAGTCTTTGTTTGAGGTCAATGTAAACGAGCACATAGAGAAAAAAGATGGATTAAGCTATCTGTCTTGGCCGTATGCTTGGGCTGAAGTTAAGAAAAAGTTTCCAAATGCAACATATAAAATTCGGTTATTTGGCGAAAATCAGCTCCCCTATATTTTTGATGAAAACGTCGGATATATGGTGTTTACAGAAGTCACAATTGAAGGATTAACTCATATGATGTGGCTTCCAGTCCTTAACGGGGGCAACAAGACAATGAAATCCGAAAGTTACACTTATGATACCAGGTTCAAAAAAGGGATTCAAGTGGAAGCAGCGACGATGTTCGACATCAATAAAGCGATTATGAGGTGTTTGGTAAAAAATTTAGCCATGTTCGGGCTTGGACTGTATATTTATAGTGGCGAAGATTTGCCAGAGGTTGAGGTTGAAAAAATAAGTGCCAAAGATGCAACAATTTTGAAAAACGTTGTGAAGCACTTTGATGAGTCGGACAAATTGTATGCGATGCTGCTGAAAAAGTACAATGTGAGCAGTTTTAAGGAGTTGACCGTCAAGCAGCGGACTGACATCTTGGAAGGCTTAAATCAGCTGGAAAGGAACCATGAGATAAAAAGTGACGATGGAATTTACGATCCCCGGAGTACCGAAAGGCAAGCAGAGACCGAGATTTTGTAGAGTTGGAGGAGGAGCTGTGGCCTACACACCCCGCCAGACACAGGATTATGAGCGGCAAATAAGAATGAGTTTCGCTGCGAAAAATACCGCAAAATTCGAGAAAAAACTGCCATTGGAAGTGCAAATTCTGGCCTGTTTCCCTGTCCCCCAAAATACAGGCAAAAAGCTAAAAGAAGCAATGTTAACCGGCGAAATTCTGCCAACCAAAAGGCCGGATTCGGACAACATAATCAAAATAATTTTAGATGCGCTAAACGGCTTCGCTTACCACGATGACGCACAAATCTGCAGGATCTGTTTTGCAAAAATGTACGCGGAAAAACCTGAAACAAAAGTTCTGATAAAAAATATTGAAGGGACATAAATTAGGAAAATTTTTAAGATTTTTGATGACGAAAAAGAAATTTATACTGGAAATTTAAGAGTAAACACAGTGTATTTTAAAGGGAAAATATACGGAGAGTTAAAAACAAAAAGCAAAGATGTAGTTTCATTTACAATTAAAATTAGCAATGGAAAAGATCCAGAAACTGGAGAATGGAGAAAATCTACCTTTGCAAATTGCACAGCATTTGGGCTTAATGCACAAACATTAGTATCTAAATACAAAGAAAAAGATGACATTCAGTTGATTTGTAAATTTTATACTAAGCAACTAGGTCTTGAAATTTACAAGGGGTTTACAGTTTTAGAAATAATTGAAAATTTCCAAAATAAAGAAAATTATGGAAGTGATTCAGACAACAAAAACGTTTTAAAATTCGAAAAATTAGAAGATGATTATTTGCCATTTTAAAGGAGCAAAAATATGAAAATTTTAGAAAAAATTATGACAGATAAAAGAATAAGTGTATATTCAAAGCTGGTATTTTCCTATCTTTACAGCATTTCCGGGAAAAATTGGACATGTTCAAAGACAAGAAAAGAAATCGCAAAAGAAATAAATATCAGCATTCGGACCCTAGACAAACATCTAAAAATTTTGGCAAATTGGGGCCACATCCGAATTTGTAAAAATCTTTTTCATTCGAATATTTACATTCTGGATGCAGAAAGCCCTGAAAAAAGAACAAATTCATGGAGGTAAAATTTTAATATGGAAGTTAAAAAATCTTATTATGCGGTTATTCCAGCAAGTGTAAGATACGATGATAAGTTAACTGCACATGCAAAATTGCTATATGGAGAAATTACAGCGCTATGTAACGAAAAAGGCTATTGTTGGGCAACTAACGATTATTTCAGTCGACTTTATTCTGTTAGCAAACGGACAGTTTCAACTTGGATAAAAGCACTTTGCGAAGCTGGTTACATTTCTGCAGAACTTGTTTCCACTCCGGTTAATCCAAAAATCAAGATTAGATGCTTGAAAATAGAGGGAATTTTTCAAAATCTTATGATGAGGACATCTAATCCATCACAAAAAGAAATTAATAATTCTGTTGAAGAAGATGACATCAACCCCGTGAAGAAAACTTCCATACCCCATGAAGAAAACTTCTCCCCCCCATGAAGAAAACTTCGCACAGAATAATACAATAAATAATACAATGAATATTAAAATAAATAAAATTAATAAAGAATTATATAAATATAATTCTTTGTCGCAGATTTTTCAAATGGAAAAAATGCAAAAAAAGAAGAGCAAAAAATCTGCAACGTTGGAGTTAAGGAAAAGAAAATTTTTGATTCAAAAAGTGATCCGTATCTGTTGGCTAAATTTTTAGAAAAGAACATCGCGGGGAACAACTCAAAATTTCCAAAAAGCGAACAGCAGCGGCAGCGCTGGGCCCGCGACTTTGATTTGATGATACGGCGAGACAAGATCGATGCAGATAGTATTGCAGAAGTGATTGAGTGGAGTCAAAGAGACAGTTTTTGGAAGAGCAACATTCTGTCAGGGAAAAAAGTGAGAGAAAAATATCAGCAGCTGCTAATGCGTATGAACAGCTGATAAAATCGGTGTAAAAGGAGGTCAAAAAGTGAACAATGAAGCAGTAAGAATCGCAGAACAATCGGTAATTGGAGCAATAATTTTAGATGAAAAAGTCTTGGTGCAAATCAACAGCTTAATAACTCCAGAGGATTTCTTGTTTGAGGACTTAAAAGCTTGCTATAAAGCCATTTTGGAGGTATCAGCGCAAGGCAAACCGATAGATTTTTTAACCGTTCTGAGTCAATTGGCATCATCTGGAGATTATCCGGAATCGCAATTAAAGAAGTTGCTTTTTGAGTGCGCTGAGTTGACGCCATCTATTTGCAATGCAGAAAATTACGCAAAAATAATTCTAAATTCGAAAAAAGCGCGAAAAATTCAAGAGATCGCTTCAAATATCTTAGCTGATGGAATAAATAGCGAAAACCCTGATGAAACCGCCAATCAGATGATTTTTGAGCTATTTGAAACGGTGAAAAAGAGGCAGCTTAAGGGTTTGCAGAATATCGGAGACGTCGGCCTAAAGCTGTTTGAAAGTTACGGAAAACCCGCAGAACCTTACATAAACACCGGATTTTCGAGGCTGGATGAAAAATTAAAAGGCATGAGTGCCGGAAATTTGATAATTCTTGCCTCGCGGCCAAAGATCGGAAAAACAGCATTCGCCCTCTCAATTGCAGAAAATGTGGCAAAAACCGGTAAAATTGTTGCGTTTTATAGCCTAGAAATGAGCGGATTGGAAATTTATGAAAGAATGCTCTCGAAGGCAGCACAAATCTCCATGAATACGCTGATTGATCGAAAGTTTAAAGATAAACGGAGGCCAGAAAATGTTCGAGCAAAGGAATTGGAGAAAATTTCCGAAATCATCGATAAAAATTATAAATTACCGATAAAAATCAGCGAAAATCCAGCTTGCACAGTGAATGACATTCGGCTCGAGGCAAAGCAAATAATTCTTAAAAACCGGCTAGAAAACAAGATGGAGCTGGGGCTAATCGTGATCGATTATTTGCAGTTGATGCGTAGCAATAAAAGGTACGACAACCGAAATTTGGAAGTAGGAGCCATTTGTCGGGAACTAAAATGTTTGGCAGCAGAGCTTGAGATTCCGATTTTGTGTTTGTCGCAGCTAAATCGCGCAAGTGATGAGACCTCCCGACCAAGCCCCTCAGAACTGCGAGACAGCGGCTCAATTGAGCAGGACGCCAATAAATTGATGCTAATGTGGTGCGTTGAAAAAAATCTAAACGAGATTGGAGTGGTTGAGTCAAAAACGGTCGGCGTGGACGTGGCCTTAAACCGGCGAGGAAACAACGGAGTAACCTTGTTCAATTTTGACGGGAAATATATGGAATTTTATTAATTAGACAGAGTTTATGAAGAGCAAAAAATAGAGAGAAAAAACGCTTGGAGGGCTTGAAAATGGAGTTGTCACAAGTAAAAAAATATATGAATAAGCCAGTTTATTACGATACCGGGCAAATGAATTTTGAAGGTTGCAGCATAAAAGAATTTATTTTAACTGGTTGCATGTTGAGAAAACGCCGAAAAGATGGGCATTTTTATTACAAAGCAGAACTGCGAGAAGACAGCAGGGATTCGGTTATAATCGTGGATTTAGCAAAAGTTCTTACAGAAGAAGATGTTTAAAGGAGAAATAAAAATGGATTTTGAAGAAATAAAAAATAGCGAGAATGAATGGCTTTGGGATAGGGATTTGCAAACATATTTTTGGATTTTAGAAGCAGACTCTAAAACTCAGATAATTAAAGCAAAAGGCCTTTCTGGGCGACAGACAGAGTTTATATTTTCCAAAAACAGATTTTTTAGAAATATGAAGCCTGCCAGGATATAAAAGGAAATACTTTCAAAAAAAAGGAGGACATTTATGACGAAGAGGGAATTATCTCAGTTGAGACATTTAAAGTTCGAAGCAAGAGAATTAATCGACAGGATAAAAGAGCTTGAAAGTACAGCAACGAGTGTGAGTTTGAGGACAAATTGCCTGCCGAGGGTGCAAACAGTTTCGGACAAAGTTGGAGGATACGCTGCAAAAATAGTAGACTTAAAAAAAGAGCTAGATAAAAAATTGTGTCAAATATACCGAGAGTATGTCCGCCTGAACCGGCATATAGCAAATATTGAAGACAGCCAAATGCGAGCAATCTTAGCCTTGAGGTACATAAAAGGATTCACCTGGCAAAAAATAGCATATATGATAGGAGAAAGTGATGAGCAGTATCCGCGTAAAAAACATAATGCTTTTTTAGAAAATAGTAGCGAGTTTGGAGCAGAAAAATGAGTATAATTCTAAAACAAGCAACGCATCTATGTGTTGAAGAAATTCGGCTACAAGGCGCTTATTATACCAGTGAGGAAAACATTTTAAAATTGATTAACCCCTTCTTTCTTGAAGATTTGGAAAACGAGTTTGAAGCTGCGAAAGATGATTTGACAAAATTGCACAAATTACATAACAAAATCTCCAATCTGGAGTTTTTAGATCCGGCTTGTGGTGGAGAAATTTTTCTACTCATTACCTATATTTGCCTTTTAGAACTAAAAAATAAGATTATGATGTAGCTTAAAGAGCAGAACGAAAAAATCTGTTCAAAAGTAAGTACCAGACAATTCTACGGCATTGAAATTGACAAAAATGCTGTACTGCAAGCTTTAAACAGCATCAAAAAATTGACATCAGGCAAAAGTATGCCCAAAATATTGGCAGCAAATGCCTTGCAGATAGATTGGAATCAGATAGTTTCTAAAAAAGAATTAAACTTTATCATCTGGAATCCACCATTTATCGGAACCTATAGCAAAAATACGGAGCAGAAGCATGATATGGATAAAGTTTTTGGTAAAAAGACAACGCATGGACTTCTAGATTATTTGTGCGTGGATGAAAAAGTCTGCTGAATTTATGGGAAATACAAAAAGTATGGCGATCTAAAAATAGGTGGGCAAGAAGAAATTATTGAAAAGCAGGAAAAAATGGAGTTACCGTGGGAGATGCGAATTTTATTTTCTGAAAAAGGAATAGAAAAAGTTCACGATATCAACGAAACATTAGGAAAATACGGAGAACTTTCTGCATGGAAACTTGTAGAGATAACACACAAAGAAGATACACCCTGGGCATATTCTTATAATTGAGAAAACTATCACGAAATTTCGGATAAGGCAATTTTAAAATGGCATTGTAACGAATAAAAAATAAAAGCCTGTAGCGAGGGTAAGTCCGGGCAAAGTACGGTTTGTCACTCCTTTATATGGGGGTGATAATTTTTATGACAATAGACTCGTTAATGATTTTACTAATTTTTATATTATTTTTCTTAACTTTAAAGATTGGCATAAAAAATAACTGCCCCGTCTAAAAGTGCAGATATTTTTAGATGATCCCCTAAAGAAACCAGCAGAAAACCACGTTTTATGACATAAAAAACACCTTAAATATTAAAGGTGTTTTTTAAAAACTTTTTTATGAGCTTCTAAATTGCCAACATAGAGTATTCCTTTTAATAACCCGCAGTTACTATCTTTCATAATTTTTTTTATTGCTTCTTTCTTTCTGCCTTCTTGAAGTAACTTCTTTATTTCTTCATCATTTACATTTTCAATTTTTTTACTTTTATTTTTTATGAACCAGCCCAGCTGAAATAGAAAAACAAAAACAAAATAAAAAATCTTAGCTATATCCAACCATCTACTTTTTTCTTCAATAGTAAACGTCAAAATAAGAAGAATACCACCCATAATTAGCAAAAACATACACTGTATTAAATACATTCTTTTTTTCATATTACATTACCCCGCACAATTTTTCATAATTCCATCTATACCTAGAATTGTAGTAAATGCCTGGACAACAATTGGACCAAACGCAATAGCAATCGTTGTTAAAGAATGTGTGCCTACAATTAAACCGATAAGCATTTGAGCAAATACAGATAATCCTCCAACTATTTTAATAGCTTTTTTTATTTGTATTATTTTTGCCGCAGGAACTACTAGAGAAGCTAATAACCCCGCAATCGAAGCAATACATACTGTAACCTGCCAAGCATTCGGATCAGCTGTAATTGGAAATGAACTATTACATGAATGGTCTACTGTTTGAGTAAGTATATTTTCACTAACATTAAAATATGTAGGAACTTCATTTCCGCTTGAATCAATAGCCCACGGCTTATCTATAATTTGCTTAATTTTATTATAAGCATCTATCAAAAAAACTTCACCAGTATCAAAATCTTCTCCTAAGTAATCTCTTGCTGTTATAAGTGATTCACCTGGATTTAAATTGAACTTAAAATTATACAATTTACTTGCATTACAATTATTTATAGTGAAAACGCCTTTTGAATTTCCATTAGTTCGTGTGATAGTAACATCAGAATTTTTATAATCAAAATTATATGGTTCAATATTACTTGCGCAAGTTAGATTATTTCCCATTTGCACAATTAATACAAAAGACAAAATACATCCGGTTATTTTTTTCATTTCTATCTAAACCTCTTGATACAATTTTTTAAGTTCATTATATCACAAGAAGTTCTAAAAATAATATAATTTAGTATTTTCTACCTATTATATAAACTATATTTTATATTTTTTTGTTTTTTGTTATTTTTAAATTATATTTTTTAGGACAGACCACATTTTAAGCGACTGTCTTTTATTATGGCACTAAAGATAGAAAATATCAATAAAAATTTTTTGACAAAATTATTTTTCTAAGAATATAAAAAATTCAATGTAAAGATATCTTTTTATTAGTAAATTTTAAGCAACTGCAAAAAAATATTATTAATTTTTAAGTCTATGTAAGTATTATTCAATATCCCAGCTGTTGCCGCAGCCCTGACAAAGAGCAACCTTCTTTGTCTTTATTTTTGTAGTCTCATTCCCTATTGATTTTTTCCAAAACAAATTAGAAAGCCCAAGAGTACATATAGCAACTAAAGATCTTGCCATGTTATTTGTAATGCCACCAATACCATTTCCATGTTTGTTTTTGCTGAAAGCTGCTCAAGTTGAACACTTACATTTTTTCCTCCACATTTTGGACATACCATAATTTACCCCTTGTCTTTTAAAAAACTTGTTTAAAAACATACCAATATTTTCGTTTTAGTTAATAATAAATTCTTATGAATTTGTCAATATTTTTTATCACAATAAGCCTATTATGACTTTAATAGCAGAAAAAACAAGAAAAAATTTTCCTGTATTGTACCATTCATGAAATTATATTCAGGTTTTAATAATTTAGCGTGTGAGAAATATAAAATTATTTACGGAGTACTAAGTAGAAATGTGCTTATTTTGTGAAAAAGGATAGATCGGTAAAAGCTCGGAAGAACTCGAAAGAGAAATTTTTACCTAATAAAAATAGTTAAAAGTAACCTTTGTATAGCGCTTATAGGCGAATTGATTAAAATATGCAAAAAACATTTAAATAAAAAAATACGAATAATACGAATAAAAAGTTGTATAATAAAGAAGCTGTCAAATTTTTTATTTTTTCATTGTCTCCTAAGTTTTTAAATTTCGCAGAGATGCATACTAACAAGAGTGGTGTGCATCTTTTTATATTAATTGGAATTGAAAAAAATTCAATAGCAATAGCCCAATTTAAAAATTAGATTGCTAAGTTAGAATGAGGTGATTTTGTGTTGCATGAAATTTTAGTCGTAGCTGCAGGAGTTTTATTAGCAGATTTAATTAAAACAATCAGCCAGAAAATAAAAATTTTCTAGGAAAAATAAATTTTACGAAAAATACGAAATAAGAATAGTAAAATAAAAGTGTGAGCAATAAGCTCACCATTTTGCCTTAAAATGTGAGGACATCAAGATTGATGCCCTCAATTTTATTTTATAAAAAAGTTTTACGAAAAGTACGAAAATAAAATGATAAAATATAAAATGGAAAATATACTAAAGTAGACCTTGAAAATTTGTCGAAAATTCAGCATAATGAAAACCATAACAAGAGTAAGTCCGAGCAAAGGGCGGCTTGTCACTCCTAAGTATAGGGGGTGATAACTTTTATGACTATAGACTTAATAATTACTTTACTAACTTTTGTAACGTTTTTTTAAATTCTAAAAATAGACATAAAAAAATAATCGCCCTGGCTAAAGGTTGCGATTATTTTCTATAAAAGCTTCAAATGGACAGACCGCCTTTTGAGCGGCCAACTCTTGTTACTTTTTATTATAGCACTAAATTTTAGATTTAGCAAGATATTTTTTTACTAGGTGATTTTATGTTGAACAAGGTTTTAGTTGTTGCCGCAGGTGTTATGTTAGCAGATATTCTTAAAAGTTTAGCCGATAAAATTGCGAAATTCATAAGCAAAAATTTGACGAAAAAGACGAATTTAAAATATTAGAATGATATTATGTAATAATTTTCAATTAAGTTTTTCTTCTAGTGTGCCTGAAAAGGTGATTTATTTTTTGAAAAATGGAGATGAACATAATTCAAAAGTCGTGTAAATACTGCGGGAAAATCCATGCTGAAGGGCACAGTTGCAGTAGGAAGCCGAAAAAGCGCAAGAGAATTGATGAAGCTGTAAAGTTTAGAAATTCTGCAGTCTGGCAAGCCAAGCGACAGCAAATCAAAACGCGGGACAATTATCTCTGCCAGGTGTGCATCAGGGATTTGTACAACACCTGGAGAAGATACAACCACCAAGGTTTGCAGGTTCACCATGCGATGCCTATTGGGGAAATCAAGAATTACGGCTTGAAAACAGCAATCTTATTACGCTTTGCCCAATGCATCATGCTATGTGCGACCGAGGCGAAATTCCTTATGACGAGGTCAAAAAAATAATTACTGAACAAGAAAGGACG
>CALWIK010000023.1 GCA_944380725.1 uncultured Clostridia bacterium
CTTCGAGAATCCGGCAGAGACAGGGATACTCCGGGAATGTGCCGGAGGCAAAAAGCTCCTGCAGGTTGTCCATGGCATACGGGATGCTCTCGAGGAAATGCGGCTTCCGTTCGAACATCCCCCTGAACCCGTAGGCTCCCAGTACCTGTAGCGTCCTGAACAGGACGAACTGTCTCAGGTCGGTCAGGAAATCCTTCCGGCGCACTACGGCATAGTGCGACTGCGCCTCGAGGTAGGCTTCGGTCAGTTCCTCTTTGAGCTGTGGAGAGTAACGGGCCTTTGCCTGCCAGACGAAGGAGGCCAGGTCGTAGTGTACCGGTCCCATTCTTCCTCCCTGGAAGTCGATGAACTTCATGCCGCCCTCCGGTGAGATCATGATGTTGCGCCCTTGGAAATCACGGTACTGGAAGTTCTCCGAGCAGCATACCAGCAGGCGGTCGCATAACCTGCGGAAGTCTTCCTCCAGCTCCATTTCATCGAATTCCAGGCCTGAAGGTTTCAGGAAGCAGTATTTGAAATAGTTGAGGTCGAACATGACCGATGTCCTGTCGAAATACCGGACCGGCCCGCACTGCGAGAAATCCATCCCGGATGCTCCTACGTACTGGAACGCGGGCAGGGTCTCAATGGCCGTACGCAGCAGTGCCTTTTCTTCCTGTGAGTAGCTGCCGCTTTTCCGTCCTGCGGCTACGGCATCGAAGAGGGTGGTGTCTCCAAGGTCCTCCTGCAGGTAGACTGTCCTGTCTTCGCTTACTGCCAGTATCTCAGGTACCGGCAGCCCGAGTTGTGAAAAATGCCTGTCGAGGTAGAAGAATGCCTCATTTTCCCGAAGGTCGGTGCCGACGGCGGCGATGCAGCTGCCTCCATTCCATATTATTCTGAAATACTGGCGGTTGCCTCCGGACGAGGGCAAAGGAGCGATGCGGTACTCTCTTGTGCCGGAGTATCTCTCGAAGAGTGATTGTATCCTTTCCATAGTGATGGCAAATGTAGGAAAATAATAGGCGGAAAACAAAAATCCCCTATATTTGCACTCTTATGGACAGAAAAAGGTTAAGGGACATATTGTGCGCGTGCGTCATCATGCTGATGCTGCCGTGCTCTGCATATATTATTAGAGGTATGTCCATGCCTTATGAACGGATCGCTCAGCCCGGTGTCCCGCAGGATACGGTAACGAATGGGAATGATTCATCAGCAGTTGCGCCGCAGTTGCCGGATTCATTGGATGTGGCTGATTCTACGTTTGCCCTGCTGGATTCAACTGTGACTCTGCCGGATTCGCTGACTTCCGGAATTGATTCTGTTGCTGCGGACAGTACCGCTGCTGCCGCTGACACTGCTGCCGGCGCCGACTCGACGGAATATGAGCCGTGGGAACTGAGGGAGATGGCCCGTGACAGTGCCCGCCGCGTACGTGACAGCCTGAAGTCTGTCCGTGACAGTATCCGCTGGTCCAAGCCGAGGGTCCTGGAGACGGGATTTGTTCCTGACAGCCTGTATTATAAAAGAATCCTGTCGTGGAACACCGGACCGTACGTCAACGAGTACAGGCAGATGCACATGGATACCACGTTCAATGACTGGTTTACCGAATATCCTTTCTACAAGGAGGATATCGATGCTGTATATCTGGGCACCGTGGGCTCCGCAGTGCAGAATGTCAATTTTTTCCGAAGGCGTGAATTCGACAGGTTCAAGGCCTACGCTCCTTATATCACCTATTCCCATATTCCGGAGAATATGCCTTTCTTTAATGTCAAGGCTCCTTACACGGAACTGGCTTACTGGGGGACCATCTTCGCATTCAAGGACAAGGAGGAGACCAACGTACGTTTCCTGCACACCCAGAACATAACTCCGGAACTCAATCTGGCGGTACTCTATCAGGGCTGGAAGGCCTTAGGCATGCTGGAAAGGGAGGAAACGGTCAACAACTCCCTTGAGGTGAGTGCCAACTATCTGGGCCGCAATTATATCGCCCATGCAGGTCTTATCCACCACAATATCACCCGTCAGGAGAACGGCGGTATCCAGGATTCCTACATGGTGCGGGATACGACGGTGGATGCCAAGACTATCGCTGTCAATCTGCAGGATGCTCAGAACAAACTTTCCCGGAATACGTTCTTTATCGACCACTCGTACAACATCCATCTGGAGTCCAAGTCGAGACGGCTGCGCAAGGCCATGGAGGAGGACTCGGTGCTGGCCGCTGCGGTGGACTCCATAGTGGCTCTCAGGATGCAGAGGTATGCCGAAGCCGTGGATGCGGCGGTGGCTGCGGCGCGGATGCCGGCGGAAGTGGCGGACAGTACAGCAGCTTCAGGACAAGAGGCGGCTGACAGTCTGGCGGCACCGTCGATGGCAGACAGTCTTATGGCCATGATGTCGGATACCCTTTCCGTTCCGGCGGATACTGCTGTTCAGGAAGCACTTGCTGCAGTGGATCCGGTGGCTGATTCCCTGCTCAGGGCCTCTGTGACGGACACCCTCCTGCCTCCGTCGGAGGAAGAGATTTACGCGGCCCTGGCCGATTCCCTGCTTTTCGGCAGTGCCGGGGACGGTCCTCTGCTGACGGTGGGACATATCGGGGAAGTCTCCAGATACTATCGGTATTATACGGACAATATAGCACTTACGGATGAGGTGGGACGTAATTTCTACAACAATATGTTCTATATCAATCCCACCACATCGGCCGATTCTTCCCGGATGCTGACTGTTGACAACAAACTGTTCTTCAAGCTTCAGCCATGGGCACGCGATGCCGTGGTATCGCAGATCAGCGGAGGACTGGGTTATCAGTGGAACAGCGTGTATGCCTTCAATCCGGACATGTTCCTTACCGGAAACGGCAATGTGCACCTGCATGACCTTTATGTCTATGCCGGTGCCCGCGGCCAGTACCGCAAGTATCTTAACTGGGGAGCCCAGGCTCGCTACAGCTTCCTGGGATACTGGCAGAATGACTTCAGTGTGGACGCCGATATTGACGTGTCGTTCTACCCGTTCAAGGACAAGTCCGAGCCCATAGTCCTGGGCGGCAAGTTCAGCACCTCGCTCAAGGAGCCGGACTGGTTCTCGCAGCATTATTATTCCAACCACTATGTCTGGGAGAATGATTTCGGCAAGACATCCACGACTAAGGTGGAGGCATTCCTTGAGATTCCGAAATGGAGGCTGGAGGCATCGTTCAGTTACGGGCTGGTCAACAACTTGCTATACAACGACACCCTGGGCGTCATCCGCCAGCACGGCGGCCTGATCAATGTGATGAGCGGATACGTGCGCAAGGATTTCAAGCTGTGGAAGTTCCACTTGGACAACAAGATACTGTTCCAATACTCCTCGGACCGGAACGTACTGCCCCTGCCGATGCTGACATTCCACATGCGCTACTACCTTGAGCTGGAGGCCGTCAAGAACGTGCTGACAGTCCAGCTCGGTGCGGACGCCATCATGAACACACCCTACTACGCTCCGGCGTACAACCCCGCTCTGGGCACATTCCAGCTCCAGACACGGGAACTCATAGGCTACAATCCCTATATCGACGTTTTCCTCAACATGCAGTGGAAGCGGGTCAATATCTTCATCAAGGTCATCAATGTCGGACAGGGATGGCCTGACGGAGGCAACATGTTCTCCGCATATCACTATATCAGGCCTTACCGCGGCTTCAAGCTCGGAATTCACTGGCCTTTCTATATTGAGTAAAGGTGGATATGGGCAGACTATGGAAGACAGCGGTAGCCGTGGCGGCAATCTTCGTCCTGGGCAATCTTTTCAGACTGTGTGAGAGGCCTGGTCGCAATGCTCTGGACCCCAGTACGTTCAAAGATGTGGACTCACTTACGGCCTATATCAATGTCCGCAGCGGAATGTATACCTCCAGGGGATTTCTTACAGGCTTTCAGTACACCATGCTTACCTCGATGGCGGACTCAATGGATATCCGTATGGGATTCTCCGGTGTCTATGAGAAGCGTAACTGCTGGCAGATGCTGGAGGACGGACAGGTGGATATGGTGGCGGTCAGCGTATCGGACACCATACCTGCGGACCATGCCGGAGCCGTAGCCCTCTCCATGCCGTTCCGGGGTTATGCCTGGGCGGTGCGCAGCGGAGACCAGGGACTGCTGTACCGGACCAACAGATGGCTGGGCATGATGGTGCACAGCTCAGAGTACGGCGATATGGAGAGTAGGTTTTTCCGCTCCTACAACCTTGAGCCTTATCTCAAGGCCGGCACGCGTACTGACCGCATTTCTCCCTACGATGAGATAGTCAAGCGTCACTGCGGTCTTCTGGGCTGGGACTGGAGGCTGCTTTCGGCAGTGATATTCAAGGAATCCCGTTTCTCTATCGGGGCATATTCCAGACGCGGGGCGACGGGCCTGATGCAGGTGATGCGCTCCACGGCGGCAGTCTACGGTATCACCGACCTCTTCAATCCTGAGGATAATATCAAGGCAGGGACCCTGCATCTGCGGCGTATCGGGAGGCGTTACCGTAATATGGGGTTCGACTCGGTCAATGTGGTGAAATTCACCCTCGCGGCGTACAATGCCGGGGAGAGCCGGATCGAGGACTGCATCAACTTTACCCTCGGCCAGGGCCGCGACTTCACTGACTGGGAGACAGTGGCGGCGACCATCCCTCTGATGGCGGAGCAGGAGTATATCGAGGAGGCGGACTTTCTCCGTCACGGGAGGTTCCGCGGGCGGGAGACCGTCCAGTATGTCAGGGATGTTCTGTCCAAATACGAGGAATACCGTACAGTAGTGGAAGGGTAGGGGCTACATCTCCTCCATGGGAGTGGGAGCGGTGACAGTCACCGGCTCCTTCCGGGTGGGATGGAGAAATGTCACCTGGCGGGCGTGCAGGCTTATGCTGCCGTCCGGGTTGGAGCGCCGCGCTCCGTATTTGAGGTCGCCCTTGATGGGGCAGCCGATGGAGGCAAGCTGGCAGCGGATCTGGTGATGGCGGCCGGTGAGCAGCTCCACCTCCACCAGAAAATATTTCATGGTAGGACGCAGCAGGCGGTAGCGCAGCAGGGCCTCCTTGGCTCCGGGCTGCGGTTGCGGATGGCTGTAGGACTTGTTCTGCTTCTCGTTGCGAGTGAGCCAGGAACGGATCTCGCCCTGTGGCGGTTCCGGAGACTTTTCCACCAGTGCCCAGTATATTTTGCCCGCGTCGCCTTCCCTGAAGGCACCCGAGAGCCTTTCCAGGGCCTTTGATGTCTTGGCCAGGATAACGGCTCCGCTTACGGGACGGTCCAGGCGGTGGGGTACTCCCATAAAGACTCTGCCGGGCTTGTGGTCCCGGGCGGCGATGAATGCCTTCAACTTCTCAGGCAGGGGCTCGTCTCCGGTCTTGTCTCCCTGGGTTATCTCCCCGGCGCGCTTGTTCAGAACCAGTACATGGTTGTCCTCGTAGAGGATGCGCGAGGCTATGTCATCATATTCCTCTTGGGAGAGTGTCCTGTATGCCGTATCAGTACTGCTCGCTGTCATTGGGGAAATCACAGGATTTGACATCCTCTATATACTGGCGGAATGCATTGAGACTGACATCGTGCAGGTCTGCGTAGCGGCGCAGGAACCTGGGAGAGAACTTGGTGGTCAGCCCGAGCATGTCGTGCATCACGAGCACCTGTCCGTCCACGTATTTGCCCGCGC